>JAFAOS010000158.1 GCA_019247515.1 Chloroflexota bacterium | reverse complement strand
GCCGGCGTCTCGGGCTAGCCACGAATCAGGCTTCCTGCGCCGGCTGCGTTCAGGCCGCCGCGCGGCCAGGCCGATCAGCGTCCCGCGAGTCCCGCGCGAATGTGATCACGGGATCGCGGCGCCAGTCTCCTGCAGGCGAAACCTGATCGGATCCCTGGCCTGCACTGACCCCAAGCAGCAGAACGGCCGCCTGGGTGCGCAGCCATGCGGTGGTACGGCGGGTAAAACTCAACAGTGGCGCCTGATCGCGTGCGGCTCCAGTTGACTCGTGGGAAGCGCGTTCGCGCGCTGCGTGCTCTCGGCGCTCCGCTTGGATCACGTTCACGAGATCGTTGTCCAGGATCACCATCATCACTTGCTCCGTGCCGACCTGGGCTCGCCTGGCGCTCTTGTTGCCGCGTGCTTGGCGCTGCCATCGAGCAAGCTTCGTTCAAGCAGAAGCTCGACAAAGCCCTGGTCCTCGAGGAACTTCGTGAAGATCAGCCGGCCGTGAGAGGTATCCGCGTCGGTCGGCGCGGACCGTGGTGGTGTGGGAACGATGCCGTCTGACGAAGAGACCTCGGTGGTAGACACGGGCGGATCGCTGAGCAGCATGTTCATCAGAGTGCTCCTGGTGCCGGTCGAAACCCGGGACTGGCGTCACAGGTTGCGATGTCGACGATCACCGGATCGGGATCGAATGCGCATTACTCCGTCGCGCCGTCAGATACTTCCGCGCGAGGATGGATCGTTCCGCGGGAGTGCACTGAACACCGGCCGCCGGCCGCCCATCTGCGCGAACCAGGCCGCACCGATGCGGTATGGGTTGAAGCGTGGCGCGCGATCGCGTGCAGTTCTGAGCGACTCGTGGAGAAGACGTTCGTGCGCTGCGTCGCGTCGACGTTCTGCTTGGATGACATTCGCGAGGTCGTTGTCGTGGAACACCATCAGAAATTGCTCCCTGCTCGTGTTGAGATGAGCATGGGGCTCGTCGGTTTCCCAGATATGCGTGGCAGCACTCATCCACGGCACCTGTTCTTGACAGTGTCGGAAGCCGGCCGGTACCTATCGATACCTATTTAGTGGGTGCTGCCAGGTCGTGTTGAACAGCCCACGCGGCGATCTGGGCGCGCGTGGCGACACCCAGTCGAGCCAGGATGTTGCTGACGTGGTTTTCCACCGTGCGTTCGCTGATAACCAGCGAGTCTGCAATCTGTCCGTTACTCAGCCCGCCGACAATCAGCGCGGCGACCTCGCGTTCCCGTGGACTCAGCGGTCCCTGGCCGGCGGCCTGCTGAGGGTGAGGATGCGGTAGTCCGCGCGCCCAGGCCATAACGCGCGCTTCAGGGCCGATCTGTTCGACGATCGACAGCCGCTCGGCATCCGCCTCTCTGGCGGCGGGGTCATCCCCATGCTGACGCGCGAGAGAGGCGAGAAGCATCAGCGTTTGCGACAACTCGAGGAGCGCGTGCTGCGAGCGCGCTTGGGCTGCGCTGGCAGACAGCGCCTCCAACGCGTCGCCAAGGGCGTGCTGGCCAGCGAGCACCAGGGCTCCAAATGGCTCCATGTAGCCTGTACTAACACCGTCTGTAACTGTCTGCTGGGAGCCACCTCGCTTTGCTTGCCACCTTTGTCATCGGCCTGCGCGAAGGCCTCGAGGCCGCCCTCATCGTCGGCATCATCGCCGCCTTCTTGCGCCAGCGCGGCCGCGCCGACCTGCTCGGCCGCGTGTGGACCGGCGTCAGCCTGGCCGTCATCCTCTGCCTGGCCGCCGCCATTGGCTTGCAATTCCTCAATGCGAAGCTGCCTCAACAGCAGCAGGAGGAGCTCGAGACTATCGTCAGTATCGCCGCGATCGGTATGGTCTCGTACATGGTCGTCTGGATGCAGCGCCACGCGCGCGAGCTCAGACGCCAGCTCGAGGCTGCCGCCGCCGGCGCGCTGGTCAGCGGCTCGGCGTGGGCCCTCGTCGGCATGGCCTTTTTAGCCGTCCTGCGCGAAGGTCTCGAAACCGCGGTCTTCCTGCTCGCGACCTTCCAGGCCAGTCAGAACGCCCTCCTCGCCAGCCTGGGCGCGCTGCTGGGCATCCTCACCGCGGCCGGCCTCGGCTTTGGGCTGTATCGCGGCGCGGTGCACATCGACCTCGGCAAATTCTTCAACGCCACCAGCCTCGTGCTGGTCCTGGTCGCCGCGGGACTCGTGATGACCAGCCTGCACACCGCGCACGAAGCGGCGTGGCTCAACATCGCCCAGGCACCGCTGCTCGACCTCACGTGGCTGGTGCGGCCGGGGTCAGTGCAGGCGGCAGTCCTCACCGGCATGCTCGGCCTGCAGCCTCGACCGACGCAGATCGAGGCCTTCGGCTGGCTCGCCTACGCGGCGCTGGCCGTCGCGTTCATTCTGTGGCCGCGCCGCCGAACTGAGGGGCCACGCGTTTCGCGCTCCAGCCCAGCTGTCGCCGCGTAAGGGCAGCTCGCCAGCCGCGGCACGCTCGGCGCGCCGTCTCCAGGCTGGCTTGGTACAAGAAGGCATGCGCAATCGCCTGCGGCTGCTTGTCGCCTCGGTGCTGCTGCTCAGCGCCTGCACGAGCGCGTCCAGCGTCCCCGCGCCGACCGCCGCCCCGCCGACTGCGACTCCGATCGCCGCGGCGCCCACGGCTGATCTGGCGCCGACCGCCAGTGGCCTGACACACGTCCAGGTCGCCCTTGGCTTCGTCCCCAGCGTGCAGTCCGCTCCGTTCTACGTCGCACAGGACAGGGGCTACTACGCCGCCGAAGGGCTCGACGTCGAGTTCAAGTACGGGACCATCCAGGACGTTTTGACGCTCGTCAGCAGAGGCGACATTGCCTTCGCGTCGGCCAGCGGCGACTCGCTCATGCCGCAGCGCCAGCAGGGCGTGGCCGTCACCTACATCATGACGTTCTGGACGAAGAATCCCATTGGCGCCCTGGCGATCGCGGGCAACAACAACCCGCCGCTAAAGACGCCCGCCGACTTGAAAGGCAAGAACGTCGGCGTCTCGGCGCCCAACAGCAGCACCGACTTCGGACTCAAAGCGCTCTTGAAGTCGGCCAATCTGACCGAGGACGACGTCCACCTGGTGGCCATCGGGACGACCGAGGTCGAGGCGCTGATTCAGAAGCGCATCGACGCGGCCATGACCTTCTTGCCGAACGAAGCCGCGCAGATGAAGAGCCTGGGCATGCCCACCGAGACCATCGCCGTCGCCGACTATCTCGACTACATTCCGCCCGGATTTGTCAGCGGCGACAAGACGATCCAGGAGCATCCCGAGATCGTCCAGAAGTTCGTGAACGCCACGCTGCGCGGCCTGCGCGACACGCTGGCGGATCCAGATACCGCCTTCGAATCCAGCCTGAAGCGCATGCCCGAGCTATCCCCCGACAATCAACCCCTGCAGCACGACGTGCTGACCGCCACGCTCGACTACTACAAGCCCATTCAGGGCCGAGCCGCGGGCGCGACGACCGCGCAAGCCTGGCAAACGACGCAGGACTTTCTGGTGTCGATCGGGGTGATCAACCAGAGCATCGATCCGGGGCAGTACTACACCAACGTGTTCGTGGACAAGGCGACGCCCTGAGCGGTCACCCGGACCCCCATCGGCAGGATGCAGGTGTCATGGCTTCACGTGACGAGCAACGTCACCCATCGCAGGGGTTGTAGGGTTCACCCGTACCCCTCGCTTCCCGTGAACGACACTATCAACCATCGCAGGGGGTTGTAGGGGTTCACCCCTACCCATCGACAGGACCGATGTCGTCCACCACGCAGCCCGGCACTCGCAGCGCCGTCGACGTTCGACCCCTGGCCCGACCCACGGCCACCTCCCGCCTCGCCGGTCGGTCCCTCAGCCGAGCCGTGGTCCAGGTCGGCGGCCTGCCGCTCATCCCGTCGGCGCTGGCCGTCGCCGCCGCCCTCGTCCTGTGGCAGGCCGCCACCGATCGCGCCGTGCTGCCGCCCTACGTGCTGCCGCCGCCGGCCAGGGTTCTCGCCGCCTGGCTTCAGTTGCTGCAGAACGGCTCGCTGTGGCACCACGTCTCGGCCACGCTGTCCGAAGCGCTCGCCGGCTTCGCCATCGCGCTGCTGGTTGGCGGCCTGCTCGCCTATCCGCTCGCCCACTCCGAAACTCTTTCGCGCCTGGCCTCGCCGTTCATCGCCACCACCCAGGCGATGCCGATGATCGCCCTGGCGCCGTTGCTGGTCATGTGGTTTGGCCTGGGCCTCACCTCGAAGGTGATCATCTGTGCGCTGATCGTCTTTTTTCCGATCCTGGTCAGCACCATGGTCGGCCTGCGGTCGATCGATCGAGAGCTGCTCGAAGCCGCCCGCAGCCTCGGCGCGAGCACCCGCCAGACGCTCTGGTACGTCGAACTCCCGCTGGCGATGCGGCCGGTGCTCGGCGGCGTGCGGCTGGGCCTGACGCTGGCCATGACTGGCGCTATCGTGGGTGAGTTCGTCGCCTCCGACGCGGGCCTCGGCTTTCTGATGGTCCTGTCGCGCACGAATTTCGACGCCTCGATGGTCTTCGCCGCCGCGCTGACGATGGCCGCGATCTCGACGCTCATGTACAAGTTCGTCGGCTGGTTGGACCAGGCGCTCATTACCTGGTAAACACCCGAACCCGTACGCTTGCCGCTGTATGAAGTGGGTTACGCGCGAACGCCCGCGCATCGACCGGGTGGCCTGCGCCTGGCTGATCCGCCGCTTTATCGATCCCGAGCCCGAATTTCTGTTCGTGCCGAACGATCAGGTCCAGAGCGTGGCGGAGCGCGAAAACGCCACGATCTTTCACGTCGGGGGCGGCAAGGTCGGCCGCACGCCGCAGGAAACGGGCTTCGAAGCGCTGATCCGCTATTTCAACGTCGCCCCAGAAGACGCGGCGCTGCAGCGCGTGGCGCACATCGTGCACGGCGCCGACGTTTTCGGCGCCGACGCGCCTCCCGAGTCAGCCGGCTTGCGCGCGATCATGCTCGGCTGGGTCGACGTCTACGCCGACGACCACGAGCTCATCGCCGCCGCGGCGCCCGCGTACGAATCGCTGTACCAGTGGTGTCGACGTCAGGACCGCGCGCGCCAGCCGGAGCGGCCGACGGGCGTCGCTTGTGACAATCGACGCTCGTGACCGATTCCCAACCTCGCAACCTGCAAGCCCTGCCGAAGGCGCACCTGCACGTACACCTCGAGGGCGCGATGCGAGCCACCACGTTGACCGAGCTTGCCGACCGCCATGGCCTGCCGGCGAACCTCGAAGGCGACGGCAGCTTCGCCAGCTTCATCGCGCTGTACCGCGCCGCGTGTGAGGCGCTGCGCAGTCCAGACGACCTGTCGCGCCTGGTCCACGAGATTGTCGAAGACGCGACGGCCGACGGCGTGGTTTGGATCGAGATCAGCGCCTGGGTCAGCAGCGCGCACGCCGAGCGGCTGGGTCTGGCGAACCAGGTTGAGGTGCTGGAAGCCTTGCTCGACGCCGGCCAGCGGGCTCAGCGCAAGGCTGGCATCGGCGTGGGATTTATCGTCAGCGCCAACCGCACCCGGCCGCCGACTGAGGCCGTCGAGTTGGCGAGGCTCGCCGCGAAACACACCGCGGACGGGGTGGTTGGCCTGGGTCTGGCGGACGACGAGACGCGCGGGGCCGCGGAGCTCTTCGGCGAGGCGTTCGCCGTCGCGCGCGACGCGGGGCTCATCCGCGCGCCGCACGCGGGCGAGCACGGCGGTCCGGACAGCGTGCGCGGAGCGCTCGACGTCCTCGGCGCGCAGCGCATCGAGCATGGCGTGCGATCGGTCGAGGACCCTGAGCTGCTACGCCGACTGGCCGCCGAGGGCGTCACGCTCGACGTGTGCCCGACGTCGAATGTCGTCCTGAGCGTGGTGCCCTCGCTGGACGCTCACCCGCTGCCGCGGCTGCTCGAAGCGGGCGTGCCGCTGAGTCTCAATGCGGACGACCCGCTGTTTTTCGGTTCCGGCATCCTGGCCGAATACGAGCTGGGTCGCCACAGCTTCGGCCTGGACGACCTGACCCTGGCGCACATCGCCCGCTGCTCGATCCGCGCCAGCGGCGCGCCAGACAAGCTCAAAACCGCCGCGCTGGCGGCCATCGACCGCTGGTCGGCGTGACAAGTTGCTGAGCTAGCGCCCTCTGACGAACGCAGGTTCAGTAATTCCACCTACGGTGGAGCCCTTCGCGAGGTTTGTCATCAACCTCACAGTCTGCGTCTCTTTTAGGGGAACCCATGGGTCGCACACCTGCCAGCGGCGCTGAAACTCGTCACCGTGAGGGTCGTCACAAGAGCTGTCGACAGACGTTTTCGTGGGAGAAGAATTGCCGGCACTTCGAAAGCCGGCGGCCACAAACGTGAGCTGGCGCGTCAACCTGCTAAGCGCGGCGCTCGAGCAACTCCACGCGTACGTTGTCAGGACACTGCACGAACGCGATTTTCACCCCGGGCCGAATCGTCCGCGGCTCGGTGGTGAACACCACGCCCCGCTGCTTGAGCTCGGCCGCGGCGGCGTCCAGGTCGTCCACGCGCAGGCCAAAATGATCCAACCCCAGGTGCGGGTCAGCCGGCGCCTCGGCCATGTCCGCGTCGCGCGGGACCTGGGCAATGAAGACGGTCAGCCCGTTGATGTCGAGATCGATCCGCGGCTGGCCATCCGATTGAACGGACTCGACGACTTTCGCGCCAAACATTTTGGCGTACCACTCCGCGGTACCCCGCGGGTCGCGCGTGCGCAGGTGGATGTGGTCGTAGCTATAGGTCGGCATCGATGTTTTCCAAACCTCCTCATACCAGGTGGTTGTCCAGGAAGAAGTGCACCACGACGAGCGTGATCTTGCTGGTCATCCCCGAGTGCACGTAGATGTACATGTTCGACGCCATCGGCGGATAGCGCCACGGTCCGAAATCGATCTCCCACGACCCGTCGGTCGCAATGTCGGCGTCGCCAATGAAACTGGCCTGATCGGTGTTCTGCTCTCCGTTGAGCCACACCTGAATGCGGTTGATGCCCCTGGGGCCCGCCACCGGGTCGCGCGCGGTGCCCGTGACGCGGTAATTGCCAAGTCGCGTGGAGATGCGCTCGCCGTCCTGCGGCGCGGTCACGGTGACGATCGGCCCGCCGCTGGTTCGCTGCGGACCCGCCACGGCCCCCTGACTTGGACCGACGCTCACCGACAACTGGGTGAACCACCAACCTTTATCGGGCGTATGGATGTAGATCGACAACGTGTTCGGTCCGAGTGCCATCCCGCCAGGATCGATGACCGCGCTCCAGCCAGCGGCCGACCAGTACGGATTGTTCAACGCACTGGCCACGTCCGATCGCGGCAGGCCGAGCGTGCCGTGCCCCAGCAGCGTGCCGCTGTCCATGGTCCCCGAGAACACCTGCAGATCGTCGGCGCCCGTCCAGCCCTGCGCGGACTTGTCGACGAACCAGCCGCTCAGCGTGGCAAATCGGTTGAGGCTGAGGGCCGCGCCGTTGCCCGGGGCATCGACGCCGCCGGCGTAGGTGTTGTCACCCACGGCGTTCGGTCCCGGCGACCAGGTCGCGTTGCTGAGCGCCTGTTGGGCGACTGCCGGCCCCGGCATACTCAGCATGAGCAGCCCGATCAGAGCCAGCGTTGATGCGATTATGCTGCTCGGACGCATGCTCCGCGAGTGATGGTAGATCGGTTGAGCGAAATCGAGGCTTACTACGACGCTGTGCCGCGCAGCGCCGCCCGCGCCGAAGCGATCGGCCCATTCACGCTGTTCGTGAAAATTGGGCCGGGGTGGTCGTACTACGCGCGACCGTCGCTGAGCGCCACGCGCTTCACTGAAGCTGAGGTGCAGGCGGTCCGCGCCCGCCAGCGCGCGCT
The DNA here is from genome assembly GCA_019247515.1 of Chloroflexota bacterium. Taxonomy (GTDB): domain Bacteria; phylum Chloroflexota; class UBA6077; order UBA6077; family CF-72; genus CF-72. The sequence continues at coordinate 45,646 of JAFAOS010000158.1, read as the reverse complement.
CGGCGTGCCGGAGGCCTTCGAGTGGGTCGCCGACACCACGCCCAACCTGGCCGAGCCGGCCGCTGCGGCCGGACTCGAGGTGACGCGCTTCCCGCTCATGCTGCTGCACGACTTTCAACCCGTCCAGCCGGATGGCGTCTACATTCGGCATGCGACGGCCGACGACGACCTGGCGCTGGTCGACGCCGTCGGGCACGTGTCCTTCAACAATCCCGGCACGGCGGTCGGCGCCGCCGGAGTCGACGCCGCACGCCTGAGTATCCGGCCCGATGCGCCCGCGGTCGCGTTCCAGCAGGAGCGCTTGCGCGCCGGTCGGACAGTCACCGGCGTTGCGTTTGTCGACGGTCAACTGGTGGGTATCGGCAGCCACCAGCCGGTCGGGTCGGTCACCGAAATCGTGGGCGTCGGCGTCCTGCCAGCGTTCCGCCGTCGCGGCATCGCCGCCGCCATCACCAGCCACCTGGTGGCCGACGCCCTGCAACGCGGCGTCCGCACCGTCTTCCTCTCAGCCGGCGACGAGACGATCGGGCGGGTTTACGCGCGCGTAGGTTTCGTGCGCATCGCGACGGCGTGCACCGCCGAGCCCGCGGTCCCGCATAGTTGAAGCTGGCATCAAACGTGCCATCACTACCGCATGCCTCGCAGTACGACGCATCAGAGTGCCCCCGGCGGGACCCGACAGACTGGCCGCAATGGCGCGGACATGTCCTCGGGCACTCGCCACCCCGATCCACGCCCACTCCTCCGCCAGCGCGGACCCGAGATCCAGAGCTACGGCAGCATCGCCCCCCTGCCCAATGGACTCGACCCGCAGAAGTCGGAACAGATCACCGCGGACCTGAACCAGCTTCTCGCGGATACGATGACGCTCCGCGACCTGTACAAGAAGCACCACTGGCAGGTGGTCGGCCCAACCTTTTACCAGCTGCACCTGCTGTTCGACAAACACTTCGCCGAGCAGGTCGAGCTGGTGGATTTGCTGGCGGAGCGCATTCAGCTGCTGGGCGGAATCAGCATCGCCATGGCTCCGGATGTGGCCGAGACCACGCGCATCGAGCGACCGCCGCGCGGCAGGGAAGAGGTGCCGGTGCAGATCTCGCGTCTGCTCGAGGCGCACGAGCTCATCCTGAAAATGGCGCACGAAGTCGCCAAGCGCGCCGAGGAAGCCGGCGACGATGGCACCAATGACCTGCTCGTCAGCGACGTGATCCGCACCAACGAGCTCGAGGTGTGGTTCATCGCCGAGCACCTGGTCGAAAGTCCAACGGTGCGCGCCAAGTAGCATCTCCGCTTTCGGTGGCGTTTGTAGCCCCCGCCGCCGCTGCGATCCCTTCAGTTGCCCCAGACCATGTGCGCCACGTCCACCACGCGGCGCAGCTTGGCCCTTTGCTCGTCGGCGCTCAGCCGGTTGCCCTGGCTCGCCGAATTGAAGCCGCACTGCGGACTGAGCGCCAACCGTTCGAGCGGGACGTAGCGCGTCGCGTCTCGGATGCGAGCCTCGATGTCGCCAGCATCCTCCAGTTCGCCGTGCTTGGTGGTCAGCAACCCGAGCACCACGCTGGTGTCGGCGCGGACATGCCGTAGCGGAGTAAAGTCACCAGCGCGATCCGTGTCGTACTCCAGCAACAGCGTGTCCAGGTTCGAGAAACGCTCGAAAGCGTCAGCCGCGATCGGCTCGTACCCGCCGCTGGCCGACCAGATCCCACCTGGACCGTTGCCCCGACACACGTGCAACGCGCGCGTGACTCCGCTGACGCCCTCGAACAGCGAATTGTCGATGTCGGCGTCGGCGATCAGTTCGGCGCGCAGGTCGTGTCCGTCGGCTTCCAGCGCGCCGCGCACATCCGCATCGACGTAGAACTGACCGTAGTTCGGCGCGTCGAGCTGGATGTAGTCGCAGCCCATGTCGAGAAGTCGCTGCACGACGTGCTCGCGCAGGTAGTCGCGCACCGCCACGAGGAAATGGTCGACCGTCGGGTACACCTCACGCGAATACTCCGGATGCCAGAACACGCGGTGATAACTCGGCGCGGGAAACGAGTACTTGGTCCGGCTGCGTGCGTTCGCTTTCAGGAAGGCATATTCCTCGGCCACCAGGTCGCGCTGCACGCGCAGCGGCTCGGTGATGAACGCGCGCGGAGCATTCATGCGTCGCACAACCTGCCCGCTGTCGTCGCGCCAGAATGTCATGAAGCTGGTGCGCGTCGACTCGCGGTACGCAAAGCCGCCGAGCGGCGAGACCCGCAGGTTGTCCTGCACGATGTTGACGGTGCTGATCCACGACAGACGTCGATGCTCACCATCGGTGATCACGTCGAGTCCGACCGACTGCTGGAGGTCGATGGCTTCGCGGACGGCGCGATCCTCGACGGCCTGCAGCTCAGCCTCGTTCAGCGTTCCCTCACGGCGCGCCTCGCGGGCTTCGAGCAGGTACGCCGGACGCAGCAAGCTGCCCACGGTTTCGGCGCGCGCAACAGGTCGCATGCTGAGGCTGGATGCTAGCATTCCCTACACCGGAAGTTGGGGGGAGTGGTACCTATGCTGGTGGGTGGCGATCGGGTTCTCGGTCGGCGCGCGGCGCTGCGCTTGCTCGGCTCTGGCGTCTCCATCGCCCTCTTGGCCGCGTGCGCGCCGCAGACACCCCCCGCGCCACCCCCTGCGCCAACCAGCGCCGCCGCCGCAACAGCGCCATCGACGCCCGAGCCTCAGCCTCAACGCGGCGGCACGCTGCGCGCGGGCATGATCGGCGACGTCGGCGCCATCAATCCCCACGCGATCGGCCCACAGCCACTCCAGACCATCTTCAGCATCTGGGACCGCCTCCTGGCCTACGACAACACCGGCAGGCCGCAGCCCATGCTCGCCGAATCCTGGGAGTTTTCCGGCGATCAGACCCAGCTGAAGTTCAACCTGCGCCACGGTGTCCAGTACCACAGCGGCCGCGAATTGACCAGCGAGGACGTCAAGTGGAACCTGCTCCGCGTCCGCAACCCGGCGGTCAACGCCACCCAGTTCAACAAGCAGAGCATGTGGTTCACCAGCATCGATACCTCCGACAAATACACGCTGACGCTCACGCTCGACCGCGCCCGACCCAGCATTCTCGACTTCTTCGAGCTCTTCAACATCGGCGACCCGGACACCCTCGACAAGCAGACTGACTCGCCGCAGTGGATCGGCACCGGGCCCTTCAAGCTCGCGGAGTACAGGCCCGGCGATCACCTGTACTTCGCCCGCAACGAACACTACTGGCGGAGCGGCGTCCCCCTGCTCGACCAGTACAACGTCAACATCATGCGCGACGGCTCCGCCGCGACAGTCCAACTCGAGGCCGGCGCGCTCGACCTGGTCTTCGATCCCCCCGCCCAGGACGTCACGCGTTACACGACCGACCCGCACTACGCCGTGTACGTCAACAAGCGCAGCGGCATCACGGGCATCATGAACCTGAACACCAGCGTGCCGCCGACCAGCAACAAGCTCTTCCGCCAGGCAATTCACTACGCGATCAATCGCAACCGCTACGTGCAAACCGTGCTGCTCAATCGCGGCGAAGCGCGCTCGCTGCCCTGGACCGCCGCGTCACCCGCGTATGACGCCACGAAGGACCAGCACTACGCGTTCGACCTCGACAAAGCGAAGTCACTCCTGGCCGCATCTGGTGAATCGTTGTCGACGCCGATCGACTTCGTCTTTTTGAGCACCGAGCCACCGGTTGGTTCGGCAGGTCTGGCACAGATACTCCAGAGCGATCTCGCCTCGATTGGCGTGACGCTCACGCTGCGCAACATCGAATTCGCCACGCTGGCCGACACGATGAACAACTTGAAGTACACCATGGCCTACGACGCGGTCTTCCGCTACGGCGAGTTCGAGCCGAGCACCGGCATGACCACGAGCGCGCAATACAACTACGAGAAGAACTTCGCCGGCTTTCAGAATGACGACTACACGCGGCTGATCACTTCCACTCAGGTGGAAGCAGACCCCGTCAAACGTGGCCAGCTGTACTCGCAGTTGAACGACTTCCTGCTTGACCAGTGCTTTTCGATGCCGCTGGCCACGAACCCGCCAATCATCGCCGCGACCAGCAAGGTCCACAACGTGGACTGGAACGCCCACGACCAGCTGGACCACGCGCAAGTGTGGCTCGGTTACGAGTGACAAGAGATCTCGTGTCGGAGACAAGGGGAGACCCCTTGACCCCCCAGGGTGGTGCAGCCTCGGTGTCGACAGACGCCGTTGCGACACCCACCCGTTACCCCGGGGGTCCAACGGGTCTCCCCTTGTCCCTCGACACGAGACGACCGTTGCGACACCCACCCATTACCCCGGGGGTCCGAGGGGTCTCCCATTGTTCCTCGACACGAGATGGCCGTTGTTCCTCGACATGAGACGACCGTTGCCACGCCCACCCATTACCCGGGGGGTCCAAGGGGTCTCCCCTTGCTCCTCGACACGAGATCTGTCATGAATCAGAAAATCAACAAACGATACGAACGTATCTACCTGTTCCTCTTAGGAGACGTAAGCCATGGCCAAAAACGGCTTCCGAATCTTTGATACCGACACCCACGTCGGCCCCTCCATGGACGTCCTCGAAACTTACATGGACTCCGCCGAAAGAAACCTGCTCGTCCCATTCGCCGAGTACCGCTCCGTCGCCCGACGCACTGGCCAGGTCACCTACCGCATGGGCGCCCGCAAGTACGAGCGCCGCCTCGGCCGCGCCGATACCGGGCTCGATGCGGAAAACCGCAACGCCGGCTACATGACCGGCTTCACCGGCGCCCACAAAGGCCGTGACCCATCGCCCACCGTGGATCACGACGTCCACAGTCGCATCGTCGACATGGACTTCGAAGGCGTCGACGTCAACTTGCTGCTGCCCTCCGGCTGGTTTGGCGCGTTCACCACCGTCCCGGATGTCAACCTCGAGCTGGCCGCCTTCCGCGCGTACAACCGCTGGATGGCGGACTACTGCGGCGCCTACCCCGAGCGTCTTGGTGGCGTCGTCATTCTCTCGGGTCGTGACGTCGACGGCGGCCTCGCCGAACTGAAGCGCTGCGCGAACGAAGCCTGGGCATGGGGCATTTTCGTGTACGCGCCGTACGGCAAACCCCTCGATCACCCCGAGTTCGAGCCATACTGGGCGGCCGCCCAGGAGCACGACTTGTCGGTCGTCCTGCATACGTTCACCGTGATGCCACCGTACGCCCCGGGTGGCCTGGACACATGGGACAACCTGTGGCTCCAGCGGTCGGCGGCCCACCCGTGGTGCGGCATGCGCAACATGGCCTCGGTGATCGGCAGCGGCGCGATGGACCGCTACCCGAACCTGCGCGTCGGTTGCCTGGAGGCGGGCCACAGCTGGCTCCCATTCTGGGTCAAGCGCCTCGACGAGCACGCCGAGTCGATCTCCTCCGCATTGCCGGCCCTCCAGCATACGCCGAGCGAATACGTCCAGAGCGGACGCTACTTCCAGAGCATCGAGATGAGCGAGGGACCGGAGCTGACGGAGATGGTCGCCCGCCAGCTTGGCGACGGCATCCTGATGTACGCCTCGGACTACCCGCACGGCGAGTCGTGGTTCCCGAAATCCGTCGAAACGGTGATGGGCTGGAGTCTCTCCGACGATTTGAAACAGAAACTGTTCTGGGACAATCCGCTGCGCTTCTATCGCCGTTATGCTGGAGTGAAATCGGCTCTCAGCGCCGCGCGAGTGTAAGATGCCCTACCGAGAAGCGACGCGGCGGCTCCGAGAGCTTCTGGCCCGCGGCGACCGCGTCCTGTCGGTCATGCACACGCCAAGCGCGGGCCTTGCCCGAGTCATGCAGGAAGCCGGAGCCGAAGTCGGCTTCGTGGGCACCGCGGGAGTGGTGGGCGCCTATACAGGCATGGAGGACGTCGGCGTCGCCAGCATTCCGGAGTGTGTGACCATCGGCGGCTGGATCGCTCGAGCGGTGGACTTCCCGGTCATCCTGGACGGCGACACGGGGCATGGCGGCATCATGGCCGTGCGCCGCCTGGTCGAAGACTCGATCCGCGCCGGTCTGGCCGGAGTGCGCATCGACGATCAGGACATCGAAGCCAAGCGCGGTACCACCAACGCGGGCATCACCGTCGCTCCGCTCGACGTGGTGCTCACGCGCTACCGGGCGGCCATCGACTGTGCGCGCGAGCTCGATCCGGACTTCGTCATCATGGCCCAATGCTACGTCGGTGAGGCGGTCAATGGCAGCTTCGACGAAGCCCTGCGGCGCATGCGGCTCTACCGCGAGGTGGCCCAGGCGGACTGGGTCCAGTTCACCGCACCGCGCTCAACCGAGGACATTCGCCAGGCGCGAGCGGTGGTCGATGGGCCGTTCTCGGTGATGGAGTCACATCTGCCGGCGCCGCTCGATCATTCCGATTTGCTGGCACTCGGAATCACACTGCAGTGGGCGCCAGGCGTCACCCACCTGGCTGCCCAGACAGCTGTGTACGAGATGGTCAGCGCCTACTTGCAGCGCGGCCCCGTCGCCGTCCGCGAATTTCGCGAACGCCACGCCGACAACCCGTACATCACCCGTCGCCTGCCGAAGCCCGGCAAAGCCGTCAAACAGCAGCGCGAGCTGGAGGCTCGCTACTTCGGTTCGACCTGAGACGCCCTCTCCCTCTGGGAGAGGGCGGGGGTGAGGGCCAGATTACAGCCTGGCTTTGCCGCGGACCACGGCATTGCGCAGGGTCCCGAGACCATCGATCTCGATCTCCACCACGTCGCCCGCCTCTAACGTGAACGGACTCTCCGGCACCAGCGCCGTCCCCGTCGACAAAATCACCCCGTCCGGAAATTCGTCCTCCCGAAACAGATACCTCACCAGGTCGTCCAGGCGCCGCGCGAACTCTCGCATGCTCGTTTCACCCTGCCAGTGGAGCCCAGCCCCGCGATGAATTCGCATGCGAATGCCCAGCGCGTACGGATCCGAGACTTCCCAGGCCGGCGTGATCGCCGGTCCCAGCGCGCAGCAGCCCGCGTACACCTTCGCCTGCGGCAGATACAGCGGGTTCTCGCCCTCGATGCTGCGTGAGCTGACGTCGTTGCCAATCGTGTAACCCACGATCTCAGCGCTGGAATTGACCACGATCGCCAGCTCCGGTTCGGGTACGTCCCACGTCGAATCCGAGCGCACTGCAACCGGCGCGTCCGGGCCAGCCACGCGGCGCGCGTTGGCCTTGAAGAACAGCTCGGGCCGCTCGGCGCGGTACACGCGCGAATAAATGTCGGGCGTGGCGCTCTCTTCCACGCGCGCTTCTTCAGACCGCCTGTACGTCACGCCCGCGGCCCACACCTCGGTCTGACCGTCGATCGGAGCGAGAACCTGTCCCGCACTCGCGGACTGGTGAGCGCTCTCCACTGTCGTCCGCAACTCTCCACTTGACAAATGGAGCAGGTCACTCAGCGTGCCCGGCAAATGACCAGCGCCGTGTTCCTCACGCGTGACCACAACCTGGACCGTGCCGTCAGGCGACAGCATCCGCGCGATCCGCGGCGGGCTCATGTTAGCGACGCCCCCTGATCTGAACCGCTGGCGACGCGGCTGTACAGCGACAGAATCCCCGCGTTGCGCCGCGGCGTGGGTGGACTCCAGCGGCCGCGTCGCTCCTCCAGCACACGCGCCAGCTCGTCTCTGGGCAGTCGCTTGCGCGCGGAGCCCACGACCGCCAGCGAGCGCTCTGGAATATTGATCTCGATCAGGTCACCCTCCTCGACCAGCGCGATCGGGCCGCCGTCCAGCGCCTCCGGCGTCACGTGCCCCACCGCAGGCCCCTTCGCCGCGCCCGAAAAGCGGCCGTCAGTCACCACCGCCGTCGTGCTGCTGAGCGCCGGGTCCGCGGCGATGATCGCCGTCGCGAAGTACATCTCCGGCATGCCATTGGCGCGCGGGCCTTCGAAACGGATCACCACCACGTCGCCCGGTTCGATGCGCCGCGCCAGCAGCGCTTCGACGGCGCTGTCTTCGTCGTCGAACACGCGCGCCGGACCCGTATGCGCGTGCATCTCAACTGGAACCGAGAAGTATTTGACCATCGCCCCCCGCGGTGCGAGGTTGCCGCGCAACACGGCGATGCCGCCCTGGGGTCCAAAGGGATCCGATCGCGGGCGCAGCACTTCCTCCCGTTCGACATGCACGTTTCTCAGGTAGCCGCGGGTCTCCGCGAAGAAGCCGCTCCGCTCGACGTCGGCCAGATTTTCGCCAACCGTCTTGCCAGTGACCGTCAGGCAGTCGAGGTGCAGCAGGTCCTGCACTTCGAGCATGATCGCCGGCACGCCACCCGCGTACCACAGGTACTCGACGGGGTACTTGCCCGTCGTCTTCGCATTCGCCAGCACCGGCACCTGGCGATGGACCCGGTCGAAGTCGTCGATGGTCAGCTCGATGCCGACCTCACGCGCGATCGCCGGCAGGTGGAGTAACGCATTGGTGGAGCCACCCGTGGCAGCGTGCACGATCAGCGCATTTTCGAACGCCTGGCGGGTCAGGATGCGATCTGGCGTAATGTCCTCGGCGATCAGCTCCAGGATCTGCTTGCCCGCGGCCCGCGCGTAGCGGAGGTGGCGGCTGAATGGCACCGGGATCAGGGCCGATCCAGGCAGCGCCAGACCCAGCGCTTCCGACAGGATCTGTCCCGTGCTGGCGCTGCCCATGAACTGGCAGGCGCCGCACGTCGGACAGGCCACCAACTGCGCGCGCTCCAACTCTTCGCGCGGCGTCTCGCCCCGCTCGACGGACGCGCCCAGGCCCCACATCTGGTCCGAGGTGATGTAGTCGGGACCGTTCAGCTGGGTGCCGCCAGGCACGTGAATCGCCGGCAGGTTGCAGCGCGCGATCGCCATCAGGTGGGCGGGCACCGACTTGTCATTGCCCGAGATCAGCACCATCCCGTCGTGCGGATGACCGAGGGCGTGGATCTCGATCATGGCCGTCATGATGTCCCTGGAGACCAGCGAATAGCTCATGCCGGCGTGCGCCTGCGCGACACCGTCGCAGATGTCGCTGACCGTGAACACGCCTGGCTTTCCGCCGGCCTCGAAGACGCCATTACTGACCTCCTCGATCAGCGGGCGGAAGTGGAACGTGCCTGGATGCCCGTGTCCATACGCGCTGTCGACCAGGACCTGAGGCTTGCCGAGGTCCTCCTCGGTCCAGTTCATCCCCAGGCGGAGCGCATCTCCCTGAAAATTGACCTGCCGCAGCCGCTGGCTGCGCAGTTGGCGGCGATCACGTGGCACGGGGCTAGTCCGTTACAAGTCTACGCCCGCGCGCACACCTTGCGTTTCGTCGATCTACACCGCCCTAAACAAGTTTTTGGGAAACTTCGGCTCTTGACGGCATCCGTGGAGACGGGCCCCCTCTCCCTCTGGGAGAGGGCTGGGGTGAGGGCTACGTTGAGAACTGAGTTTTACGTTCGCGCTCACACGGAGCCCTCACCCGCGCTACGCGCGGCCTCTCCCAGAGGGAGAGGCGACTACGGACGGTCAGCCGCGCATGCGCGGGCCCCTTCCAAAAAAACCTCCTACCCAATCCACGTATTCTCATAGTAAAAGCCGTCATGTGCACTGGGTTCGATCCCATTCACATTTGACCTTGCGATCAGCGTCGGCGGCGCGCCGGCCAGCACCATAATGAACGATTCGTCCAGGAGGATGTCGTTCAGCTGCGAATACAGTGCCTTCCGCTTGCCAGCGTCCGGCTCCGCCGACGCCGAGGCGATCAGCTGTGAATACGTGTCACTCTGAAACAGAGAATTGTTGGAGTTCGGATCGGTCGCCCGCCCGTTGCTGAGCGTGGAGCTCGGCTCCAGCTGGGCAAATGTGGAGTTACTCAGGTACATACCCCTGTACTTGCGATTGACCGCCTCGTCAACCCACGTCGCCAGCTCGAGGGCGCGAATATTCAGGGTGACGCCAATCTTGGCCAGGTCCGCCTGGTAGACCGGCGCGAAGCTCACCAGTTGCGGCCAGGCATTCAGGACATTGCAGTCGAGCTCGAGCTGGGTCGCGCCCGCGCTTTTCAACAGTGACGCCGCCTTGTCGAGGTCAAACGTGTAGAAGTTCTGTTTGGCGGCCTCAAAGGCCGGCGAGCTGCTCGGCCATGGCAGGGATTCGGCGGTGCCGGTACCGAACATGAACGTATCGTTGAACCGCTTGCGATCGAGCGCGTAATTGAGCGCCTGGCGGACCTGCTTGTTGTCGAGCGGCGGAATACCCAGGTTCAAGCCAAACAGAAAGTAGTTGCCGCTGACCGAGTGAATGATCGCCTGGTAGCTGGGATCGTCTCGATACCGAGCGAAGTCGTTGGGCGCCGGACCTTTGGCAATGTCCAGCGCGCCGGACTCGAACTGGACGAGCATGGCCTGCGCATCGCGCGCGTCGGCGATGAAGCTATCGACATACGGCCGCCCAGCGCGCCAGTAGTTTTCGTTGCGGGCGAAGGTAAGGTGATCGCCCTGCGCCCACTCCACGAACTTGAAGGGTCCTGTGCCGATCGACGCGGTCTTGGCATTCGGACCCTCCATTGTCTGCTGGTCGACCTGGTTGAAATACTCGAAGAAGTCGAAAATCGCGGGGCGTGGGAGGTCTGACTTGAGGACGACGGTGTATTTGTCGGGCGTGTCGATGGTCGAAAACCAGTTGCTCTGATTTCGCAACGTGGGAATCTGAAGCGCCGCGTCGCGGACGCGCAGCATGTTGTATTTGACGTCGTCGCTGGTGAATTCGCGACCGGAGTGCCACTGCACGCTTTTGCGTAGATTGAGCTGGATCTGGGTCAGATCGGAGCTGAGGTCCCAGCTCTCGGCCAGCTCAGGCTGGGGCTGCAGCTTGGCGTCGTAGCTGATCAGACGGTTGAAGACGCTCCAGGTCGTATCGAACTGGTTGGGGGTGGTGTTGTGACCGTCGAGGGTCGAGACGTCGCCGACCATGCCCAGGCGCAGCGTGCCGCCTGTCTTCGGCTGCGCGCCGGCTTGCGCGGCCGGCTGCACGGTCGCGGCGGCGGGTTGGGGCAAAGCCGTCGGCGCCGATGTGGACGATGTTGCGCCGGCCGCGGCGGGTGTCGGCGGACTCGTCGGTGCGGCTGGTGGCGCGGTGGGTTTCGGCGGCGCCGTCGGCGCGGAGGTGGCCGGAGCAGGCGCCGCCGGCGCGGAGGTGCAGGCCGCCAGCAGCGCCATCGCCGTTCCCGACAGCAAGTACTGGAGCGCGACCCGCCGGTTCACGCAAGCTGCTCCCGCCAGTGCGCGGCGATCGTCGATAGCGCGCCGGAGGGCGTGCCTGCCGCGTCCGGGTCGTTGCCCAGTTGCGGCGCGACCACGCGCAGGACCTTTGGAAACAGGTCTTTGAATGTAATATCTCGGTTTTCCGCCAGACAGCTGCGCACGCCCTCGTCGAGCGTGTGCCACACGCCGAGGGAGTCTTCGATCGTGCGCCGTACGTCGCCAGCCTGGCGCACCGCGGGGTTGTCTGCGCCAGACCAGCGGTAGCGGTGCGCCTGCATCAGGTAGTCGACGGGCAGCTCCAGCAAACGCTCCAGCGAACGTCGGTAATCGGCGGCGAAGCTGTAGAGGGGATAGCCGTTGACACGCGAGCCCTGGCCGCCGACCGCATCTCCCGAAAACAGCGCGCGAGCGCTTTCCCAGTAGAAGCAGGCCGAGCCGGCAGTATGGCCGGGCGTGTGCATGACCTGCAATCGGATGTCGTCGCCCAGATCGATCGTGTCGCCGTCCTCCAGGACTCGATCGACGCCCCAGGCGCCGCCGAGTTGCTCGAGCACCCGCGCTTCGGCGGCCGCCGGATTCTCTGGCTCGCCGAGCAACAGCTGATCCGGCCGGGCGGCGGCCAGGTAGGCCTGCGGATTGACCCGATCCGTATCCGCGCGGTGCATGTGGATGTCCGCGCCGCTGAGCTCCTTCAGCTCCGCGTTGCCGCCGGCGTGGTCGGCGTGCATGTGGGTGTTGACGATGTAGCGCAGCTCGCTCACATCCCAACCGATCTCACGCAAGGCAGGCAGCAGGCTCTCCTGGGGCACCGGCGCCGTGCCCGTGTCGACGATCGTCTTGCGTGGCGCGTCGATGAAGTAGCAGTGCACGAGCCCGCCAGGGCCAAAGGGCGCCGCGACGCAGTACACGCGCTCCCGAACTCTAGACACCAATCCAGGCATGGCGACAAACTCCCCGCCGAGTTGAAGATATACGACAGGGTATAGGACCCCGCGCATGCGCGAGCTCCGCCAAGAAAACTAGGAAACTAACGAGCGTAAGCGGGCATTCGCGCGTCGAACAGACCCCGCGGCAGGGTGCGCAGGTACTCCAGCGTCTCCTCAAGCCCAACCACGTCGGCGTACTTCTGCTGCATGTCGAACAGGTTGATCGCATGCGACGCCTGGCCGCGATCGAACGTACACTCCTCCACCACCGCCATGCGGTAGTTGTACGAGAAGCCATCGATGACTGTGGCGCGGACACACCCGCCAGTCGTCGTGCCACAGGCGATGATCGAGTCCGCCTGAAGGTCCACCAGGAACGACGCCAGCAGGCTCCCGAAAAAGACGCTGGGTTTGCTCTTGGCGATGACGATGTCCTCGGGTCGCGGCTGGATGGGTGGAATAATCGTGTTGCCGTTGTCGCGGTGGACGGTGAAGTCCTCCCTCGCTCGCGAGCTTTTGTCCAGCCAGCGGCCACGGTCGAACCCGTCACTCCGCGCGTCCACGCCCGTGCTGTAGATGACGGGAATGCCCTGCGAGCGCGCCGCGTCGAGCAGTCGAGCGATGTGCCCGGCCGCGCGCCAGCCCTCTTCGCCGCAGCTGCTGCGCCAGCGCTTGATGGATTCTTCGATCGGCTCCGGCCGATCGCCGACGAAGTTGTAGTTCACGTCGATGACCAGCACGACCGGCCGCTCACCGAAACCCGCCCGCGCGCCGTAGCCAGAACCACCAAATACGCGACGGTCGCGGGGGGTCAGGAACTCGTCCCAGACCGGCATTTTCTCTCCCTCAGATGTCGAACGCGGCCACCGCGGAGCCCGTGTGCCACTCCGGCACGGCCGCATAGGCGAGCACTTTCGCGGGCGCATCGTCGGTCAGGCCGGCGACCAGCAGCCAGTTGCGGACCTCGTGTGCACCGTTGCCCGCGGTTTCCTCCAGTCGATCGTTGGGCCACTCTCCGACGAACTCCGCTGTCCGGCCCCGCACCAGGTTCTGGAGGAATTCATGGTCAAACGCGTCATTGACCGGACCAGTCGCGGGCAGGACCAGCGGATACTCGCTTTCGTGCGCGTAGCGCGTACCGGCGGGTTGAAGCATGAACGACCGCCGTCGCTCGTCGCCGACCCAGTGCGACAGGCCGCCCGTGCCAATGACAACCACCCGTTCTGAGCGGGGTGAGTCGCGGATGGCGCGGCCAATCGCCTGGCCAACGGCGCGGCTGCGGCGCAGGGTCGGCATCGGGCGCATGCGGCAGTTCTGGACAATTGGCACGATCGGGATGCTCAGTTCGGGGGTTGCCAGCATCAGTGGCGTGACGAACGAGTGGTCGATCGACACGTCCTCGGTAAACGCCAGGTCCACACCTTCGTCGACGCAGCCCTCCAGCACCGCTTGCGCGACCGGCTGATGGATCGCCACCTCGCAACCGGGCAGGCCCGCGTCGCCGATGCCAGTGGCGCGTGGGCCCACGCCGATCACAAACTGGGGCTGGTGTGTCAGCGGGTAGACGCGGCCGTGGTCGGTTGCCACGACGATCAGCGCGTCTGGTGCCAGACTGGCGATGCGTTCGCGCATCGTGGCGAACCCGGCGTACACCGCGTCGCGCTTGGCGGCGCTGGCCTGATCGAAGTGGGTGATCAGGAATCCCGCGTGGGAGCAGGCGAAAGCCCCGACGAGTTGCATACAGGTGTTGGCATATACTAGCCAAACCGCATGTCAGACGCTTCGTCCGACCCCCAGTCGGGACCCGGGGGGTCGACGTAAGTGGTGGCCGCCTGGTTTCCGCAGCGACGAGTGGACGTGAGTGACTCCGCGACGAGCCCCCGCCGGGCCGCACCCCAATGATCGATGAGCGCGTCGCCGTCCAACCGCGGCCGCTCTCGGCCCAACAGCAGGCCTGGCTCGAGCACGCCTGGGCGCAAATCGAGCCGCGCGCGCTGGGAAAACTCGATGCCGACCTCGTCAGCGTTCCGAGCCCGACGGGCCAGGAGCGGCAGGTCAATGAATTCATCACCGCCCACCTGCGCGCCGCGGGTCTCGAGGCCAGATACCAGGCCATCGACGAAGACCAGGGCAACGCAGTCGGCAGGATCAACGGCAGCGGAGAGGGCGCGGACCTGCTCCTGTACGCGCCCATCGACACCGCCTTCACCGGCGACGAAGCTGAGGACCTCCCCTGGCTGGGCGCCTCCATCAGAACCGACCTCCAGCCCCACGGCCGCATCGAAGACGATTACGTCATCGGCCAGGGCGCCGAAAACCCGAAGGCCTACGCGGCGTGCGTCATCACCGCCGCCGAAGCCGTGCGGCGGGCCGGATTCCCTCTAAAAGGCGATGTGCTCGTTGGCCTCGGCGCCGGCGGGATGCCCACCAACCGGCGCCCCGGTCGCGCCCGCTCGAACGCCGGTCAGGGCAACGGCTGCTCGTTCATGCTGGAGCAGGGCGTGTGGGGCGACTTCGCCATCATCGCCAAGCCCGGCTACGCGGTGTCCTGGGAAGAAGTCGGCCTGTGCTGGTTCAAAGTCGCGGTGAGGGGCACGCTGAACTACACCGGCATCCGCCACATCGTCCCGTACAGGAACCCCATTGTCGAAGCCACGAAGGTCATTCAGGGCCTGGAGGAGTGGTTTCCACGCTACGCCGCGGCGCACACCGACGGGCTGGTCGCTCCCCAGGGCTCGATCGGCGCGATCGAAGGCGGGTGGACCTATAAACCCTCCTTCGTGCCGTCGGTGGTTTACCTGTACGTCGACGCGCGCATCAGTCCGCGCACGACGCCCATGGAATTGAAGCGCGAATTCGGCGCGGCGCTGGCCGAAATCAAAGGCCGTCATCCGGACCTGGAGGTGGACTTCGACATGATCCTGTCCATCCCCGGCACGCGGACGGAGCCTGAGAACTGGATCGTCCAGTCGTTGATGCGGGCCTGGGAGCAACGCGAGGGCCAGCCTCACCAGCCCATCCGCGGCACCAGTGGCGCCACCGATGCCGCGATCTTGCGCGGTCGAGGCATCCCCACCGCGCGCCTCGGGTTGCCGCGCACGCCGCCACCGCCGCGGTATCCTGGCTTCTCCATGGGTGCGGCCAGCCCGACGGCCATGCAACGCTTGACGGAGTGTCTGGTGTACGCGATCGTCGACACGTGTACGCGGGACCGCTCGGAGGTAGGCCTGGCGTGACGCTCTCCGAAATGCCAGCCCGCGGCGCCGCGACCCTCGGACGCGAACGCTGGGACACGTGGCCCACGTACGACGCGGCGGTGCTCGGCTTCCGCAACTACTGGTATCCGGTCGCCTGGTCCAGCGAGCTGCGGCGGGGCGGCAAACCGCTGGCGATGACGCTCCTGGGCGATCGGGTGATGCTGATCCGCGACCGCGACGGACAGGTGCGCGCGCTGGCCGACCGGTGTCCGCATCGCGGCGTGCCGCTGTCGCTGGGTAAACAGGAAGTAGCTGGCACGTGGAGCTGCATCTATCATGGGTGGACCTACGACCTGTGCAGCGGGTCGATGGTCGCGTGTCTCACCGATGGACCAGACTCACCGCTGGTCGGCAGAGTGCGCGTGCGCACGTATCCGGTGGTCGACCGCCATGGCTTGGTCTGGGTGTACATGGGCGACACCGAGCACGGGCTGCCGCCCGTTGAGGTCGACATGCCGAGTGAATGGTTGAGCGGTCCGATTACCCTTGCGGGACGGATCACCGAGCGGGCCGGCAACTGGCGCTATGCCGCGGAGAACGGTTTCGACGAGGGGCATGCCAAGTATCTGCACCGCGACTCGGCGTGGACGTTCTTCCGCAAGCTGCCGGCGTACAACCGCGCGAGCGTGGCGCCGAGTCGAGATGCGCAATGGATTACCCGAATTCCCAGTAACGTCGCGATGGTCGCCGACTATCCGGTTGTGGGCCAGTGGCCGCGCAACGGGTGGTGGAAGCGCGGCGGACGCGGACCGACGACCTCTATCCGCCTGCCGGGCCTGTTGCGCGTGGACTACGGCGAGTGGGCGCACTACGAGTGGTACGTGCCAACGGAGGCCGGTCGGCACCGCTACGTGCAGGTGGCGGCGCGTCAGGTCGGCGGACTGGAAGGCGCGCGATTTTCGCTGAAGTACCGCATGTATACGCGCTGGATTTTCCATGGCATGTTCAACGATCAGGACGCCAGGATGGTGGAGACGATGCAGATTCCTCCCGAGCGCCTGTACCGCCCGGACGTGTCGATCATCGCCTGGCGCAAGTTGTGCGAGCACCCCCGCGCTCACTCCAAAACACAGGTCAGTGGCTCAGAAAGTCGAGCACAAGCCGGTTGAATTCGTCGCGGTGCTCCACCTGCGCCCAGTGACCGCAGCGATTGAAGATGTGCATCCGCGCTTTCGGCATCCGCCGCGTCAGCAGCAGCCCCACGTCGAGCGCGCCCATGCGATCGTCCATGCCCCAGACAACCAGCACCGGGCACTCCACCTGGTGAAGCTGCGCGGACAGGTCTTCGTTGCGCGGCGGAGTGGAGGTCATGATGCGTTGCACGTCCGCGTCCAGGCTGGCTTCGTAGCGCTCGCGGACCGCCTCGTCCGTGATCAGCGACTGGTCGTACACGATGACTTCCATCAGCCGCCGCATCTTGTCCAGCGACGGCCCGTCGCCGCGATAATAGCCGGCAATGTGCTTGATGCCTTCCAGGGGCGTCGGCGTGAACAGGCTCTGGCTCACCGGCGCGCTGCCGATCACCACCAGCTTGCTGACACGCCGCGGCGCATCGATGGCGAGTTTGATGGCCGCCTGACCGCCCATCGAGTTACCGACGAAATGGGCCGACTCCAGGCCCAACTGGTCCATGAAGGCGTCGAGGGCGCGTGCCGTGAAGGTCAGCCGCCCCTCGTTTTCGATGACGACCTTTTCTGATTTGCCGAATTGCGGCATGTCCACCAGCAGCAAACGAAACCTGTCGGCGAACGCCGGGAGATTACCCTGGAAGTTGCTCCAGCTGGAAGCCCCGGGTCCGGCGCCGTGGAGCATGATCACCGGCGCGCCGCTCCCCACGTCGTTGTAGTACAGCTTGACGTTGCCGGCCTGGACGTAGTGTCCCGAGGCGACCTCGTCGAGAACCTCTGGTGTGCTGACCATAGTGCGATTCATCCTACCGTGCTGCCGAGCAGGCTCCCCGTGGTTTACGCTCGCGACAAGTGAATCGCATCGAATGTCTGGAGGTCTTCGCGGCCGCGCGCGGCGACGCGGCGGTCATTGTCGGGCCCGGGTTCGCCGGTCACGAGCTGGCAGCCGCCGCCCATTCGGACCTGACCATCTACAACATGGACATGGGCTACGCCGCGCCGATGTGCCTCGGCCTGGCCCTGGCCCTGGAACCGTCCGGCCGACGCGTGGTGGCCATCGAAGGCGACGGCTCGATGCTGATGGCCCTGCCCCTCCTCACAACTGTGGGCCGCTATCCCGCGCCCAACCTGACCATCCTGGTATTCGACAACGGCGTGTATCTGACCACCGGGCGTGGCGCCGTCGCCTCGGCGACCGCGGCGTCGGGCGCGGACCTGGCGGGCATGGCCCGCGCCGCCGGCGCAACTTTGCAAGTAGCGGCGCCAACAAGCCTCGACGAATTTCGCTCGGCAATCGCCAGCGCCATGACACGCGATGGCCCGTGGGTAATTGTCGCCAGCGTGGATGCCTCCGACCGGCACGACCCGCGCGCGCGCCAGCACTTCACCACCGACATCCCCGATCAGGCCGCCCTGTTCCGCCGCGCGCTGCGGCGTTCCTGATTCAGCCGGCTCGCGAAATGTGGCGCGGCACGAACACCCCCACCGGCGTGCGCTGACCGCGCACGGTGACCAGCGCCTCGCGCACCAGAGTCTCGATCAGCGCCGGATCGAGCACCGTCAGATGCGGGATGCCGAGTCCGGCGAGCGTCGCCTGACCCACCATTCGCGTCGCGGCGTGATAGTCGAACTGGCCGCCAATGTCGCCGGCGTGACCCACCAGCAGCAGCAGCGGCGTGCGCTGGATCAGTCCGCGCGCCAGGATCAGTCCCGAGAGGCCGAGACCGGAGCCCTCCATGAGCGCGACCGGCGTTTTACCGCCCATCGCGGCGCCCATCGCGATGGCGATGCCTTCATCCTCACGCGCGCAGACGACCGTCTGGACCTCTGGATCGGATTCGAGCAGCGCCTCGACCGGGTCCAGGATGCTGTCGGGGACGTAGACCGCGAAATCCACACCACCGGCGCGCAGACCACGGTGAAAGGCGCGCGCGTTGTCCAGGTTGTAGCCACCGGCCCTGGCTTCGCTCACGATGCGGCCGGTGGGTGGAGGGCGCGATAAATCCGCTCCGCGGTGAGAGGCAGCTCACGAATCCGCACGCCGACCGCGGCGTACACCGCGTTGGCGATGGCCGGCGGGGCCAGAGGGTTGGTCAGCTCGCCGACGGCCTTTGCGCCGTACGGCCCGTCGCCCGGCGCATCGGTGATGAGCTCGATCTCGCAAGGCGGAATGTCCAGCGCGCAGGGCAGCTTGTAGTCCGCCAGGCTGGCGGCGGCGACGCGGCCGTCGGCATCCAGACCGATGTCCTCCATGAGCGCAGCGCCGAGGCTCTGAATGAGTCCGCCGCGCAGCTGGCCGTCCAGTCCCAACGGGTTGACGACAGTCCCGACGTCGAAGACGCCGGTGAGCTTGCGGACGCCAACCTGGCCCGTTTCGCGATCGACGTGGACCTCCGCCACCAGCGCGGCGAAGCTGGGCGCCTCGGAAAGCGCGGGGCTCGCGAACGTCCCCGTTTCCGAAACCGGGGCCTCGGCTGGAATCGCGCGGCGCGCGAGCTCCGTGAGTGACAGGCTTCGACCTGACAGCGAATCAAGAAAACCGTCTTGCAGCTCGACACACTCCGACGGACAGCCCAGGTACTCCGCGGCCAGTGCCACCAGGCGTTCTCGCACTTTCTCGGCGGCCCGCTGAGCCGCCAGACCGCCGACGAACGTCAAGCGGCTCGCGCTCGCGCCGCTGTCCCACGGCGCGGTGTCCGTGCCGCCCACCACCAGCCGAACTTGCTCGGCATCCAGCCCCAGCTCATGGGCGACCACCTGCACCAGCATCGTGTGCGCCCCCGATCCCTGGTCACTGACACCCGAGTAGAGGGTCACGCCGCCGTCGAATGCGACCTCGACACGCGCGTTTGAGACGCCCAGGCCACCCGCGCAGTGGCTGACCGCCACACCGCGCCCCACGTCCGGCTCCGTGAGGGCACGGTTCCAGCCGGATAGCTCGCGCACGCGCGCCAGGCACTCGCGCAAGCGCACCGCGCGCCACGGCTCTCCCAGCGGTCCGGCTTCGCCGTCGGCCACGGCATTCTGCTGACGAAACGCCAGTGGGTCCATGTCGACGAGCTCCGCCAATCGATCCATGTCCGACTCGACCGCGAACGTCGCCTGGACCTCGCCCGGCGCGCGCATGTGGCCACCGGGCACGTGATTGGTGTAGACGACGCTGCTCTCCCAGCGCGCGGTTTCGGTCGAATATGGGCCCACGGACCAGAAACGGCCCGCCAGGTTGCCGCCCGGAATCGGCTTGTAGCCGGCATACGCGCCACCGTCGAACACGGCGTTGACGTGCCGCGCCAGCATGCGTCCGTCACCACGCAGCCGGCTGCGGACCGTGATGCGCGAGGCGTGCCGTGGGTTGGCGGCGGTCAATTCCTCGACGGCGCTCAGCGCCATCTGGACCGGTCGTCCGCCGCTGGCGCGTGACAGCAGCGCCGCCAGCGGCACGTCCATCGACGAGCCCTTGCCGCCGAAGTCGCCGCCCACCCAGGTCGGTTCGACGATCACCTGGTGTTGCTCCAGACCGAGCACGCGCGCCAGCTCGTCACGCAGCAGAAAGGGTGCCTTGTTGGAGGCCCACACCCGCAGCATGCCGTCGGCGCCCCAGGTGGCCAGGCACGTGTGCGGCTCCAGATAGCCCTGGTGCTGCATCGGCGTGGCATACGTGGCCGCGTGCTCAATGTCCGCCCCGCGAAGGTCCGCGTCGACGTCGCCCGACTCGAGACGCTCGTAAGCGGAGACATTCGCGTGGGGCCGCTCGCGCTGGCCGGCGCCGTGATACGCCTCGAACGCGGGATGGAGCACCGGCGCGGCCGCTCGCAGCGCCGCTTGCGGGTCGAACACCGCGCCCGGCAGCTCGTCATAGTCAACCTCGATGGCCGCGAGCGCGGCCGCGACTGCCTCCGGCGAGTCGGCGGCGACCCCGGCGACGCGATCGCCCACGAAGCGGACCACATCGCGGCACAGCACCGGGACGTCCGAGAACGTGCGGCCAGCCAGGAGCTCGTCGGGCAGGTCGGCGCCGGACACGATCGCGCGGACCCCGGGCAGCCCGCGCGCGGCGCGAGTCTCCACTCGATAAACGCGCGCGTAGGCAAGCGGGCTGCGCAACACGCCGCCCCACAGTCGACCCTCGGCGCGCACGTCGGCGGCGTACAGCGCGCGGCCCGTAACTTTGGCGGGTCCATCTCGCCGCTGGACCGACGTGCCGATCACACCGCGGACAGTTTCGCCGCGGTGACAGCCTCGAAAGCCAGCTCGCGGACTGACGCCAGCCGCCGACGGTCCAGCGCCTGCAAGAGCTCGCGCTTCAGGTCGCCCGCGACGCCCCAGCCGCGATAGATGAAGGCCGAGTACACCTCCACGCTGGCGGCGCCCGCCGCGAGCATCTGCAGCGCGTGCTCACCAGTGAACACTCCGCCCGCGGCGCGCACGACCAGTTGGCGGCGTGTGTAGCGGACCACGTCCTGCACGATGCGCAGCGAATCCGCGTAGACGTCGCGTCCCGCGAGCGACCCGCGCCCCATCCCCAGCCCCGGCTCGACGATCGGTCGCGTCCCGCTCAGGCTCACGCCGTGGATGCCGACCCGCATGCAGACGTTGAGCATGCGAAAAATGCGCTCGCGGTCGACCTCAGAGTGGTGCGGCGGCAGCTTGATATACAGCGGCTTGCGTATCCGCTGGACCAGCCCTTCGGCGAGCGCCGAAAAGATCCTGAGCTCCTCCAGGCGCTCGGTCTCGGTGGTATTGGGACACACCAGGCCGATTTCCACCGCGGCGACGTTCGGCTCCACGGCAGCCGCGGCCTCGACCAGCTCGTCGCTGGTGAACCCGGCCACGCTGGCAATGATCGGCGGCCAATTCACCGGTCGGGGTCGACGCAGCGCCGCCACTGCTTCGGCCAGTCCCCGATTCGGCAGCCCCATCGAGTTGGCGATCGACCAGCGCTCCGGATAGCGCACCAGGCGCGGGAACGGATTGCCAGACCGCGGCTCGCGGGTGATTGAGCCGACGACCAGGTACCCGAACCCGAGTTGGGCCAGACTGGGAAGCATCTCCGCGTTCTTGTCAAAGCCGGGCGCCAGACCAAACGGACTCGCCAGCGGCACGTCGCCCAGTCGGGTGTTCAGGCGCGGGTTGTCGCGACGCGCGGTCGCACCCACTACCGCCCAGGGCTGGGGCGGCCCGCCGAGCGCAAAACGGGCGAGATCGTGGGCACGGTCGGCGCTGAGACGAAAGAGCAGCGGACGCACGAGCGACTCGTACAGGCGGGCCACGGCCTTCAGATTATGAGGGGTCGGTCTACAATGGCGCGCCGGGCATCGGCAGGGAGTAGTCACCGTGGAACACAAGGCGCCTCGACGCTCGCTGACTCGACGACAGTTCGTTCTGGGAGGCGCGCTCGCGGTGAGCTCGGCCGCGGCCCTTCTGGCGGCGTGTCGGGCGCCATCGGCTGGCACCACCCAGGCTCCGACGCAGGCCGCCGCCAGCCAGCCCGGCGTGCGCGGCGGCGCCCTCACCATCGCCCTCAGCGCCGAGCCCGTCGACACCGACCCCGCCAATACGGGCGGCACGCCATCCATCGCCGCCGAAATGCTGATGTACAATGGCCTCGTCTTCCTCACCCCCGACCAGAAGATCCAGCCGGACCTGGCCGAAAGCTGGACCGTGGCCGACGATACCTGGACCTTCAAGCTGCGTCAGGGCGTCAAGTTCCACGACGGAACCCCGTTCAACGCCGCCGCCGTCAAGTACACCTTTGACCGCTACCTGGTCAACTCGGAGAAGGTCCGCCGCGCCGGTGACTGGCTGCCGTATCTCGCCAGCGTGGAGAGCGTTGACGACTCCACCGTCCAGTTCAAGACGAAGGGCATCGACGCCTTCTTCCTGAATCGACTCAGCGGAGAGGTGGGCATCGTGAGTCCCACCCAGCACCAGAAGCTCGGCAAGGACTACCTCAAGAATCCGGTGGGCACCGGTCCGTTCAAGTTCAAAGAATGGGTGCCGGGCGTCAGCATCAGCGTTGTTCGCAACGACGACTACTTTGGCGATAAAGCCTACCTCGACCAGGTCACCATGCGACCGATTAGCGAGGACACGACCCGCGCGCTCGCGCTGCAAACCGGCGAGGTCCAGCTCGCCACGCCAATCACCCCCGAGCTCATCAGTCAGCTCCAGAACGATTCGAACATCAACATCGTGAGCCGGGCGACAACCCTGAACCTCATGCTCGGCATGAACAACACCAGGAGCCCGTTCGACAACGTCAAAGTCCGCCAGGCGCTCAACTACGCGATCGACCGCGACGCGATTGTCAACAACGTCTACTCCGGTCTGGCGCAGGTGATGCAGGGCGCCGTGCCGCAGGCCGCGCTCAACTACGCGCCAGTTACCGGCTACACCTACGATCGGGACAAAGCCAGACAGATGCTGGCGGATGCCGGTTTGGGGGGTGGATTCACCACCTCGCTCACTGGCACCAGGGGCCGGTACTTCAAGGACTTCGAGCTGATGCAGGCCGTCCAACAATACCTGAAGGCCGTCAACGTCACCACGAACATCAACATTGTCGAGTGGGCGCGTTACCTGGAGCTGGTCAGACAACCTCCAGACCAGACGCCGATGGAAATGTGGCTCGACGGTTGGAACGGCAACACGGCGGCGAGCCTGTTCCAGCAACGCTGGAATTGCAATGCGTTTGCCCCGAACGGTCAGAACGTGCACGGTTTCTGCGACGCGGCCATCGATCAGCTCGTCGCCCAGGCGGGCAACACCCTGGACGACGCCGCGCGGCAAAACCTGCTGACCCAGGCGCAGCAGATGATTTCGGTGGACGCCCCTAGCATCTGGGGCGTGGCCAGCACCGAAACAACCGGCCATCTCAAAAAGCTGCACAACCCGCTGATCTTCCCAAGCGAGCTGGTCACCGTCGACGAACACACCTGGCTGGAGGCCTGAATCCACGTGATCGTTCTGAAAGCTGCGAACCTGATCGACGGCACTGGCCAGCCCGGCAGCGGACCCGCCGACGTCCACGTCGACGGCACAACCATCGTCTACGCCGGTCCCTCACGCGACGCGCCGCCCGTGGAGACCAACGGCACCCACCAGCTGATCGACCTTGGCGAGCGCACGCTGCTGCCAGGTCTGATCGACTGCCACGCCCACCCGGTGTCGTACGCGGAGAATAGCAACGCGCCGTGGGCCGACGAATCGCGCGTTCTGTTCGCCACCGAAGCGCTGCGCCGCGCGCTGCTGTCGGGCGTGACCACCATCCGCAATACAGGTTCACCGCGCAACACGGCGTACGCGCTGAAGGCCGCCGTCGACGCCGGCGTGGTCGCTGGACCCCGCCTGGTGATCGCCGGTGCCATCGTGTGTTCGACCGGCGGCCACGGCTGGTCCGGCGGCGGCGAAGCCGACGGCCCGGACGCGGTGCGGCGCGAGGTGCGCGACCGCTTCAAAAATGGGGCGACGTTCATCAAGCTGACGGCCACCGGTGGCGGCACCGTCGGAACCGTGCGGCATCGGGCGACGTTCACGGTGGACGAGCTGGCCTCCGCGGCCAGAGAAGCCGTGCAGCACGACAGCTACGCGACGGCCCACGTCCACGGCACCGAGGGCATCGTGCGTTGCCTGGACGCCGGCGTGCAGATGCTGGAGCACGCGACATTTGTGCTCGAGGACAACCGCGAATACTTCGACGCGGACGTCGCCGCCCGCATCCGCGACCAGAACGTTCCGGTGGTGCCGACGGTGCAGGTCTACGGCCGCTGGGTGGAGACGAGCCCTGGCCGCCTCGATGGACTCACGACCGACGACCTCGACGAGTGGCAGGCGCGCTATTCGAAATTGACCTGCCTGGTGCCGCCATTCCCCCGCATTGACCGGATTCCACGTGCCGAGCTGAAAGTGTGGGAGCACCGTTTCGACAGCTTCAACCGACGCGTGGAGCTCGTCGGCGAGCTGTATCGCGCCGGAGTGGTGCTGTTGATGGGCTCCGACGGTGGTGGACGACCGGGGCCGATCGACGACCTGGGGCACGGCATCCAGCTGCACGTCAAAGCCGGCGTGCCGGTCCTGGAAGCGATCGCCTCGGCGACCGGCCTGGCGGCGAAGTGGATCCGGGTCGACGACGCGACAGGCAGCCTGGTGGCGGGTAAAGAGGCGGACATCATCGCCGTCGATGGCGACCCGCTGCGGGATATCACGGCCATGTCGCGGGTGGACTTCGTGATGCGCGGCGGCACGACGTACAAGGTCCCACCGGCATCCGTCCGGTCGCCCGAAGCCGAGTTCCTGGCGGCGGCAGGATCACGGTGAACGAGGGCCGGCAACTCGAACGTTGTTAGTCTACGCCCTGCGTCGGATCCTGTACCTCATCCCGGTGGTGGTGGGCGTCTCGATCGTGTCCTTCGCCCTCCTCCGCTTCATTCCGGGCGATCCGGCCGTGGTGCTCGCCGGTGTCGGGGCCACCCAGGCGGACCTCGACGGTATTCGCCAGGAGTACGGACTGGACCAGCCCCTGCCCGTTCAGTACCTCACGTACGTCAGTCATGCGCTCCAGGGCGACCTGGGTATCTCCATCCGCACCCGCGACCCGGTCGCCCGCACCCTGTTCACGCGCCTGCAGCTCACCATTCAGCTCACGCTGGCGAGCATGGCCCTGGCGACCACGCTCGGCATCTTCGCCGGAGTCATGGCCGCGACCCACCACAACTCCTGGCTCGACACCGGCATCATGGTCACGTCCCTGGCCGGCATTTCGCTGCCGGGTTTCTGGCTTGGCCTGCTGTTGCTGGTGGTCTTTGCGGGCATGCTCCACTGGCTGCCCGCGGGCGGCAGCGGCACGCCACAGCACCTGATCCTGCCCGCGATCGTGCTCGGCGCCTCCGGTGCGGCGGTGATCGCCCGCATGACGCGCGCCTCGATCCTGGACGTCATCCGCCAGGACTACTTGCGGACCTTGCGCGCCAACGGTGTCTCGGAGCAGCTCATCATCTACAAGCACGCGCTGCGGAATGCGCTGAATCCGGTCATCACCGTCATCGGGCTCGAGTTCGGATTCCTGCTGGGCGGAGCGGTCACCGTCGAGTCGGTCTTCGCCCTGCCCGGCGTCGGCATGCTGATGGTCAACGCGATCTTCAATCGCGACTACCCCGTCGTCCAGGGTGGCATGCTGGTCATCGCCAGCCTGTTCGTTCTCGTCAACCTGTTCACGGACCTGGTGTACGGGTTAGTAAACCCGAGGATCCGCTACTGACTCCACATGCTGACCGACCCTGGTGGGGCCTCCGCCCCGGCCGCCATCACCTCCGAAACGACGTCCATCGCGTCACCGGTCGCCCTGGTCCCGCGCGGCTCCGCCAGCACCACCTGGCGGCGCTTCCGACGCAACCGCGGCGCGGTCATCGGCCTCGGCATCATTGCCGTCTACGTGGCGATGGCGCTCTTCGCCAACTTGCTCGCGCCGTACGACCCGCTCGACGGCCAGCTCGTGCTCAAGCTCCAACCCCCGTCGGCGGCTCACTGGCTGGGCACCGATGAGCTCGGGCGCGACCTGCTCAGCCGGCTCCTGTACGGTGCGCGCAGCTCCCTCGAGATCCAGGTCACCGCGGTGGCATTCTCGCTCTGTGTCGGCGTGGTATGGGGCCTGGTCTCGGGCTACTTCGGTGGACCGCTCGACGAAGCCAGCATGCGCGTCGCCGACGTGCTCCTGGCGTTTCCCAGCATCCTGCTGGCGATCAGCATCGTGGCCATCCTGGGCAATGGCCTGTTCAGCATCGTCCTGGCGGTCGGCGCCGTGTCGGTTCCCCAGTTCGCTCGGCTCGTGCGTGGACTTGTCCTGGGCATTCGCGAAACGGACTACGTCGAAGCCGCGCGGGCCATCGGCGAGTCGCACTTCTCGATTCTGTCGCGTTACATCCTGCCCAATACCACGGCGCCAATCATCGTCCAGACGACGCTCCGCATGGCAACGGTCTTGCTGGTCGCCTCCGGATTGAATTTCCTGGGTCTGGGCGTGGTGCCGCCCACGCCCGAGTGGGGATCGATGCTCTCCAACGCGCGCGAGTACATGTTCCAATCGATCCACGTCACGCTGATTCCCGGCCTGGCGATCACGCTCGTCGTCATCGGCTTCAACCTGGTTGGCGATGGGCTGCGCGATGCCCTCGATCCGCGCATGCGCTCATGAACACGTCGGAATCGCTGCTCCGCATCCGCGACCTGGTGGTGGAGTTCGTCTCCGATGGACGCGTCAGCCGAGCCGTGGATGGCGTCAACCTGGACATCTGGCCCGCCGAAACAGTCGGACTGGTGGGCGAAACCGGGTGCGGCAAGTCGGTGACCGCGCTGTCGGTTCTCGGGCTGATTCCTTCGCCCCCTGGCAAAGTGAGCGGCGGCGAAATCCAGTTCGAGGGCCAGGACCTGCTGCGCCTCGGTCCCGACCAGCTTCGCCGACTGCGCGGCGAGGGCATTTCGATGGTGTTCCAGGAGCCGATGACCTCGCTCGATCCGTCGTTCACCATCGGCAGCCAGATGACCGAGGTCCTGGCGGCTCACCGTTCGGTCCGTGGCTCGGCCGCCGCGGCGGAAGCGCGCCGCATGCTCGAGCTGGTGCGCATGCCGCACGCCCCGCGGGTGATGTCTCAGTATTCGTTCGAGCTCAGTGGCGGCATGCGGCAGCGCGTGATGATCGCGATGGCGCTGCTGTGCCAACCCCGTCTGCTCATCGCCGACGAGCCGACAACCGCGCTGGACGTGACCGTCCAGGACCAGATCCTGGCATTGCTGGACGATCTGCGGCGTGAAACCGGCACCGCCATCCTGCTCATCACGCATGACCTGGGCATCGTGGCCGAGAACTGCGACCGCGTGTACGTCATGTACGCGGGGCGGATCGCCGAGGCGGCCGGAGTGGATGACCTGTTCGACGAGCAGCTCCACCCGTATACGCGCGGCTTGATGGGCGCAATTCCGGATCTCACCGTCAAATCCGCGCGGCTGGTGGATATCCCCGGCGACGTGGCGCGCGCGGACGCCAGTCTCCCAGGCTGCCGTTTCGCGCCGCGGTGTCCACACGCAATGGCCGTCTGCACCGGCGACCCACCCGCCATGCGCGCGTTCCGCGGCGGCAGAGAGGTGGCGTGTTACCTGCACACGTAAGCGAACCGCTGCTCGAAGCGCGCGGCGTCAGCCGCAGCTTCACCATCCGCGACGGACTCTTTCACCGCCGCGATCTGCGCGCCGTCGACCGCGTGAACCTCGAGATCATCCAGGGCGAGACCCTCGGACTGGTCGGTGAGTCGGGCTGCGGCAAGTCGACCCTGGCCCGACTGCTGCTCGGCCTCCTGCAGCCGAGCGCCGGCGAAGTGCGCTACATGGGCGGCGCGCTGTCCAGACAAGGCATGGCGCTACGCCGTGACCTCCAGGTCATCTTTCAGGACCCGTACAGCTCGCTGAACCCGAGCATGACCGCCGGCGAGATCGTCGAACGCCCGCTGATCGTCCACGGACTCGGCACTCGAGCCGAGCGCCAGCGGCGCGTGAGCGAGCTGTTCAACTGGGTCGGTCTTCCCGCGGAGTCGGCTTCGCGCTATGCGCACGAGTTTTCGGGCGGCCAGCGCCAGCGCATCGCGGTTGCCCGAGCCATCGCCAGTGGGCCGCGTGTCGTGATCGCCGATGAGCCAACCTCCGCCCTCGACGTATCCGTTCAGGCCAAGGTGCTGAACCTGCTCAAGGACCTCCAGTCCGCCCTGGGATTGACCTACGTGTTCATCTCGCATGACATGCGCGTCGTGCGGCACATGTGTGACCGTCTGGCGGTCATGTACCTGGGTCGCGTTGTGGAGTACGGCCCGACGGAGGACGTCTTCACCACCCCACGCCACCCGTACACGCGCGCCCTGCTCGGCGCCGTACCCAGAATGGAGCCGCGGCGCGGGCGCGAGCGCAAACGGGTCGGGCTGGAAGGCGAGCCGCCGAGCCCGCTGTCTCCGCCGCCAGGTTGCCACTTTCACCCCCGCTGCCCATGGGCCGTAGACCACTGCCGCGAGGCGTCACCCGAGCTGAGATCACTCGCGCCCTCGCACGAGGCGGCATGCCACCTCGCACTCCCTCTCCCTCTGGGAGAGGGCCGGGGTGAGGGCCCTCTACTCAGGTGAACCGAACGCTGACGCTGCCTAGCCCCGTATAGCTGGCCTCGAAGACCTCGCCGGCGTTGGCGAAGACTGAGGCGCACATGGCGCCGGGCAGCACCACGTCGTTCGCTTTCAGACCCTCGCCGAAGCCCGCCAGCGCGTTCGCCAGCCAGGCGACCGCCTCCGCCGGGTGGCCGAGCACGGCCGCGCCAGCGCCTTCGCCTACGACCTCGCCGTCGCGCCGCAGCGTGACCTGGACGGCCGCGAGGTCCAGAGCGCGATCGAACGAGACCGCGGCACCGATCACGGCTCGCGCCGACGAGCCGTTGTCCGCGATGGTGTCCTGCAGCTTGATCTTCCAGTCGGCGATGCGGCTGTCCACGATCTCCAGTGCCGGCGCGACCGCTCGCGTCGCCTCCAGTATGTCCGCGGCAGTCAGGTCGGGTCCGCGCAGGTCCTCGGCCAGGTAGAACGCAATCTCGGGCTCGACGCGGGGCAGGATCAGCTCGGCGCGCGGAATCGAGCCGGCGTTCGGCACCAGCATCGAATTCAGCAGGAAGCCGCAGTCCGGCTCATTCACGCCGAGCTGCTCTTGCATTGCTCGGGCGGTCAGACCCACCTTCCGACCAACCAGGGCGAGCGCGGCATTGGCGGCAAGCTTGCGGCGCAGCCAGGCGGCCTGAATCGCATACGCGTCGGCGACGGTCAGCCCCTGCAGCGTGTCGGTGAGTGGGCGAATGGCCGCCCGATCGCGCTCCGCGGCATCGAGAGTGGCGGCCGTCGCGACGTGATCGATCACCGGGAGCAGCCTACGCGGTCGCTGCCGGCGCATACAACCAAAAAGACCGGTAGGCTGTTTTGATGCGCCTGCTCACGTGGCTGACTGCCACGTCGATGCTCGTAGTGGCCCTCCAGCCTGGAGTCAGCCTGGCCGACGGCGTGGTGAACGTCCACACCGTGCAGCCCGGCGAGTCGGTACGGAGCATCGCTGCAGCCAACGGGATCAGCTCGGACACGATCCTGGCCGCCAATACCATGACCGATCCCGACCTGCTGCAGGTGGGCCAACAATTGTTGATCCCCTCGGTCGACGGCGTGCTGCACACGGTAGCCGCCGGCGAAACGCTGAGCGACATCGCCGACACGTACGACGTCGCGACGTCCGACCTGGCCTCCGCCAACGGCCTCGCTGGCTCGGCCGACCAGATCACCGTCGGCATGGTGCTGGTCGTCCCCGGCGCGAAGCTCGCCAGCAAGGCAGTGGCAGCCGCCGCGCCTGCCCAGGACGCGGCCGCCACGCCGACGGCAACACCCGCCCCAGCCGCGGAATCAGCACCGGCAACGGCAAGCAGCGGCGCCACGCCTGCGACATACACCGTGCAGGACGGCGACACGCTGCGCAGCATCGCCGATCAATTCAATCTGGACATCCTGTCTCTGGTCGCGATGAACGGCATCGATGATCCCGACCTGATCCGCCCCGGCAGCACGCTGCGTGTCTCCGCCCCACCCAGGGAATACGTCGTCCAGGCGGGCGACACGCTGGGCGACATCGCATCGCGCTACTCGGTGCCGTCGAGTGCCCTGCTGAAAGCCAATGCACTGGCCGACCCCGACCTCATCGTCGCGGGCATGACCCTGGTCATGCCGACCGGCACGGCGCTGGCGCCGACGCCAACCGCCGCGCCGGTGTCCGCCCCGGTGGCGAGGTCGAGCGCACCAGCCCCCGCGCAGAGCACCGCGCCGCGCACCACGGCGCCTGCCGCCGCTGCCGCGCCACAAAGCCGACCCGCGGCCGCCGCGGCACCAGCGCCGGCGCCTGCGCCAGTCAGCGGCAGCCGAGTCATCACCGCGCTGGTCACGGGCTACGCGCCCGGCGCGGGCGCGAGCAGCTCGCGCACCGCCTCGGGCACCACCACGCACTGGGGCACGGTGGCCGCCGACACGCGGCTGTACCCGTTCGGCACCCGACTGCGCATCCAGGGCCTGGGTGACACCGTCTTCGTGGTCGAAGACACCGGCAGCGCCGTGCGCGGCAACGTGTTCGATGTCTGGTACCCGGACGTGGCCAGCGCCAGGAGCAGCGGACCCGGCACCCGCCAGGTGACCATCCTCGGCCCGGGCGCCAACTAGCCTGGCATAATGGGGCTTCGATGCCCGTCAAGGACCTCCGCGAGTGGATCGAGCGCATTGACGCCATCGGCGAGCTCACGCGCGTCGACGGCGCGGACCCGCGCACCGACATCGGCGGGCTCACCGACCTGTTCCAGTGGGACATGGGCAATCCCGCACTGTTGTTCGATCGCATCGCCGGTTTTCCCGCTGGCTACCGCGTCCTCTCGAACGTGCTGACGTCCCTCAAGCGCGTCGCTCTCAGCCTGGACCTGCCCGTCGACAGCACGCCAACTCAGCTGGTGACCGCCTGGCGCGACAAGCTGGAGCACATGCGGCCGCGCCCGGTCGAACCTGTCGAAAGCGGTCCGGTGCTCGCCAACCAGCTCCACGATACGGACGTCGACGTCACGAAGTTCCCGGCGCCTGTCTGGCACTCCGGCGACGGAGGCGCATACATCGGCACTGGCGACATCGTCATCATGCGCGATCCCGACTCCGGCTGGGTGAACGCCGGCACGTACCGCGTCCAGGTCCACGACGAGCGCACCCTCGGTCTGTACATCTCGTCCGGCAAGCACGGTCGACTGATCCGCGACAAGTACTGGCAGCGCGGCCGGGCGTGCCCGGTCGCCGTGTCCGTGGGCCACGACCCATTGCTCCTGCTGCTCGGCGGCCTCGAAGTGGACTATGGCACCAACGAGTACGACGTCGCCGGCGGAGTCCGCAATGGGCCGCTGGAGGTCGTCAGTGGACCGCGCACCGGTCTGCCCATCCCCGCCAGCGCGGAGATCGCGTTCGAAGGCGAAATCCCGCCCAATGAACTGCACGAAGAGGGGCCTTTCGGCGAGTGGGCGGGCTATTACGCCAGTGGACGCAAGCCGGAGCCAATTATCAACGTGCAGTCGGTCCTGTACCGCGACGATCCCATCGTGCTGGGCTGTATTCCCGGCAAGCCCCCGAATGACAACACGTTCTTTCGGAGTCCGCTCCGCTCGGCGCTGATCTGGAACGAGCTGGAGCGAGCGGGCGTGCCGGGCATCGTGGGCGTGTGGTCACACGAGGCAGGCGGTGGCCGACTGATGAACATCGTCTCCATCCACCAGATGTACCCCGGCCACGCGAAGCAGGTCGGCGCGGCCACCGCGAGCTGCCACGCTGGGGCGTATGCCAATCGCTGGGTGATCGTGGTCGACGACGACATCGACCCCACCGACACCAACGAGGTGCTCTGGGCACTGTGCACGCGGACCGACGTGATCGACGACGTCGACGTGCTCAAGCGCTGCTGGAGCACCGGCCTGGACCCGATGGCCTATGGCGGACAATCCGGGCTGTACTACAACAATCGGATGATCATCGACGCCTGCCGTCCCTTCGAGCGCCTGAAGACATTCCCGTCGCTGGCGCGTGCCGACGCACAGGAAGCCGCCGGGTTGCGCTCGCGCTGGAGTGAGTTGTTCGGCGCCGACGGCAAAGTACGCCGCGATGGACTCCAGGTCAGGCTGCGCGCGGATGGCCTGGTGACCGAGCCCACCCCCGTCCGGCACTGAGTGGCGAATCAGCTCAGCGTCCTGCAGCCAGGTTCGATTGCCGAAGCCACACGACTTCTGGCGGACCTGGATGACGATGCGCGCGTGGTCGCGGGCAGCACCGCGATCACGCTGCTATTGCGCCAGCGACTGATTGCGCCGCGCTGGCTCGTCAGCCTGGGCGCCATCGCGGGGCTGGATTCCATCTCAATTGAGGACGGCTGGCTCCGCATTGGCGCCCTGGTGCGTCACCGCGACGTGGAGCTGAGCCCGGTGGTCCGCACCGGGTGGCGCGTGCTGGCCGAGGCATTCGGCAGCGTGGCCAACGTGCGCATCCGCAACGCGGCGACCGTCGGTGGCGTGCTCGCCGAAGCGGATTACGCCTCCGATCCACCGGCGGTCTTCGTCGCCCTCGACGCCGAAGTGCATCTAGCCGGTCCCGCCGGCACACGCACGGTAACCGCGCATGACTTTTTTCAGGGTTTTTACGCGACGGCGCTCGCGGCGGATGAAATCGTCACTGCAGTCCGCGTTCCGCCGGCGCCAGCCGGCGCGGTGTACGAGAAGTACAGAAGCCGCTCCTCCGAAGACCGACCGTGCGTCGGAGTGGCCGCGGTGGCGCAGCTCGCGCAGGATCGGTCCACGTGCCATGACCTGCGGGTGGTCGTGGGTGCGGCCTCTGATAAACCCGAGCGCGTGTCCGCCGCCGAGTCGCTCGGGCGCGGCCAATTTCTGACAGAAGAGGTCGCCGCGGCGATTGCCGACGCCTACGCGGCGCACGTCGATACCCTCTCGGACCTGCGCGGATCCAGCTGGTACCGCACCGAGATGATCCGTGTCTGGGTCCGCCGCGGGATCCTGCACGCGGTCCAGCGAGCGCGAGCGGAATGAGCGCCACCGACCACTTGCCCACGCCGGGCCAGGGCCTCATCGGCTGGGGCGGCATGCTCGACGCGCGCGAACGCGTCTCCGCCCAGCTCCACTTCACCGCCGAGCTCCAGCCGCCGGGCATGCTGCACGCGCGGCTCCTCCGCAGCGTGTGGCCGCACGCGCGCATCACCCACATCGACGTCTCGCGCGCCCGAGACTTGCCCGGCGTGGCGGCGGTCGTCACCGGACAGGACGTCCTGGCGCGGCCCGGCGTCCAGGCAACATTTGGTCCGATCCTGCGCGATCAACCGTTGCTGGCCTTTGACAAGGTCCGCTTCGTCGGCGATCCGCTGGTGGCGGTCGCCGCGGAAGACCTGGACACCGCCCAGGAGGCGCTGGACCTGGTGGACGTGGAGTACGCGGAGCTGCCGGCCGTCTTCGATACCGACACGGCACTGGCCGAGGGCGCCCCCGTCCTGCACGACGAAAAACCTCGGAGCGGTCCAACCCCTGGCGACGTCATCCTCCACCGCGACGCATCCCACCACTCGAATGTGTGCAACTATTTCAGGCTCCGCCATGGCGATGTCGAGGCTGGATTTCGAGCCGCCGATCACGTCTTCGAAGATCAGTTCACCAGTCCGGCCATCGAGCACGTGCCGCTCGAAACGCACGCGTGCGTCGCCACGCTGGATGGTGATTCGCTGACGGTGTGGGCGACCACCCAGACCCCGCACAACCTGCGCGCTCAGCTTGCCGAAGTGTTTGGACTGCCGCTGTCCCGCGTGCGCGTGGTCGTGCCGCGTCTGGGCGGCGCGTTCGGCGCCAAGTGTTACACCAAGATCGAACCACTGACGGCCTTCCTGGCGCTGGTGACCCGCCGACCCGTGCGTCTGGTGCTGACGCGCGAAGAACAGGCCGTCACGCTGACCAAACACGCGGTCACGATCCACATGAAGACCGGTGTCCGCCGCGATGGCACGCTGGTTGCGCGTCAGTCCACCTGCCACTTCAACACCGGCGCGTACGCCGACATCGGTCCCCGACTGATCAAGAACGGCGGCTACGGCACGGCCGGTCCCTACCACATCCCGCACGTGTGGGTGGACTCGTTCGCGGTCTACACGAATCTGCCGCCAGCCGGCGCGTTCCGCGGCTATGGCGCCCCGCAGGGCGCTTGGGCATACGAATCGCAGATGGACCTGATCGCCGAGCGCCTGGACCTGGACCCCGTCGAGCTGCGCTGCCGCAACCTGCTGCGCGACGGTCAGCAGTTCGCTACCGGCGAGACGGTCCACGACGTCCACTTCGCGGACCTTCTCACGCGCGCGGTGCACGCCGTCGGCTGGGACCCCATGGCCGCGCCGGTTCGTGAGGGGACGAAGGTGCGCGCGTTCGGCGCCGCCTGCGCGCTGAAAGGCGCAGTCACACCGTCGACCTCCACCGCGACTGCCAAGCTCAACGACGATGGCTCGCTGGACATCCTGACCTCTTCCGTTGAGATGGGCCAGGGCCTGCAAACGGCCATGGCCATCATCGCCGCGCGGCGAATGGGCGTTCCGCTTGAACGCATCCACGTCTCGGAAGTCGACACCCAGGTGACCCCATACGACCAGCAGACCAGCTCCAGTCGATCGACCCACGCCATGGGCTCCGCGGTGGCGCTGGCCCTCGACGACATCCGCGACCAGCTGCTGGACCTCGGGGCGAATCAGCTCGAGGTCGATCGAGCGGACCTCGAGGTGGCCGACGGCCAGGTCCGCGTCAAGGGCGCCATCGACCGGGCCCTCGGTCTGTCTGAAGTCGTGCGTACCGCCCGGCGCGGCAACCTGCTCGGCTCCGGCACGTTTCAGGTCGAAGGTGGACTCGATCCGGACACCGGCCAGGGCATCGCCACGGTCCACTGGCACCAGGCCGCCGGCGCCGCGGAGGTCGAGGTGGACCTCGAGACGGGCCAGGTGCGCGTCGTGCGCTACGAGGGCGCGGTCTACGCCGGCCAGGTCATCAATCCAGTCCAGGCCGAGCTCCAGACGGAGGGCAGCATCACCTTCGGGGTGGGCCAGGCGCTGTTCGAGGAAATGGTCTACGACGCTGGCCAGCTGCAAAATGGCAACCTGGGCGAATACATGCTGCCGAGCATCAAGGATCTGCCCGCCATCGGCGTCATGCTGGTCGAGCACGATCCCAGCCGCGCCGACGAGATGGCCGACGTGCACGGTCTCGGCGAGACGTCGCTCCCGCCAGTGGCGCCCGCGATTGGCAACGCCGTCTACCGGGCGACGGGCGTACGCATCCGCGACCTGCCGATCACGCCCGAGAAAGTCCTGCGCGGCCTGCGCGACCAACCTCCCTCTCCCTCTGGGAGAGGGTTGGGGGTTCCCTCTCCCTCTGGGAGAGGGTTGGGTGAGGGATAGCCATCTGTGCTCGTACGTAGCCCTCACCCGCGCTGCTGCGCGACCTCTCCCAGAGGGAGAGGTGAGGAATGATGATGATGATGATGACGTTCGACCCCGATGACGACGGCACGGTTCGTCTGAACCTCCAGGTCAACGGTCGGCAGCGGCGAGTGCTCGTCAAATCGCAACATACTTTGCTCCAGGTCCTGCGTGACGACCTCCACCTGGCCGGCGTCCGCGAAGCCTGCGGTGTCGGCATGTGCGGCGCGTGTACGGTCCTGATCGACGGGCGCCCGGTGAGCTCCTGTCTCCTCCTCGCCCCGCTCGCGACGGGCAAGCACATCGTCACGATCGAATCCGAAGACGCGAACCTGAAACTGATTCAGAATGCCTACGTCGATCACACCGCGTTCCAGTGTTCGTACTGCACGCCCGGCTTCGTGCTGATGACCCACGCGCTGCTCGCCGAAAACCCGCATCCCACTTCCGAGGAGGTCCGCGACTACCTGGCCGGCAACCTGTGCCGCTGCGGCAGCTACGTCAAGATCGAAGCCGCCGTGCTGGACGCCGCCCAACGTCTGAGCCACCGGTGAGCCAGGATCTGCGTTCGTTTCTCGACCTCGCCGCCGCGCAGGGCCACCTCGTGCGCCTGAGCCGCCCCGTCGACCCGGACACGCAAGCAGCCGCGCTCCTGTACGAGTTGGAGCGCCACGACAAGGTCGGCCTGTTCGAGCACATCGCCGGCAAGAGCGGCCGCCTGGTGGGTAACCTCGTCGGCCGCCGCGACCTGCTCGCGCTGGCGATGGGCGTTCACCCCGCGGAGTTCGCGGCGACGTTTGCGGACCGGCTCCAGCGGCGCATCCCACCGCGGCCAATTCAAGGGCCCGCGCCAGTCCAGGAAGTCGTGCTCCAGGGCGACACCGCCGACCTCACGCGCCTGCCGCTGATCGTCCACGCCACGCGCGATGCGGCCGCCTATATCACCGCCGGCATCGTCATCGCCCACGATCCGCGCACCGGCCGGCGGAACGTATCGATCAACCGCATGCAGCTGAAGGGTCCCCGCAAGATGGGCATCCGCATGATGCCTCCGCAACAGCTCGGCGTCATCCAGTCCCACGCCGAGGCGGACTCGCGGCCCCTGCCGATCGCCGTCGCGATTGGCAATTTCCCGCTCGATCTGGTGGCCGCGGCCACCACGCTGCCGTTCGGCGACGATGAGCTGGGCCTGGCGGGCGCGCTGCGCGGCGAGCCGGTGCCGATGACGCGGGGTGTCTCGGTGGACCTCGACGTACCCGCCCGCGCGGAGCTGGTCCTCGAGGGCTATGTCGAGCCGAACGTGCGCGAGGCCGAAGGACCATTTGGCGACTTCCTCCAGTTCTACGTTCCGGTGATGGACAACCACGTGTTCCGTCTCACGGCGGTCACCCACCGCCAGGCGCCGATCCTGCAGGCTATCCATGCGGGCAGCAAAGAGGACGTCAACCTGCTGGGCATCAGTCGCGAGGCGCAGGTGATGGCCGCCGCCGTGGCGACGGGCGCGCACGTGTGCGGTGTCCGGCTGCTGCCGACCATCCTCGGTTGCGCCATTTCCATCGAGCAGAAATACCAGGGCGAAGCAAAAAATGCTGGCATGGCCGCGCTGGGCGCCTATCGCTGGCTCAAGTACTGCATCGTGGTGGACCACGACGTGAACGTCGACGAGCTGGACGACGTGTGGTGGGCGGTCAGCACGCGCAGCAATCCGTCGGATGCGATCACGGTCGTCGATCGCAGTGGTGGCTTCCCGCGCGACCCGTTCGGCGTCCACAACTCCAAAGCACTCATCGATGCGACGATTCCCCTCGGCGAATGGAGTGAATTCGAACGCAAGGTCGCCCCCGGCGCTGCCACCGTCCGCCTCGAGGACTTTCTCTAACTGCACATGACGGAGTTGATTGTCCGCAACGGGACCCTTGTCACTCCCCGGTCGACGTACGCGGCGGACATCGCCGTCGACGGCGGCCGGTTTGTCGAAATCGCCGCGCCCGGCGGACTCCAGTCGCGAGCCGCGGACGACGAATACGACGCGGCTGGCCAGTTCGTGCTGCCCGGCGTCATCGACGGGCACGTTCACTTCCGCGAGCCGGGCCTCGAGTACAAGGAGGACTGGACCAGCGGCTCCCGCGCGGCGGTGATGGGCGGCGTGACCACGGTCCTGGAGATGCCCAACACGCTGCCGACCACCAGCACCGCGGAGCTCGTCGCACACAAGCGCCGGCTGGCGGAATCGAAGGCCTACTGTGACTTCGGCCTGTTCGGCCTGGTCGCCCAGGACAACCTTCAGCACCTGGTGCCCATGGCCGAGGCAGGCGTCGTCGGCTACAAGTGCTTTCTCGGCGAAACCACCGGCCACATCCCGCCGCCTGACGACGGCACGCTGCTGGAGGCCATGCGCGCGGTGAGCTCGACCGGCTTGCGCATGGGCTTCCACGCCGAAAACAACGCGATCATGCAGCACCACATTCGCCAGTTGAAAGCTGCTGGACGGCACGATCCGATGGCCCACCTGGATTCGCGACCGGTTGCCGCGGAGCTGGAGGCGATCCAGCGTGCCGCGCTCTTTGCGCGGCTGAGCGGCATTCCGATTCACATTTTCCACCTGTCTTCGCGCCAGGGGCTGGCCACGGTGGACGAGTGGCGTCTCAAAGGCATCGACGTCACGTGCGAAACCACGCCGCACTACTGCTTTTTGACATCGGAGTTCATGCACACGCTCGGCTCGCTGTTGCGGATGAACCCGCCGGTGCGCGAGCCCGGGCACGCCGATGCGCTCCTGCGCGGCCTGGTGGAGGGCCGCATCGACGCCATCGCGACCGACCACTCGCCGCACACCTTGCAGGAGAAGCTCAATGACGATATCTGGCAGGCGACGTCCGGTTTCGCCGGCGTCGAGACCAGCGTGCGCTTGTTTCTCACCTACGCCGTGAACGTCGGACGCATGCGCTTGCAGGACTACGCGCGGGTCGCGTCGGAGGGCCCGGCGCGGACCTGGGGCCTGTACCCGCGCAAAGGCGCGATCGAAGTCGGCTCGGACGCCGACCTGACGATTGTCGACCTCGAACGCCAGGGCGTCATCGAAGCCGCGCGGCTGCACGGCAAGAACAACCACACGCCGTTCGAGGGCCGCCGAACCACGGGTCAAGCGGTCGCCACGATCGTGCGCGGCCACATCGTCATGCGCGATGGCCAGCTCGTCGGCGCCGCGCGGGGTCGCATGGTCGAGCGTCAGGCGTTGCATACAACCTGACCGTCACGTAGGGTGACCCGTAATGCCGTCCCCTTCGCGCAGCAGTGAGCGCGTCTACCGCGGCCTGCGCGAACAGATCCTCACCGGCAGCCTGGCGCCCGGCTCGCGCCTGGTCGAATTGCAGCTCGCTCAACACTTCGCCGTCAGCCGCACCCCGATCCGCGAAGCGTTGAAGCGGCTGATCGCCGAAGGTGTTGTCGTAGCTGACCCCGTCCACGGCATGATCGTTCGGAATGTCGATCCCGCGGAAGTGGAGGACATCTACGTCATCCGCGAATGGCTGGACGGACTCGCCGCGCGCCTGGGTGCCGCCCATGCGTCGAGCGTCGACCTCACCCGCTTGCACCTGCTGAACGAGTTGATGCGCGACAGCGCGCTGGCGCAGCGCTGGGAGGCGGTCGTGCAGATCAACATCAAGTTCCACGAAGTGCTGTACTCCGCCTCCTGCAATGAACGCCTGGCCACCATCGGGCGCTCGTTGCAGGACGCGGTGGCTCGCTACTCGCCACGCGCGCTCTCGGACCCCAAACGCGTGGCAGCGGTGCTGCGCGAGCACGAGGACATCGTCGCGGCTCTGGAGGCCCGCAATGCCGATGCCGCGGAATCAGCCGCCAGGCGCCACCTGGCCGCTGCCCGCCACAATTTCACCCTGCTGTTCGAGCGGGCGCCCTGAGTTTCACCGGCGCCACGACCTCCTCCGCGATCCGCTGGAGGTATTCGATCCGCTCCGCCGGCGAACGCGGCAGCGAGTAAATCGTGAACCCAATACCATTCAGCCCGTACTTGTCTTGCGCGCGCAGGATCGTTTCGACACAGTCCGCCGAGGAGCCGTGGATCGTCCACTCGTCCAGGCCGATCGACGTGTCCAGTTGCAGCGGCACCATCGTGTCCTCCTGCATGCCCCAGGTGGAGTACATGTTGAACGTCTTGTCGAGGTACTGCCGCGCACGCGTCGCCGCGTCTTCTCTGGAGCTGCCGAGCATCAGGCTGCGCGAGGCGCCCAGCATCCCCCCGTTCTTGCCCAATGCCGAACGCTCTCGTCGGTACACGTCCGCCAGAGCGCCCACGTCCGTCCACGCCACCTGGGGGCCCACGAAAACGCCGTCCCCCAGTCTGGCAGCTCGCACGACCGCCGCCTCGCTCTGGGCACCGAACTCAATCGGCGGATGTGGCTTCTGCAACGGCGTGAACCCCAGCCGCGCACGCTCCACTCGCGTGTAGCGGCCCGCCAGCGACACCTCGTCACCCGACCACAGTCGCTTCATCAGCTGAATCGATTCCGTCAACTTCGGGGCGCGATCGCGCCGCGTCAATCCCGCTATCGCCAGCTCCTGCTCGCGGTACCCCACCGCCACGCCAACCACGAGCCGACCGTGGCACAGGTGGTCCAGCGTCGCGACGTTCTCGGCCACCTCGACCGCGTTCAGAATTGGCAGCAGGAGGACCGACGTCTTGAGCTGCATGGCGCCGGTGACCGGCGCGATGCGCGCCAGGAACGGAAACGGCTGCGGCCAGATCGTCGGATGCG
The DNA here is from genome assembly GCA_019247515.1 of Chloroflexota bacterium. GTDB lineage: Bacteria > Chloroflexota > UBA6077 > UBA6077 > CF-72 > CF-72. The sequence goes on along the minus strand of JAFAOS010000158.1, from coordinate 5,219 downwards.
AGACCCAGTGCTGGCCCATGGATACCCAGTCGAAGCCGAGGTCCGCGCTGGCGGCGATGACTGCGATCGCCTCGTCCAGGATCTGCGTGGCGCTCCGATCGGTCGGGCTCCAGAAGGGCGTCAGGTGAAAACCAATGCGCATCGATGTATACAACGCCGATGCTATCATGGCCCCTCTTGCGTTCATGACCGAGGCCCTCGAGGTTCGCGACCTCACCAAGCTCTTCTTCCGGCAGACGCCTCGCGGCTGGGGAGGCTTCCTGGTGCTGGACCACGTCAGCTTCAAAGTCAGACCGGGCGAATTTGTCGCGGTGCTCGGGCCAAGCGGCTGTGGCAAGACGACCCTGGCCCGCATCCTGGTCGGCATCGAAAGCCTGGATCAGGGTGAAGTGCTGATCGACGGCCACGCACCGGGCCCGCCAGGCCAGGACCGGTGCCTCGTCTTTCAGAACTACGGCCTCTTTCCGTGGCGTACCGTAGCCCAGAACGTCGAGCTTGGCCTCGAGCTGCGAGGTGTGCCCGTCAACCAGCGGCGCGAAGCCGCGCGCAAATACATCGACCTGGTGGGTCTGACCGGATTCGAGAAATACTTCCCTCACCAGATCTCCGGCGGCATGCAGCAGCGCGCCGGGCTGGCGCGCGCGTTGTCGACGCAGCCGCGCCTGCTGCTGATGGATGAGCCGTTTGGCGCGGTCGACGCCCAGATGCGCACGGCACTCCAGGACCAGCTCCTGCGCGTGTGCGAGGTGACCGGCGCAACCGTCCTGTTCGTCACGCACAGCATCGAAGAAGCGATCTATCTTTCGGATCGCATCGTCATCTTCAGCGCTCGACCCGGTCGCGTCGTGGAGGAGGTGACGGTCAAGCTGCCCAAGCCGCGGTACGCGTCGGACGTGCGTTCCGACGTACTGTTCGGCGAGATGCGCAAACGCGTCACCCAGATTCTGGCGGAAAGGACGGACTATTACCGTGCAGGCGACCCGACGTCTGACAGCGCAGTCCTCCACACCGACTGAGCACGACGGGCTGATTTACGGCCTGCGCCCGCCGCGCCAGGCCGGCTTCCGGCCTGGAGACCATCCACGCATCCTCGGCGGCATCGCCGTGGTCGTGTTCCTGATCGCGTGGCAGATCTACGGCGCCTCGATCAACCCGATCTTCTTGAGCACGCCGACGGCCGTGGCGGGCGCGTTCGTCGACCTGGTGCGGAGTGGGGAATTGCCCGCGGCGATCCTGAAGAGCCTGCAGGGGCTGGCCATTGGATTTGGGCTGGCCGTCGTCGCGGGGATCACCCTCGGCGTCCTGATGGGTCGCTACCGAACGATCAACGCGATTTTCGAGCCGTTCGTCACGTTGCTGTACGCGACGCCCATCGTGGCGCTCATCCCGCTGATCATGCTGTGGTTCGGCCTCAACCTGCAGGCCAAGGTCGTCATCATTTTCGAGAGCTGTTTCTTTCCGATCGTGATCAACACGCAGGCGGGTGTCCGCAACGTCAGCCGATCGATGGTCGACGTCGGCCGCGCCTACGGGGCCTCAGAACGCCAGGTGATGACCAAGGTCGTGCTGCCCAGCGCGGTGCCGTTCGTGATGGCCGGCATTCGTCTGGCCGTTGGGCGCGGCGTGGTGGGGATGGTGGTGGCCGAGTTTTTCACGACACTGAGCGGCCTCGGCTCGATGATTATCGTGTACCAGAACTCGTTCGCGACCGCCAAACTGTTCGTTCCGGTCATCACCATTGCAATCATGGGCCTGGCGCTCACCGGGCTCGCGCGTTTCCTGGAGCAGCGCATGGCACCCTGGAAAGAGTCCGAACGTGCCGATTAGGCCGCCCTTTTGTGGGCGGATGGGAGCTGGAGACAACGTGAAGATTCGCCTGTGTAGTTTCTTGATTTGCGCCCTGCTCGCCACGACGGCGTGTACCTCCGCCGCACCCGCGGCGCCGACGAGCGCCCCGGCAGCGCCGACGACACCCGCCGCCGCGGCCAGTCCGGCGCCAGCGGGCGTGGCTTCCCCCGTGGCATCGCCGTCGGCGTCACCCGCGGCCGCGGCGGCGGCGCCCGTGTCTGCCTCGCCAGCAGCCTCGCCGGCAGCTTCACCGGCCGCCTCACCATCTGCTTCACCCGCGCCTTCTCCGGCGGCTTCCCCGGCGGCTGGTGGCGCACCGGCTGCCGCTCCGGCCGCCGCGGCGCCCAGCGGACCGCTGACCACCGTCCACTACGGACTGCCAACCGCGCCGCCGGTCATCTCGACAGTCGGCATCTACTTCGCCATCGACAACGGCTTCATGGCCGAGCAGGGCCTCGATGTCCAGGTCACCCCCTATCCGGCCGACACCACCAATATGCGCGCCCTCCTTAGCGGCGACGCCGACATCGTCGAGACCGGCAGCAGCACCGCCTACCTGGCGCAGGCCAGCGGTGCGTCCATCAAGATCATCAACTCGCCGGTGGACAAGCCAACCGACTCCATTGTCGTCTCCAAAGACATCAACACGCTGGCGGACCTGGTTGGCAAGACGTTTGCCATCTCACAGCCGGGCGATAGCTCGCAGGTCCAGGCGCAGATCCTGGCGCGTCAGAACGGAATCGATCCGAACTCCATCAACTTCGTGTCGATTGGAGGTCCGCCAGACCGCGCGGCGGCGCTGATCGCCGGCCGTGCGCAAGCCGCTTCGATGACTATCCTCACGCTCCAGCCGGTGCTGGACGCCATCGACAAGGGCGACCTGCACGTGCTCATAACCATGGCCCAGGCATTTCCGGACCTGCCCCTGGCGTACGACGTGACGCGCGACGACCTGATCCAGAAGAACCCGGACATGTTGACGCGGTTCACCGCCGCCGAAATCAAGGGCTACCGCTGGGCGCAGCAGAACCCCGAGGCGGCGGCAACCATCGCCGAGAAGTACATCCAGGGGGTGCCGCATGACCTGATGGTCCGCGGCATGCAAGGCCTGGTCGCGCTCCACGCCTGGGGCCTGGACGGCGGCGTGAGCGCGGACAGCTCGACGCGAACGCAGAACCTGCTGGTACAGACGGGAGCATTGAAGAGCACGGTGGACCCCAAAGACATTCTGGACACCCAGTTTTTCGACGCCGCGAACAAAACGCTGGGCCCCCCGCCACAATAGCTATGCGAGCGCGGAGTAGCGCTCAAAGATCGTCGCCGCCAGTTTGATGCCCTTGACGAAGGCTTCCTCGGTCACGAACTCGTCCGTCGCGTGACCCCGGAACCCCGGCGGCCCGACCCCCGTCTGCACCCCCGGCACGCCAAGCCGCGTGCCCAGCCAGGCGCCCTGCCGCCCCGCGTACTCTTCCGTCGGTTTGACCATCGGCTCACCGTACAGCGCCCGCGCACCGTCGATCGCCGCCCGCACGATCGCCGCGTCGGGCTGCGTCTTGGCCGTCTCCACCGTCGCCAGCACGCGAATTTCAACGTCCGAAAACCCACCGGCGTCCAGGTGCGCACGCAGCGCGTCCAGCACGCCCTCCGGCGTCTGATTCGGCACGATGCGGAACTCCAGCTTCGCGCTCGCTCGGTTCGGAATGACCGCCTTCGGCCCTTCGCCGCTGTAGCCCGAGGTGATGCCGCAGATCGCCAGCCCCGGCTGAAATAGCAGGCGCTCCACCGCGGCCAACCCCGAAACTCCGGTGAGAAACTCGGAAAGCCCCGCCTCCGACAGTTGGCGCCGATCGTTCCACGGCATCCCCGCCATCAGGCGTCGGTCCTCGTCGGTGGGCGGCACCAGGTCGTCGTAGAAGCCGGGCAACTGGATCCGCTCGTCCGCTGTCTTGATGGAGGCCAGCGCCCACGTCAGCCGCCACGCGGGATTGGAATAGAGCCGCGCACCCGCCGAGTGGAGCTCCTTGGACGCACCCGTCAGCTGCAGCTCCACGTACAGCATGCCGCTGGTTCCCAGACCGATCTTTGGCACCCCGGAAGCGTCGATACCTCCGTCAAATGACAGCGCCGCGTCCACCATCAGCTCGGCGGCGTACTGGTCCATGAACCGCGGCAGATTCGTGCTGCCGCGCTCCTCTTCGCCGTCGAGGATCAGCTTCAAACCAATCGGCAGGCCGCCCCGCGACCGTGCGTAACTCTCGGCGCCCTTGATGAGCGCCAGCACGTTGGCCTTGGCGTCGGTGGCGCCGCGGCCGACGATGCGCCCGTCGACGCGCGTGGCGCTGAAGGGCGGATAGGTCCACTCGCCAACCGGCTCCGGCGAGATCACGTCATAGTGGCTGTACAGCAACAGTGTTTTGCCGTTAGGCGGTCCTGGCCGCTGCAGGAAAATAACCGGCGCCAGGTCGTCGACGGCGGCCACCTCGCCCGACCAGCCGGCCGCCTCCCCAAGCGCGATGACCTTGGGAGCGCACGCCCGCAGCTCGTCCAGATGGCCGGTCTGACTCGGTTGTTTGATGAGGTCGCACAGTTCGTCGACGAACTCTGCGGCATGCGCGTCGACGAAATCGTAGACGGGCTGCAGTTCACGTGAGGTCGCGGCTGCCAAAGGGTCCCTCCTGGAAACTGGGAAACGGTGTCAGCGGCGAGCGTATCACGCATGGACGCGTCGAGCCGGACACGGACTGGCTTAGCAGGTTGATGAAAACCTGTCGAAGGGCTCCACCGTAGGTGGAATCACTGAACCTGCGTTCCTCAGAGGGCGCTAGCTCGTGTGTGTGGCCGCCACCTTTCGCAGTGCCGGCAATTCTTCTCTGAAGAGAAGCAGACTCTTCAGCGCCGTTAGGATGACAACCTCTCGAAGGGCTCCACCGTAGGTGGAATCACTGAACCTGCGTTCCTCAAGTGGGCGCTAGCTCACGTTGGTGGCCGCCACGTTTCGACGTCCCGGAAATTCTTCTCTGAAGAGAAGCAGACTTCGGGAAGCTGGTAAGGGGGCCGGCGGAGTGCCGAGCGCTCGATGCGGATGCGCGGTGGCCCGAGACTCAGTCGGGCAGGCTGCGCACGATCGCGTCGCTGAACGCAAACATCGCCGGCAACCCGCCCGTATGCACGAACATCACCGTGCTGTTGGGTCCCAACCTGCCTTGCCGCGCGTGATCGATCACTCCCGCCATCGCCTTGCCCGTGTAGATCGGATCGAGCATCAGCCCTTCCGTCCGCGCCGCCAGGCGCATCGCCTGCAGTCCCCTGGGGCTCGGCTGACCGTACGCGGTGTCGACGTAGTCGTCGTAGCTCTCCACGTCGGACTCCGA
>JAFAOS010000564.1 GCA_019247515.1 Chloroflexota bacterium | reverse complement strand
ATTCTTCCAGCCTGGTCGTACATCCTGCCTGTTTCCCCCGAGAGTGTGGTTCCGATCCTACACCCGTTTCGACCGCGCGGTCATAATCGCGTGGTACCCTCGCGGACGCGATGACCGCCGACTTCGTCATCGTTCAGGGGCTCAATGGCGTCGCCTACGGTCTGCTGCTCTTCCTGCTTGCAGCAGGCCTCTCTTTGATCTTCGGCATGATGGACGTCGTGAATCTGGCGCACGGCTCGTTCTTCATGCTGGGCGCTTATCTGGGCTGGTCGGTCTCGCGCGCTTCGCACAACTTCTGGCTGGCGCTGCTCGTCGCGCCGATCGTCATTGCCGTCGTCGGCATCGCGATTGAGGTCGGCCTGCTCAAGCGCCTCTACCGCCGCCCGCTGCTCGACCAGGTGATGCTGACTTTTGGCCTGTCCTTCATGGCCGCAGAGCTTGTCAAGATTGTGTGGGGAACCAACGAGCTGGTGCTCCAGCCACCCGACATCCTGTCGGGTCAGGTCCAGATCGTCGGCAACACCTATCCCGTCTATCGGCTGTTCGTCATCGCCGTAGGCGTCGCAATCGCGCTGGCGCTGTGGACGGTCGAGCGACGTACCCGCATCGGGGCGATCATCCGCGCGGGCGTCGTCGACCGGCAGATGGTTGCTGGTTTAGGGGTCAACATTGGCGCGGTGTTCACCGGCGTCTTTGCCTTTGGCGCGGCCCTCGCGGCCTTTGGCGGCGTGGTCGCCGGACCCGTGACCAGCCTCTACCCTGACCTGGACGCGCAGGTGCTCATCACCGGGCTGATCGTCGTGGTCGTCGGCGGCATGGGCACGCTGACCGGGGCGTTCTGGGGCGGACTGCTGATTGGCGTCGCCGTTACGTTTCTCACGGTCCTCGTGCCGCAGATCGCGCTCGTCCTGACGTTCGTGGTCATGGGCGCCATCCTCCTCGTACGACCAAATGGTCTGTTCGGTATAAAGCTGCGGTAGGAACCAGAACGATGGCAGACGAGCTGCTTGTTGGTCGCGATCTGACCGCGCTGGAGATGCCGCTGGACGTCGAGAGCGAGGTCCGGCCGAAGGGCGCCGCGCGCCGCTGGCTCGGCGGACTCCATCCCGCCTACCTGCTGCTGATTCCGGTCCTGGCCGTGGTCCCGTGGGCCGCCGCCGACGTGTTCCCCTTCGGGGTATCGCTGGCTACCAGCATCCTGGTCCTGAGCGTCTTTGCGATGAGCCTGGACCTGCTGTTGGGGTACGCCGGGCTGCCGTCGTTCGGTCACGCGGCATTCCTGGGACTGGGCGCCTACGCGGCGGCGATCCTCTCCGCCCGGCTGGATGTCTCGAACCTGGGCATCGCATTCCTGGCGGCGATCGCTCTGGCGAGCACCGGCTCGCTGGTGCTCGGGCTGCTGGCGCTGCGCACCAGTGGCGTCTACTTCCTGATGTTGACGCTGGCATTTGCGCAGATGCTGTCCGCGGTGGCTGAGAAATGGACGCCGGTCACCGGCGGAACCAACGGCTTGCCCGGCGTCAAATCGCCCGAATTGTTTGGCGGCCTGTCGGTGCCGCATGGCGTTCCGTATTACTGGCTGACACTGGTGATCGCGGTCATCTGCTTTTACCTGATGTACCGTCTGATCCATTCGCCATTCGGGCGGGCGCTGATCGGCATCCACCAGAACGAAGCCCGCATGCGCGCCATCGGCTACAACACGCGACTGTACAAGCTGGGCGCGTTCTGGATGGCGGGTGTCTTCGCCAGCATCGCTGGCGTCATGTACACGTTCTTCAATGGGTTCATTTCTCCGGATGACATCGGCTTCACCACCTCCGGCACGGCAGTTCTGATGGTGCTGCTGGGCGGCGAAGCGACGCTGATCGGCCCGATCCTGGGCACGACGGTGTACGTCATCCTGCAGAACTTCCTGTCGTCGATGTTCACCGGCCGCTGGCAGCTGATCATGGGCGCCCTGTTCGTGATCTTCGTGTTGTTCGTGCGCGGCGGGATTCTGGGCGTCTGGGCGCGCGTGCAGGCGCGGAGGTCACGTGACTCTGCTTAGCCTCAACGCCGTCTCCATGAACTTTGCCGGACTCCAGGCACTCCGCGACGTGAACATCTCGATCGAACCCGGCGAGCGGCGGGCCATCATTGGTCCCAACGGCGCCGGTAAGACGACGCTGTTCAACATCATCAGCGGCGAGCTGTCGCCCTCGTCGGGCACGGTCACGCTCGCCGGGCGCACGGTCACCAATCTCACTCCGGAGCGCATGTTCCGACTCGGCCTGGCGCGCACCTTCCAGAAAAACAGCCTGTTTCTGGACCTCACCACTCAGGAGAACGTGCGACTGGCCGTACAGGCGCACCAGCGGCAGGGCCACCACTGGTTTCAGCCGTGGTGGGCATTCGACGCCGTCAACGAGCGCACGCGGCGCGTGCTGGAGGGCGCGGGCTTGTGGAGTCGTCGGCTGGAGCCGGCGAAGAACCTGTCGTATGGCGAGCAGCGCCAGCTGGAGATGGCGATTGCGCTTGCGGGCGAACCGGCCTTGCTGCTGCTGGATGAGCCGACCGCCGGCATGTCGGTTGCCGAGACCGCCAGTTCGGTGGCGACCATCGGCGCGCTGCCACGCGACCTCACGCTGCTGATCATCGAGCACGACATGGATACCGTCTTCGCGCTGGCCGACCGCATCACCGTGCTCGACCATGGCCTGGTGATCGCCGACGACGTGCCCGACGTAGTGCGCAACGACGAGCAGGTGCGCGCGGTCTACCTGGGAGAACCTCTCTGACGTGCTGGTCGTCGATGAGATTCACAGCTACTACGGCGAGAGCCACATCCTGCAGGGCGTCTCGCTCGAAGTGAACGCCGGCGAGCTGGTGGCCCTGCTCGGCCGCAACGGCGCCGGCAAGACCACCACCATGAACTCGATCATCGGCTTTCTCAGGCCGCGGGCGGGCAAGGTGCTGGTTTCGGGCCGCGACATGACCGGTAAACCGCCATACACTATTGCCGGCACCGGCGTTGGC
>JAFAOS010000555.1 GCA_019247515.1 Chloroflexota bacterium | reverse complement strand
ACGACTCGAGCAGGGCAAACACATCCGCGGCGCGCAGGTCGGGGCCGATCGCCGTCAGGTCATCCGCACGATGCACCGACACGCCCGGCACTTCGGCCCGCAGGACGTAGACGACGCGCTGCTCGAAGTCGACCAGCCACGCGAGGCCTACTCCATGCTGGACGTACCAGCTGCACCTGGCCAGTTGATCGCCGACGGGCTCGTCAGGCGACCGAATTTCGATCGCCAGATCGGGTGGTCTCCGTGGGTGGCGAATCCACTCGTGTCCGTCAGGCGTCCGCAGCTCTGCGAGTCGCTCGCGGGCGTAGAAGGCGACATCCGGCCGGTACGAGCGTCGCTCACCCCAGGCAGCGTTCAGTTCGGTCGCGGCCCGACCCCGAGCCCGATCGGGGCCCTCCAGCAAGGCGACCAGGCCACCCTGGATCAGGCCATGCGGCATGCTCACCGCCGGCTTCGCGTGCACCTTCCCGTCCGGCCAGAGCTCGAGGCGGCGTTCATCGCCCCGATCGAGCAGCGCTTCGAATTCAGCGAGTGGCATCGGACGGGTGTTGATATCGACCATCGGCTCACCCCAGTTGTACCCATTACACGCCTGCCCTGACGACACGCAGACACCCGTCACGCTTGATTGGCTTACCGCGGCCGCGGACTGGCGCCGGCGCAGAACTTATGTTCTACTCCGGAGTATGCCGCGGCCCGAGTACGTCGAGATCACTTGCAAGTCCGCCGTCCACCGCGTTCAGGGCATGCCGTACTTGAAGTGGTCGCTGAACCCGTATGGCGGCTGCGTCCACCGCTGCCGATTCTGCTTCGCGGTCCAGTACCGCGTCCTGGCCGAGGAGGGCACCCAGCAGGACTTCGGCACGCGGCTGTTCATCAAGACCAACTTCGTGGACGTGCTGGCGCGTGAGCTGCGACGGCCCGGCCTGCAAGGTGAGCACCTGACGCTCGGCACGGCGACCGATCCCTACCAGCCCGTGGAAGGCCGCTACCGCCTCACGCGCGGCGCGCTGGCGCTGATGTGCGAGCACGCCAACCCGATGTCCATGCTGACCAAGTCGCCGCTGGTCGTGCGCGACGTCGACCTCCTGGCGGACCTGGCGCACATTGCCTCCGCGGAAGTGTTCTTCAGCATCACCACCGTCGACCTCGACCTGTGGCGGACTGTCGAACCTGGAACCGCCAATCCGTTCAATCGGCTGCGCGCCATGCGCACGTTGCGCGAGGCAGGCGTGACCGCCGGGGTGATGATGGCGCCGATCCTGCCAGGGCTGACGGATTCCGTTGATTCGATTGCTGCCGTCGCCGCGGCGGCTCGCGAGCACGCGGCCGCGCACTTTTCGACGGCCCCACTCCGTCTGGCGCCCCACGTCAAGGAGTTCTACCTGGGGTTCATCGGCGACGAGTACCCCGATCTGCTTCCCCGCTACCAGCGCGCCTACCCGGGCGCGTACGCGCCACTCGACTATCGCGAAAAACTCCAGGAGCGAATCAATCGCATTCGCGCCGAATACGGCTTCACTGGCCATCTCGAGCGCCGCCCGCGGCCAACCCAGCCAGCGCCGCTGCCCAGGCGCGGTCCGCAGCTCGTATTACCGTTGTGAGCGTTGAGCGCCTCGTTTGCCGACGGCGTGTATGCCATCGTGCGCCAGATTCCGCCGGGCTGCGTGATCACCTACGGAGCGATCGCCCGAGTCCTTGGCGATCCGCGCAAAGCGCGTCAGGTGGGGTGGGCGATGGCCCTTACCCCGGCGGCCTCGGAGCCGATACCCGCGCATCGGGTCATCAACGCGCGCGGGGACATCCCGGGCGGACACGCCTCGCGACGCTATCGCCTCCACCGCAAACGACTCGAGGCCGAAGGGGTCGTCTTTATGGCAGACGGCCGCGTCGACCTCGAGCGCTACTTGTGGTTGCCGAGCAGCTAGATCAAACTCGGGCGCGGTTGCCGGTGAACAGCCGCGAGATCGCGATCAGGACAATGGCACCAATCACGGCGACGATCAGGCTCTGGATGTTGAAGCCGTTGACCATGTCGCTGCCGAGCAGGGCGCCCGTGATCCAGCCGCCGATGATCGCGCCGACGATGCCCAGGACGATGTCGCCGATGATGCCGTAGCCACCGCCGCGCATGACCATCCCGGCGATCCAGCCGGCAATCAGACCGAGAACGATCCAGGCAATAATTGACATTTCGCGCGTACCTCCGAATGGAGGCATCGCAGAAAGCAATGCGCGTGCCAAGACCCGGCGCGCGCAACCGTCCCGACGGGCTCGCCGCGACACGTAACAGGCGTCGCCGAAGTTGGCGGCCGCGAACACCCGCCGGGGCCGGAACGTCTATCACCGACGTCGTCGATCCGTCGTCGATCCGTCGTTGACGCCTCGCCGCGCACGGACCTAGCCTGCCGGAGTGATGCGGGACCGAAAGGCCGCGATCCGCGACGAGGTGCGGGCTGCGCAGGGAGAGCTTCTCGAGGTCCTCGATAACAGGCACACTCATACCGCCGAGTTCGGCGCAGCACTGGCGTAAATGATCGAGCTGTGGTGGCTGGGACAATCTGGTTTTCGGCTGCGCGATCCCGCCGGCGGGCCGCGCGTTTTTTGCGACCCGTTCCTGTCAATCGACGACGCCCGCGCCTGGCAAGCGCCCCTCGACGCGGCCGACCTGGCGCGGGAGGCCGACGTCGTGCTGGTTTCGCACCAGCACGTCGACCACTTCGATCAGCCGACGCTGCGCGCGGCTGCCGCGACGCCCGGCTCGCATTTCACGCTGGTGGTGCCGCGGCCGCTGGTGCCCAATGCGCTGGGGCTCGGCTTCGCGGCCGAGCGCGTGGTCGGCGCGGAACCCGGCGCCCATCTCTCGGCCAGCGGGGTGAGCATCTGGCCGGTGCCCGCTTGCCACGGCGTGGACGCCGCGGACGCGTACAACTTCGGCGAAGCGCTGTCGGACGGTCTGGTGCGCTACCTCGGGTACGTGGTCGAGATCGGCGGTGTCCGCGTGTACCACGCCGGCGACTGCATCCCATACGCTGGGCAGGTCGAGCGCGTGCGCGCGCTGCGGCCGAGCATCGCCTGCTTGCCGATCAACGGCCGCGACTTTTTTCGGGAGAGCGAGCACAACATCGTGGGCAACATGGACTTCCGCGAGGCAGCCCGGCTGGCCAGCGACCTGGGCGCCGAAGTCATGGTGCCGATGCACTGGGAGCTGTTCCAGACCAACCGGGGTTACCCCGGCGACCTGGTCAGCTACGCCGCGCAGGCGTTCCCAGCGCTGAGCGTCCTGGTGATGGGCCGCGGGGCGCGGATTACCATTCTGGAGTGACGATTTCCTCCGCCGCCGGCGTTGAGGTCCACGGTCCGCGCCTGACGCGCTTCGACGAGGTGCTCACCGAGCCAGCTCTCGCGTTCGTCGCCCGACTTCACCGCGAGCTCAACCCGACTCGCCAGAAGCTCTTGCAAGCGCGCCACGAGCGCCAGGCGCGCCTCGACGCGGGCGAGCTGCCGGACTTTCCCGCCGAGACGAGCGCCGTCCGCGCGGGCGATTGGCGCGTTGCGCCTGTCAGCAATGCGGACCTCCAGAAGCGCTGGGTCGAGCTGACCGGGCCGACCGAGCGCAAGATGCTGATCAATGCCCTCAACTCGGGCGCCGACGTCTACATGGCGGACTTCGAGGACGCCAACACTCCGACGTGGCAGAACATGGTCGAGGGCCAGGTCAACCTGATCGACGCCGTCGACCGCAGCATCTCCTTCGACAACCCGGACGGGCGCACCTATCGGCTCAATGCGCACACCGCGACGCTGCTGGTTCGGCCGCGCGGCTGGCACCTGCCTGAACGCCACGTGCTGGTCGACGGCGAAGCCATCTGCGCGGCGCTCTTCGATTTCGGTCTGTTCTTCTTTCACAACGCCGCCAAGCTCATCCAGGCCGGCAGCGGGCCGTACTTTTATCTGCCCAAGCTCGAAAACCACCGCGAAGCGCGGCTGTGGAACACGGCCTTCGAAATCGCCCAGGACACACTGGGGGTACCCCGCGGCACGATCAAAGCGACCGTTCTGCTCGAAACGATCCTGGCGGCGTTCGAGATGGACGAGATCCTGTACGAGCTGCGCGAGCACTCGGCCGGGCTCAACGCGGGTCGCTGGGACTACATCTTCAGCATCATCAAGAAGTTCAACAGCCGCCCCGAGTTTGTGCTGCCCGACCGCGTCCAGGTCACGATGACCGTGCCGTTCATGCGCGCGTATACCGAGCTGCTGTTCAAGACGTGCCATCGCCGCGGCGCGTTCGCCATGGGCGGCATGGCCGCCTTCATCCCCAGCCGCCGCGACCCGAAGGTCAACGAGGTCGCCCTGCCCAAGGTGCGCGAGGACAAGCAGCGCGAGTCCCAGGACGGCTTCGACGGCACCTGGGTG
>JAFAOS010000511.1 GCA_019247515.1 Chloroflexota bacterium | reverse complement strand
TTCGAGCGTCACGTTCGCTGATGTCGCCGGCATTGACGAACCACTTCAGGAACTCCAGGAAGTGGTCGAATTTCTGAAAGAACCACAGAAATTCGCCGCGCTGGGGGCGCGAATTCCGCACGGAGTGCTTCTCGTCGGCTCACCGGGCACGGGCAAAACGCTTCTCGCCCGAGCCGTGGCCGGCGAGGCAGGCGCGCCCTTTTTCAGGATCTCGGGATCGGAATTTGTCGAGATGTTCGTCGGCGTCGGCGCCAGTCGTGTGCGCGACTTGTTCACCAAGGCGGGGAAGAGTGCGCCGTGTATCGTCTTCGTTGACGAAATTGATGCTGTGGGTCGTCGACGCGGAGCGGGACTGGGCAATGCGAACGACGAACGCGAGCAAACACTCAATCAGATCCTGGTCGAAATGGACGGGTTCGATGACCATGCCGGCGTCATCGTCATCGCGGCGACCAATCGTCCCGATGTGCTCGATCCTGCGCTGTTACGGCCCGGGCGATTCGATCGAGTAGTCATTGTTCCCACCCCGGATATGCGCGGCCGACACGCTATCCTCACCGTGCACGCTCGTGGGAAGCCGTTGAACCAGGATGTCGTACTTCAAACGCTGGCGAAACAGACCCCCGGTTTTTCTGGAGCTGACCTGGCCAATGTGCTCAATGAGGCAGCAATACTCGCCGCCAGACACGACAAGAAAACCATCGCCATGCCCGAAATCGAGGAAGCCATCGATCGCGTAAGCGCCGGACCAGAGCGGAGAAGTCGGTTGATGTCGCCACGCGAAACGGAGCTAACCGCGTATCACGAGAGTGGCCACGCCGTCGTCAGCCGCTTCCTGACGCATCACGATCCAGTCCATAAGATCACCATCATTCCACGAGGCCTCCGCTTCGGCTACACGCGCTTTCTGCCACCGGAGGATCGCGCCTACGTGAGCCGTAGCCAGTTTCGCGACGCGGTTGCCGAGGCGCTGGGTGGGCATGCGGCAGAAGCAGTCGTTTTCGGTGAAGCGAGTACCAGCCCTGGCGACGACATTGAACGCGCCACCGCGATCGTCCGACGCATGGTGACCGAGTTCGGGATGAGCGAGCGGCTAGGGCCGGTCGCGTTTGGTCGTAAGCAACAGATGATCTTTCTGGGCCGGGATATCGGCGAGCAGCGCGACTACTCTGAGCACGTCGGCGAGGTGATCGACGAGGAAATCCAAAGGTTGCTGACTGAGGCGCTTGGGCGCGCGACATCTATCTTGCGTGAGCACCGAAGCCTGCTGGACCGCCTTGCGCGTGAGCTGATAGGCCGCGAGAGCCTGGATGCCCCGGCGCTGGAATTGATCTTCCAAACAGGCATTTGACCAAACAGCAACGCTTGGCATTCTGGAAGTGAGATCGGCGGCGAGCAAGCTGACGACGGGTGGGTGCGCTGGGCTCGTGCGCTCTATGAGCTCAACCTGACGTCGGTGGCGTGCGTTTCGCAGCGATCCTCACTGGAGGTCGAGCGGGGCGGCGATTGGAGACTGTCGTTGTTCGCGCTCCTCGGCCTGCCACTTTCTTCGCGACTGACCGGCTGCCTGCCGACCTGGACCGTGGTTGCCAGTTCCAGCAGCTGCATGTGGGAGTGGCGGGTAAAGGATTTGCTGGTCGAATTCGGGATCAGCGGAGTTTGAGCAGTCACGCGTTGGTTAGCAGGGTGGTTTCCCAGCGAAGCCCCCGGAGATGAACGAGCAAAAAGCTCTTGGATCGCGACCGTGCCCGGTTCGGCCTCAACGTAGACGACCCCTCCGCACTATTGACGCGCACGCAGTTGACGTGCCCGTTTTGCGCAGACGCGTCTCGACGAGATCCACGCATGCGGCGCAGCATCGCATGCCGATCCGAACGGTGAGCGGAATGACGCCGGTTTGAGAGTGCGTCTGGGCGAGATGCATGGCGGGAGCATGCGCTTATGGAAGTGCCACCTGTGGGGCGGTCCCGTGTCCGGATGGGTCGGCTACGAATTGCCTTTTCGCGCGTCGAGTGCAGAAGGCGATCGTTCGATCTGCTCGGTTATGACACAGCTTTCACTTGCTGTCACGTTCATAGCGTGTCCGTGGGTCCACGTGGGGTTCAGGCTCCGCGTGGAAAGCCCTCTTACACGCGGGCGCGCAGAAGTAGCACGGCTGCCCGTCGTATTCGGCGATGTGCTTTGCGGTGGCCCCATCGACGTGCATGGCAGGCGCGCGACCTTTCGTCATCAGGCAACGGACTCCACCGGATAATCCTCCTCCAAGTCGAAATCATCCTTCCTCCCTGCGCCGCCGAACGACCCGTCCCGCCGTGGCTCATCCCCGGCGGTCCGACCTGGGCGTGTCAGGGCAGCGCGGGCAGACACCACCGACGTGGCAGTGTCCATCGGGGTTACCGTCGCCGGCGAGCAGGTGCCGGCCCATGTCGCAGTGGGCCTCCGAACGCGATGGATCGTCGCAGTCCGCAAGGTGCCAGGCCACCGCCTGCAGACCGCGGGCTGGATCGAGCTTGTCTCCAGGGTGAATGACTGCGCGCCAGCGCAGCCGCGGCCGAACAACGCGTATCTGGGTCAATGCGCCCGGCTCAACTGGGTTTGACTGTTCCGGCCGGCCGCTGCCGTCATCGCTTTGCGCGCCGCCCATGGGCCACCTCCACGCGGGCCGCCCCCACTGAATGGCACGGCCAATATGAGCCCTGAGCGGTGGGTCTGCGCTTCGCGCGCCGCCCAGCGTGCCGTCCAGAACGCCGCCAGTATACGGCTCACGGCAGGCGTACGGTGCCTCATTGCGGCAGATGCCGACGGCGAATTGGCGTTTGGCTGCATCGCTGCCGCAGACTTGAGTACGCTGCTGGGTAGCTGGTGAAAAACAAGCGGCCGGACCTCAGACGAGGCTCTGGACAGATTGTCGTTGACCGGAGCAGAAGGGACGGCGCAGCATGGCGGAATCCGGCGCGATCGCGCGAATCACTGGTGGTCAAGGCTACGGCTTCATTCGGGACGCACGCGGCCAGGAGCTGTTCTTTCACGCGACCAGCGTCGAAGCAGCCGCTTTCGAGGAGCTGCATGAGGGGGACGATGTTGAGTTCGAACGAGAGCGCGATCCGCGCGGCCGCGGCGACCGCGCGGCCCACGTCCGACCCGCATCCAGTTGAATGTGGCAGAAGTCCGTTCACGCCTGAACCTCAGGGAATGGGCCGACGTAGCGTGCCACCAAGTAACCTCCGTCACGCCTCGAGCCTAGCGAACGTCACAATACGCAGGGCGACTGCGTCTGGGGCTGGGGCATGCTGTCCAGCAAGTCCCAACTTGCTGCCCGCGGTGGTTGCCGAATACGATTGCCGGGCCAGGCTCAGTCTGGCGCAAGCTCCACGAGCATCGTGCCGCCGCACACGGCGCATCGACCTGGCCGGGCGGGTGCGCTCGACCCTTCGCTCGAACGGCCGCAGGCAACGCAGTACGTACGAAAAACACGCCTGGCCGCGCGCCGTTCGGCCGCGCGCGCTGGCTGCCGGTTCGACAGGGTACTCGTGTCGACTCCGACTGCCGCACGTACCGCAGTGGGCGGCAGGCCCCGCTTTGAGCTCACCGCACCTAACGCAGACGTAGCTCATTCGCCGGGCGCGTATGGCCGGTGCACGAAGGTCGGGCGCTCCCTCGCTGATCATCCGTCCGATTGCAGCAGATTCTTCATCAGGCTCGACCGCCATACTGGCCATCGATCACTTCCTCTCCTGGCCGGGTTCGCCAAGTGCTGCGCCAGGTCAGCGTTGCAGGTCCTCGAGAAATAAGTACATCATGTCGCAGCGGCCTTGGGAACGCCCAACACGGATTCGAAGGCGACTCGCAGCGGCCTTGAGAGCCAGCAACACCATAAGGGGTCTAGCTCAGTGCGCGATGGAATTTCCTGTCGTCGTTCGCCACCATGGCGAAAACGTCGGCCCTCGCAGGGCGCACGTGGTCAGTTGGGCCGAGGCGTCTGGCTGATTGGTCCGCCACCATGCTCGCCGATGTGGCTGATAGGGCATACGCGGAGGCCGGCGTCGCGGTCCGACGGCAGAATCCTCAGTCCAGTACGAAACCATGATTCAGAATGACGACCGTGAGTATGGCGAGCCGAGGTGCGTTTGTCCGTTCGACTATTGTTGTCGATCAGGACCAGGAACCCTCGAAGAATGTCACCGTCGCGACGCGCCTGATGGACATCGTCGAGCAGCAACATACGCACCCGAGGACCAGCGAATGCGGGAAACAGACGGCAGCTGTCGCTTTGAGGCGGACGGGCCCACAGGTTGGGCGAGCCCGCTTCTCGAGATTGGACACTGGCCCACGTCCCCGTGCCGGGCGTGGGCCATCAAATCACTGACGCGCACGTGCGGCTGTGGGAATGCGCACAGGTGGGCTTATGTATGACCGCCCAGAAGTTTCCACGAAGACCACGCGAGCGCCAACGTCGCGGAGCAGACGCGCGAAAATGCGCGGTAGGTGGCGGAGGTCTGCCCAGGCACTCCATGTCGGCGCGGCCGGGCACAGCGGTGTCTCGCTGTTTCGCTGCTTGGGTGCCAATTGGCCGATAACCCGACAGGCTAAATGGTCGTGACGCGGGTAATCGCGATGGGGTACGCCGCAGCCCGACCGCTTCGCTGGATCCATAGCATGCGCTATCGCGAGCGACGGGTCCTTGACTACTCCCGACTGCGCTGGTATCGCAACGTGTCGACAACCTACCGGCTCACCGCTGACTACATCGTGCCCTGTGGCTTGCATCCGCTCGCCAGGGTGACGGTGACCGGACTCGAGCACGTGCCGCTCACAGGCCCGCTGATCCTGGCCGCCAATCATCGCGACAATCTCGATGCCTACCTGTTGGTGCATCTCGTGCCGCGCTTCGTACATTTCGCGGCGAGGCCGGATGGATTCGGCACAGGAGCCTTGTGTGCGATCTGGCGCCGATTGGGTGCGTTTCCCGCGGATGCCTGGGGAATCCGCTACGCCCTGAACCTGTTGGCGGATGGAGGCGTCGTGGCGCTGTTTCCACAAGGGATGATATCCAAGGACCTCGGCACCACGTGCGGTGCCGCCGGTTTAGTGGCCCTGCACTCTGGCGTACCGGTTGTGCCGATCGCGATCCGTGGTACGGAGGCGGTCCACGTCACCTCGCTTTTCCGGGGCCGACAAGGTATCCGTGTTCAATTTGAGACTTCGGTGTCGTTTACACGCGATGGTCCCAGCGGGCCACGCAGCCGCGAGGTCACGCACGAGATCCTGCGCCACATCCGTGCACTTCTGGCAGATGAGTCATAACTTCGATGGCACGTGCTGCCGCGGGCACCGTCAAGTTAAGGCCGGAGGAGCCGCTGGTAGTGGGGTGGCGGACTGCGGTCGGGAGTCTTGGTGTTTTCGATTCAGACCACGCAGAGACCAACGACCTCTCGCCAGGTGGAGTGTCGTTCCACAAGCAGTTGGCCTCTGAGTAGCAGTTGGACAGAAACCTACGCTAAGGATTCCTGTCAAGTAGCGGGGTTAGGTGGCGGAGTTTGAGCAGGGGAATCAGCGACGGCGTAGGCTTCGGCGCCGATGCCAGGCGAATTTCTCACTGACGCCCAGGAG
>JAFAOS010000510.1 GCA_019247515.1 Chloroflexota bacterium | reverse complement strand
CTCCTGGGCGTCAGTGAGAAATTCGCCTGGCATCGGCGCCGAAGCCTACGCCGTCGCTGATTCCCCTGCTCAAACTCCGCCACCTAACCCCGCTACTTGACAGGAATCCTTAGCGTAGGTTTCTGTCCAACTGCTACTCAGAGGCCAGGTGCCCGCATGCTGACCCGACGCACGTTCCTTAGACTCGTTGGGTGCGGGGCTGGAGTTGCCCTGCTCGCCGCCTGTGGCCCGGCCACACCCAGCGCTGCACCCACGGCCGCTCAGACTGCCCCGGCCGGCCAGACCACGCCGAAGGCTGGCGGAACGATCAAGCTGGGCAGCACTACTGAATTGCCCAACCTCGAATCCCACCAGATGTCGCCACCGACGTTCAATATTGTGTATTAGGTCCACGACCGGCTGGTGGATTACGATGACAACCTCCAGCCAGTGCCATCGCTCGCCGAAAGCTGGGAGTTCTCGACGGACCACAAACAGCTCACGCTGAAGCTTCGCCAGGGCGTGCGGTTCCACACGGGCCGTGAGCTCACCAGCGCAGACATCCCCCAGAACATTCACCATGCCGCGGATCCCAAGACTGGCATTGGCAATCTCTCGGTGATGAGCAGTTGGATCACTGACATCCAGACGCCTGACAAGTACACCGTGATTCTCAGCACCGATCAGCCGCGGCCAAGCTTGTTCGATTACCTGCAATTTCTGAACATCAGCGACCCCGAAACGTATACGAGTCCGGACGCGGCGACGAAAGTCGTGGGTACCGGACCGTTCCAGTTCGTTGAGTGGGTCCAGGGTGACCACGTCACGCTGCGCAAGAACGCCAATTACTGGCGGAGCGGCACGCCGCTCGTCGACGAGCAGCAGATCCTGATTTTCAAGGACCCGCAGGCGATGATCGCGCAGCTGGAGGCGAGCGCGATCGACGGCGCCATCGGGCCGCCGCTGCGCGATGCTGCCCGACTCAAGGATGACCCCGGCTATCGTTACGTAGCTAATACGGCCGCCGGCACCTATACCGTACTGGTCGTCAACACGACGCTACCGCCGCTGGACCGAAAAGATGTGCGCCAGGCGATCAATTACACGCTCGATCGCGCCCGCATTGCGGACACGGTGTACCTTGGCATTGGAGGAGCGCCGAAGGATCTGCCATGGACTCCGCAGAACCCGGCCTACGACGCCGGCAAGGCCAACGTGTATGGCTACGACATCGGCAAAGCGCAATCGATCCTGCAGCAGGCCGGCGTCTCTGGCGCACAGTTCGACATGATCCTGCCCGCTGGCGGCGCCGAGCTGGGGAGCATCGCCCAGATCCTCCAGGGTGATCTGGCGAAGCTGAACATCACCGTCGGCATCCATCCACTGGACACCGCGGCCTACAACCAGACGGCGCTCAGCAAGCAGGGCTGGGGGCTCAACATCGGGCAATCCCTGTTCACCCAACTGCTGCCCAGCACGATCACCGTGTTGAGCACATACTTCCAGCCGACAGGTCCTCAAACGGGCTTCGTCGACGAATAGTACACTCAGCTGGTCAACGCGATCGCCGTCGAGACGGATCCCGCAAAGCAAAACATGCTGTACGGACAGCTGAATGACGTCCTGCTCGACCAATGCTTTCTGATGCCGATCATGTCGGTCATACCATTGGTGCTGACGTCGTCGAAAGTGCAGGGCATCTCTTATTTCCACAATGAAGGCATCGACATGCGCGCTGCGACAACAGGATAGAGCACCATGCCCTGGGTTCAATGTGGTCCAACCGACGTCCATTACGAAGATCGTGGCGCCGGTCCGCCGCTGGTATTCATCCATGGTGCGCTGTCGAGCGGCGAAACGTGGTATCGCCACCTCGAGGCGTTCAGCGCTCGCTACCGGGTGCTGGCTTACGACAGTGTCAATCATGGATTATCGTCCAACTCGCCGCGGGACGAGCCAGAGCCGGACCGTGCTGACGAGCCGGAGGCGTTTCTCAGCGCGCTCGGCATCGAGCGTCCCATCCTGGCTGGCCAATCCATGGGCGGCATGACAATTCTGCGCTGGGCGATTCGCCATCTTTCCGCCGCACAGGCGCTGATCATTTCTGGCATGGGCGTTCCGCGCGAGCCCATGCGGGGACCGAGTCCACTCCAGCAGCCTCTGGACAATGACACGCTATTTCTGGAGGTGGGCGCTTCGTTCACACCCGCGTTTTACGCGTCCCAGCCGCTGTTGATCGATCGCTACCTACGCGTACGGTCGACGGCAGTCCGGCTGGAAGCGCAGCGCCACACGCGGGCAGTGACAGCCGTCAATCCGGCTTGGGAACCGACTGCTCTGGCCGAGGGCGTGAAGCGCATCACCTCGCCAATGCAGATCATCGTTGGCAGCCTGGATTCGCTCAAGCCGTTGACAGATTATCTGCACGAACTGGCCCCCTCCTCACACTACGAGGTCATCGAAGGCGCCGCGCACAGCGCCCACTACGAATGCTTCGACACGTACCGCCGTATCGTGGAGGATTTTCTCGAGCCCATCCAAGCCCAGATGTAGCTGAAACGCTGCCTCGCCACCGAACTGTGGCCCAGAAAATCAAGGTGTGGCGCAGGTTTGCTTGCGCCATCCGTTACGTGGCGTGGCTTGCGACTCACGTCGTCGGTTCCACCTGGCGCCCGCAGACCGGCTGGATGACACGACGCACCGAGGAACACGATAGGCGTGTACCGCGCCCCTGCGACGGGTTGCATTGACAGCATGGGGCCGGGGAGACGTCCTGCCTGCACGCAACCTCTGGCCCGCGGCGGAAGAGGCTGGTAGGCTGGCCACGCTCAGCATTCTCCGATGTGAGGAGCAGGACGTGACACTCATGGACGACCGGGGCCGGTCAGCCGAGCCGTGCGGCGCCGTAAGCAAGCCAAGTTACGGACCGGTGCGTCAGCTCGTCCAGCACGAGCGAAGCCCGCCCCGGCCTGGCGCGTGCCGCGCTACAGAACGTGTTCCGCGACTGTCATACGTGTCTGGCGCGCCCAGGAGACCGGCGGGCGCTCTGTCGGCCGCATGTCCCCCCGCCGTACTCCATTGCCAGTGAGGAGGCTCTCCGAATGTACAAGGTTCATTCATGGTGTCCCAAGCTTGCATCGGCCCTATCCTCAGCGCGGTGTCGGCGCCCAGTGGCTCTGGCCCTCGTGCTCGCGCTGCTTGGCAGCCTGGCGCTTGCGCCGGCCGGCGCCGCCGCCGCGCCGCCCAACTCGCCGTTTGGCGACCCGCGCGCCTCCGGCTTCGATGGCGACTCTAGCGGCCAGACGCGGCCGCGATCGTGTGAAAACCTGACCTCTCTGCGCCTGCCAGAAACCGCGATCACTAGCGCAAGCGTCAACAGCACCGGGACGTTCCAACCACCGCCGGGCTCGTTTCCGGCCGGGCCGCTGACGGGGCTGCCGGCCTTCTGCCGGGTCACACTCACCGTCCAGCCCCAGATCAACATCGAGGTGTGGCTGCCGCTCGCGCCGAAGTGGAATGGCCGCTTCCAGGCGGTCGGCGGTGGCGGATACGCAGGCTCGATCTCCTTTGGCGCGCTGGCGACCGCGCTACAGGGCGGCTATGCCACCGCCTCGACCGACACGGGGCACTCGGCCACGCAACAGCCGGGCGGGAGCTTCGGGCTCACCGCCAGCGGCCAGCTGAACTGGCAGTTCATCATCGACTTCGCGTCCCGTAGCGAACACGAGATGACCGTCCAGGCCAAGGCTATCCTCGAGGCGTTCTACGGCCAAACCGCGCGCTACTCCTACTGGAACGGGTGCTCCACCGGCGGCCGCCAGGGGCTGATGGAGGCACAGCGCTTCCCCGAGGACTACGACGGCATCCTGGCTGGCGCCCCGGCGATCAACTGGCCAGAGTTCATCCCAGCGGAGTTCTGGCCACAGCTGGTCATGCTGCAGAAGCACGACTTCGTGTCCCAGTGCAAGTTCAATGCGGTCAACGCCGCCGCAGTCGCCGCCTGCGATGGGCTGGATGGGGTAGTCGACGGGGTGATCGACGATCCGCGGCTGTGCCACTTCGATCCTGGCAGCCTGGTCGGCACGACCACGCCGTGCGGGGAAACCTTCACCGCGACGGACGCGGACGTCGTGCGCGCCATCTGGCAGGGACCGCGCGGACCGAACGGGGAGTTCCTGTGGTATGGCCTGGAGCCCGGGGCGAGTTTCGCGGGGCTGGCGAACACCGTCGACTCCTCGGATGGCATTCCCTTCCCGATCGCGACCGACTGGATCAAGTACTTCCTGTTGCGGAACCCGAGCTGGGACTGGCACACCGCCACGTATCCGCAGTTTGTCCAGTGGTTCCACGAGTCGGTTGCGGAGTTCTCGGACGTCATCGGGACCAACGACCCGAACCTGTGGGCGTTCCGCGGCCACGGGGGCAAGCTCATCATCTGGCACGGGTGGGCGGACCAGTTGATCTTCCCGCGGGGGACGATCAACTACTACGAGCGCCTCGAACAGGTGATGGGCGGTGAGCGGTCCACCCAGGAGTTCGCGCGGCTGTTTATGGCCCCGGGCGTCGGGCACTGCGGCGGGGGGGCCGGTCCCAATCCGGTGGACCCGTTCAGCGCAGTGGTCAACTGGGTGGAGCACCACCAGGCACCAGACACCCTGCTGGCCACCAACGCCGTCGAGTCGCGGCCGCTGTGCCCGTACCCGCTGGAGGCGCGCTACACCGACCAGGGCAGTGCGATGGACGCGGCGAACTTCGTCTGCCGCCCGGTCTCCTCTGCGTCGGATGACAAGCACGACAAGGACTGAGCGCGTCGGTGAGTCCACCTGCGGGGTGCGTCGTGGAGGTTCGAGCGCACCCCGCCCGGTGTTGGTGTGAGTGCATGCCTGAACGGCTCCCGCATGGTCACCACCCAGTCCAGACGACGTGGACGACCGGCCGGCGGTGCAGGTATGGTTCGGCCGACTGCAGCACCTCGCGCGCACCGGCGTCGCGGCCGGTTCCAAACAGCAAGTAGCGCCCCAGCTGTTGGAGCGGCTTGCCCGCCGACCAGCTGAGAGGTCCAGTTTGCCGGTGTCGGTCTGTGCGCGCCGAGAAGAGCAGTCGCCGCCACGCCAACGAGGGCGACCAGCACTGCGCGGCGGCAAACCAACTGACGACCTGGGGTTTCTAGGCTCTAGGAGTGCCCCATCGCTTTTTTCATATCCTGGTCGACCCACACGTACTTGGTCCACTGCCACACGCCGGCCCAGCCGGTCCAGTTGATGCCGTAATAGTTCTGGTACCACGGCCACCACACGTTGTACTGATATGGCACGGGCATGAAAATGGCCCACGCGGACTCTAGCTCGTGAACCCCGGCGTCCTTCATCGTCTTGAAGTAGGCGTCGGGATTGGCAACCATGTTCGCAGCAATCGAGTCCTGAACGCCCTGGTAATACGAATCGTCCATGTGAGCGTGGTTGGACAGCATGCCTTTCTTGGTGGTAAGCATTTCGTCCGGTGCCCAGACACCGATTGCGTTGCCGTACCACATCTGGTCGAAGTTATTGCTCCCACCAAGCGAGTTGTACTGACCGGGATCGAGCGTCTGAATTTGCATGTCCACGCCGATGTTGGCGAGGTACGACTGCAGGAGCGCCATCTCGTCGGCACGTGCCGCTGGACCCTGGATCACGGTCTGAAAACCGTTCGGATATCCAGCGTCGGCCAGTAGCTTCTTGGCCTGATCCGTGTTGTAGCCGGTGAACAACATTTTGGCGTCGTCCGGCAGCTGGTCGAGCGGTGTGAAGTACTTGGCGTACGAGTCGGTCGGCGGGAACGGGTAGCCGAGCAAGACGCCTTGTCCTTTGAGGTAGTCCTTCAGGAAGGTCTGCTTGTCGACAGCGAGGTTCAGTGCCTGACGAACTCTCAGGTCCTTAAAGGGCAGGTCCTGCCTGTCCAGGCGGCCATTGGCGTCCCACGCCAGGCCCACCCGACGCGACCACTGGAGGTCCTGGTTGGCGGTGACCACCGGCCGAGCGTCATCTGGATCGAGCTCGCGCAGCCAGTCTACCGCACCGGTGCGCAGCGCCGTCAGTCGCGTCGAGATGTCCGGAACCAGCAAAATCTTCAGCGTATCCAGATAGGGCAGCTGCTGACCTGGGTGCAGTGGGTCGGTCTCGAAGTAATCGGGGTTCCGCGTGAACGTGATCTGACTACCAGATACATAGTCGCTGATCATCCACGGTCCCGACCCGATGACTTTGGTCCAATCCCCCATGGAACCACCGTTCTGCCACACTTCGGGCGGGTTGTGGTACATGTTGCAGCCAATCTCGAGCAGCATCAGGTCGCGCGACTGCTCGGGGGTTTTGACCTCGACAGTGTATTGATCCAGGGCCTTGATGGACGTGGGCTGCAAACCGGAGTCCTTAGGATAGGCGATCGCTTGCCAGGCAGTCGGAGTGTCGAACTGCATCTGGATATTCCATGCGACATCCTGGGCGGTAACTTCGCGTCCATTGGCTGGCGGTTTGTTGTGGAACTTCACGCCCTTGCGAATGTGGTAGACGATCGTCGTCGGGTCAGGTGTCTCCCAACTCTCCGCCAGCTCGCCGTTGAGCAATCCTACGTCACTCAAATAGCCCCAGTCCCACGAGGTCTGGCCACTCCCCTGTGGACCTTTTGTCCAGTCACCCTGGATCAGCTTGCTGCTTGTGAAGAACATATGATTGACGCGAATGGTCTGGGTGGTCATCGGGTCCCACGTGTCCCAGTTGGCGCCACCAGTCCAGGCTGTCGTAATAGTTCCGCCGCGTTTCGGGTTCAGGGCCCCAGCCGCAGTGTCCTTGCGGAACGGGACAGGTCCGGCTGCGGTGTCCTCAAACGACGTCGTCGGAGCGCCCGCGGCGGGCGCCTGCACAGTCTGGCCTGGCGCCACAGTTGGGCCCGCCTGTGCTGATCGTGCTGCTGAGGTCGTCGGAGCACTCGTGGGTTGGTTGACGGCCGCTGGCGCGGACGTTGCGGAGGTGGACGTCGGGGCGGCCGCCGGACCGCATGCCTCCAGCAACGTTGCCGTGGAAAGCGCACCGGCTCCGCCTACCAGCAGCCTCATGAACTGACGTCGTCCTACGCTGATCGAATTATTCGCCATGGCCCACCCTCTGCCTTTCCTGGAGTACTTGAACTTTCAGGGCGCGTCGCTCCGCAACCGAGGATCCAAGAGGTCGCGAAGTGCATCACCGAACATGTTGATACTGAAGACGGCCAGTGCCAGCGCAAGGCCTGGCCACAGCGCCATCCATGGTGCCTGCAGCATGTAGCGCTGCCCGGAGTTGCTAAGCATGGCGCCCCAACTCGGAAACGGCGGTGGAACACCAAAGCCCAGAAAACTCAAGATGGCTTCCGCGAGGATCAATCGTCCCACGGCCAGTGTGAACTCGATGATCAATATCGGTACGATGTTCGGCAGAATGTGACGCACGAGCAGACGGTTGTTGGAGGAACCGAGCGCGCGCGCGGCCTCCACATAGGTCTGGTCACGGAGGCCAATCACCGCGCTCCGGATGGTGCGCGATCCATAAATACCGCTGGAGATGCCAAGAACCAGCACCAGCGCCACAAGGCTACCGCCCATGAGTGACATGATCGTGAGGTACAGCAGCAGTGGCGGAAATGCCTGTATGCCGTCGACCACCCGCTGCACCAACGTGTCGAATGTACTGCCATAAAAGCCGCTGGTCGCGCCCACCACGAAAGCCATGAGGACGTGCAGCGCGGCGCCCAGGAGTCCGACCGTCAGTGAGATCTGAGCGCCATACAGGACGCGGCTCAGGACGTCGCGACCGTTGTTGTCGGTGCCAAACCAGTGTTGGGGCGACGGCGGGCTCAAGCGTGCCGCCAGACTAATATCGTTGTAGCCGTAGGGCGCCAGGACACCCGCCAGGCCGCCGACGATAATCAGACCCAGTAGGATGATGCCGCCAACCAGACCCAGCGGCTTGGTCTTGACCAGGCGCACGAGGACGTCCAACCATCGCGAGCGCTCACGCGTGGGCTTCCAGCCTGCCGCCGCGCCGCCTGCCCGTGATGGTGTAGAGACGACAAAAGCGTCACTCATCGGTACTGCACTCGCGGATCCAACCACACGTAGCTCAAGTCCACCAGGAGATTGGACACGACGACCAGGGTCGCGAGAAACAGGTTGATGCCCGAGATAACGGGATAGTCCCGATTGGACAATGACTGGTACAGAAGTAAACCGATGCCAGGCAGATCGAATATCTGTTCGATTACGACCGAAGCGGTCAGCACAATCGGCACCCCCACGCCGATGACGGTGACGACGGGTATCAGCGCGTTCTTCAAGACGTGCCGCGTAATCACCCGCCTTTCACCGAGGCCTTTAGCCCAGGCGGTCCTGACGTAGTCCTGGCGCATCACTTCGAGCATCATGGTGCGCGTGATGCGCATTAGCGTGCCGCCCAGGAGAATACCCATTAAAAAGCCGGGCAAAAGAAACTGAAGGACATTGCCAGCCGGATTCGCGGCGAACGGAATGTAGGTCAGCTCGGGAGACCAGTGCCACCAGATGGCTGGGTAAACGATGACCATCGTCGCAATCCAGAACGACGGAACCGACACGAACAGGATCGAAACACTGCGCCCGACGTAGTCGCCGGCCGTATCCTGCTTGACGGCTGAATACACTCCAAGTGGGATCGACGTCAGCAGAGCCGTCACGATCGCAATCAGCAACAACTCCAGCGAGACGGGCAGCCGCGCCAGAATCATGTCTGTAACACTCTGTGCGCCCCACAACGATTTGCCGAGGTCGCCTTCCAGCAGTCCCTGAAGTTGGCCGTTGTCCTGCGGCAGGATCCCTAGCCAGCGTCCGTATTGAATGGGAATGGGCACGTCGAGGCCCATGGCAGTCTCCAAGGCCGCGCGATTGAGGTTGGACATCGACGCCGCGCTGCTCATCTGAGCAATCATCGCGTCGACGACGTTGCCTGGAATAAAGCGCACGGACAGGAATGTGACAAGCGTCACCACGACCATCGTCGGGATGAGTAAAACGATGCGTCGTACGATATACGTGGTCAAAAGAGCGCGACCCCCCGGGCCGAGCCCAGCTTATCACAGCCCTCAGCCAAGGCCACGCCGCTACACAGCGCCGAACTGTAGGACGCGCTTCAGCACATCAGGTGGAACCTTTGCATGGGAAGGTCAAACGTGCGACGACTGGCTGCGGGTAATCAGGTGGCGCATGTTGGGATTTCCCGAGTCACGCCAAGTACTCGCCGCTGATGCGACGGCGCACGGCTTCCCGCGCTGTCTGTGGCGGAACGCTGGTGATTCCGAACTGTGCCCGACGAGGGTGAGCGGGCCAGGCGATCTCAACCACTTTTGCGCAGTCGTTGGTCAAATTCGCTACTCAGCAAGCGTCCTCGGCGCCGGATCGCTGGTCTTCAGCGTCGTTTGCGCCGGACCGCTGGTCTTCGTCGCCGGCGGCGTGGCGGCCCGAGCAATAGCGCTCTGAACACGGTGGACGTATACGACGCCCGCAACCAACGCTGGTCGACCTGACACATGCCGTGCCGCGTTGGTCCGTTGCTGCGCGTGCGGCCCGCGGACGTGCAGTCTTCGCCGGTGGACAAACCCGCGCGATGCGCGAGGCGGGTTGTCCGAGACGGTGGACATCTACGACATGACCAGTCAGCGGCGCCGGGAGTACGACGCAGCCGCGCATCGGTGCTCGAGTGGCTGCCGCGGCTGCCGCGGGAGGGCCGCCGGCGTTGGTCGCCGATGCGTTGCTGGCGGAGCAGCCTACTTCGTGTGGCCCGATGCCAAGCGGATCGAGCGCCGACACGTCTCACTGCCTTCAACAGTGGGGTACATCGTCTTACTTACGCCACTCGCCGTGTAGCATCGCCGACCGGGAAGCCTGTATCTGAGTACTCCGTCCCGGAACTACCGGGCCCGGTATCAGGCTGCCGTGGGGAGAGTGAGCGCTGCTGATTGAAGCAGAGGTTCACGGAGACGCTGTTCGAGGTCCTGGCGGGTGCTGGATAATCGAAAAGTAGATTGACCTGATTGAGCCAACTCGCATGCACGGGTGTATGCACCATGACAACGCGCGGATGACGCTCACGAAGCTCGGCAAGCTGCCAGATACTGCACGACTCCGCCGCGCTCATACTCGTGTTCAACACGCATCGTCTGATGGGGACCGGGCCGAACGGTCGGCTGAGTGCGCCGACGCACCTGGATGCTGGTCTTCTCATCGGCGCTGATTATGTACTCGTCCGCCCAGAGTGGTCGGCCTTGCGATGTGCAGGCGTACAGGTCGAGCACCGGGCCGGCCTTCTCTAGAAAGTGCGGATCGCGTGGAAAGATCCAATACTGATAGCGCCGCGGACGCAGGGCGTCGTTGATGAGCATACGCCAGACACTGCTGCGCGACAGCGCGACATCGTCGGCCCCAAGTCGGTTGGCGACTTCGACGCTGAGTTCGCTGAGGCTGGAGCGACTCAGCGGCACGTTGCGCTCGGCGGGCAGTTCGCACGCCAACGCCACGACGAGGGTACGCGTGGGCGGGGTGATGACCGGTGCTCGGCCGCTGCGCGGCCGATCGTGGAGTCCAGCACAGCGTTTGACCAGGAAACGGGCTCGCCAGCGACGGACGGTGGTGCGGCTCACACCTTCTTGCTGAGCCAACACACGGCTTCCCAACCCGTGGGCGCTGCTCAGAATGAGTCGCGCTCGACGCGCCAGACGTTGTGGGGTCGTACCCGCCCGCTCCCAGGTGGTCAACTGGTTGACTTGTGGGCGTCAACCCGATTGCGGCGGCGGGTCCAGGCATCGCAGACAAGATCTCCTGGCCGCCGACCGTAGCCCGCTACCAGGTGGTCCCGGTAGGTTCCGGTTGCCTGAAACCGCCAACGTCGGCCTCGTCCGGCCGACCCATGCGCCGTGGCACACCGCCAACTAGGCCTCCAACTCGGCGCCGTCCAGATGCGCCTGTGTTCCCACCGTCGTGCCGACTCTCCAAGCCTTGTTGGATCCGTTACGCCGGTGAAAGGTCGTCGGAGCGTCCGGCTTCAATACGCGACCACTGGA
The DNA here is from genome assembly GCA_019247515.1 of Chloroflexota bacterium. Classification (GTDB taxonomy): domain Bacteria; phylum Chloroflexota; class UBA6077; order UBA6077; family CF-72; genus CF-72. Next base: position 2,304 of record JAFAOS010000510.1, on the reverse strand, counting down.
CTATGGGCCGACCGTTGATGCGGTATGGGTGCTGATCTCCCGCAACTCCCCACGCCTGTGGCCAGCCGGGTGGTGAGTCCTCCCATCGCTCCTGACGACCGTATATTGTGAGGTCTATCAGGCCGTAATTGTTGTCCATTGCTTCAACACCACGGCGCTTGGTCCAATAGGTCTCGAATACACGGTCGCCGTCGCGCACGTAACACACCAGGTGGAACAGGCCAATTTCGCGGCCGACCAGGAGTGTTTCGAGCGACGGTTCCGCTGAGTACCACGGCACGTCCCAGCCCATAAACTGGCGATAGCGGTCACTCTCCGCGTAAGAGCCCTGGCACAGGACCGCGAACGTGACGCTGCGCGAATGGAGCAGTGACAACTCGCGAATCTGACTGGTGTACAGCGTGCAGCCTTCGCACTGCTCGGCAGCGGGGTGGCCAGCGTGCCACATGAAGTAGTACGCGGCCAACTGGCGCCGGCCCTCGAAGGCGTCTAGCAGAGTGACGCGGCCATTCGGTCCGATCAGCGGAAGGGTCGCGTCCACCTCCACTATCGGCAAGCGACGGCGAGCCGCGGCGATGGCGTCACCTTCGCGCGTGTGCGCCTTTTCACGCACCCGCAGCGTCTCGAGCTGAGCCTCAAATGTGGCACGGTCGACCACGCTGGTCAGCGGCAGCTTGTCGGCAATCGGCATTGCGACGGAAAAGCGGTGTTGTTCAGTCATACTTCACTCCGGTGTAAGGTCCGAATGCGTCAGCAACAGATCAGGAGAGTGCGGAGCCGGCGGCGGCCGCCTCATGCGACGCGCGCTGGCGGGGGTGGCGTCCGAGCGTGGTTGCAGTCCGGTCCAGACGAGCGCCACGGCGCTGACACTCACCAGGACATCGACGGTGAGCGCCAGGTGAATGCCTGCGAGCAGCGTGACCTGGGTCGCCGCGAGCGTGCTGAGAATGGGAATGGCAACAGTGCTGCCAATCTGCCGTGTCATCGAGGCCAGTCCAGTCGCCAGACCCTGCTCGGATTCGGGCAAGCCCGAGGTGGCGGTCACCATGTAGGCCACGATTGCCGTCACGTGCCCGAAAAATCCAATGAAGAGCGCGGGCATCAGCACCGCAAGCCAGGCGGTGCTCGTACCAACCAGGATAAGCGGCGCCGCGCACGCTGTCTGCACCAGCAGTCCGATGGTCAGTATGTTGGCCGAGCCATAGCGCGCGATCACGCGTCCGGCGATGACACCGGCGGTCACCGAAGCTAACCCAGGCACGCCGAAGACCAAACCGGTTGCCATCGGCGACAGATGCAGCACGTCCTGCAGGTAGAGCGTCAGCAGGAAGATGAGCGCCGGCTCCATTGAGACGACCAGGCCGGCCGCGTTGCCCCACTTGACAGTCGGTCGCGAGAGGATGCTCAGCGCGGCGAGTGGTGCGGCCACCGCTGCTCAATCCACCAGAACAGCCCAAGCAGGGCGAGTCCACCGATCAGCATGGAGAGGTTGTGGTTGGTGACTCCAAACGCGAAGCCGAGCAGGCCGAGCGTCACTGTAAGCGCGCCTGGCACGTCCAGCTTGACTCGGGCGGCGGCGCAGCTCGCACGCACCAGATACGGCGTGGCGACCAGGATGAGCACGGCCACCGGGACGTTGATCAGGAATGCCCAGCGCCAGGACAGCGCGCCACAAGAGTGCCGCCGACGAGTGCGCCGACGGTGAATCCGCCGCAGGCCAGCGCGCCGTTCAGGCCGAGCACCCGTGCGCGCTGCTTCTCGTCAGTGAACGATGTCGTGAGCAACGACAGCGCGGCGGGCATCGCGAGGGCGGTCGCCAGACCCTGGAGCGCTCGCCCAACCAGTAACTGTGCCGGACTGATCGCGAAGCCGCCGACGAGAGACGATGCGCCCATGAGTGCGATGCCGATGAGGAACAGTCGGCGCCGGCCACACAGGTCCGCGATGCGACCGAACAGCAGCATGAAACCGGCCGCGGGCAATGCGTACGCCGTGACCACCCATGGGAGCGCCGAGAGGTCGAGGCCGACGGATACCCCGATTTGTGGCAGCGCGACATTCAGGATCGAGAAATCGACCGAGAGCATAAAGCTGGCGCCGAGCAGCAGCAACACGCTCAGGGGTTGTCTGCGGGAAATGGCTCTGGTGAAGGCTGTATTTGTGGACATGTGAATTGAGAAAGCCTCCTGTGTGGTGTTGGTCCTTCTGAAAGTTCCAACACCAGGCCGGCGCCAAACTCATCGGCCGCGCCGGCGGCCTGGCAAGTCGCCGGATCAGGCGCTCGGAAGCGTTGGGGGCAACGCG
>JAFAOS010000489.1 GCA_019247515.1 Chloroflexota bacterium | reverse complement strand
CAGGTCAGGCTGGTACGCCCACGACCACGACGGCACCTGGCCAGCCGACACATCGCCCTTGCCTGCCATGACCTGGGCGTTCAGCGCGTCGCGATCGATCGCGTAGGCAATCGCTTGCCGCACGTTGGTGTCCCCCAGAATCGAGTTATCCAGGTTGAACGTGAGGTTCTCGTAGGCGCTGCCAGGGGTGTAGTGCGCCTGGGTACCGGGCAGCGTGTCCAGGACCGGCGCGTCGCTGGCGTCGAGCGAATCGCCGGAAACCGCCTGGATGTCGCCGGCGCTGAGCGCGGTCAGGCTGTCGTTCTTGTTGGCCATGACGCGAAAGACGACCGAGTCGAGCGCGGGCTGGCCCAGGCGTTGCGACTGCGCCACACCCCGCGAGGTGAACGTCAGGGCGTTGCCCGGATCCCAGCTCGACAGGACGAACGGCCCGGTGCCGACTGGGTTCCTGGCGAAATCGGACGTTGCCAGCGCGCTGATCTGGGGCGTGTGGCGCGGGTCGTCGCCGATGATCTCGCGCAGCTTGTGGCGCGGGTAGATGGCTGGCGCGTCGTACAGGCCGAAGGCGTACAGCGGGTCGACGACGGGATCAGTGCCCTGGTTCTTGTAGCGGTCCGGGTCCAGGGCGTGCGCCTCGTTCGACGACAGATACGTGAACTGGACGGTGTTGTCGTCGATTTTGTCGACGCTCTTGAGTTTGTCTTCGACGCTGGTGATGAAGCCGGACTCGGGGTTCATCATGAGCTGCCAGGTGTAGATGACGTCGTCGGCGGTGAATGGCTCGCCGTCGCTCCAGGTCACGTTCTGGCGCAGGGGCATCGTCACGACCAGGCGTCGGTCGCCGCCGTCGCCGCTCAGCTTGACCAGGCCATTGTCGGGCGTGGGCAGGCTGGCGGCGAGGACCGGGTACGGGTTCATCCGATCGTCGAGACCGACCAGAGGATCGAAGACGAGGTTGGCGACCAGTTGGCCCTCCAGGGTGGCTGGCGCATAGAAGCGATCGGGCTCCTGGGCGAGCGCGACGGCCGCGACTCTGGCTGGCGTTTGCGCGTAGGACGGGCTCGCAATGAGCGCGAGGCCGAACGCCAGCGCGAGGACAAAGCGCATACGCGGATCAGGGTACGGCCTCAGTGAGGCAAGACCTGAACTTTGTCCAGGAACAGGCTGCCTGGATAGTCATCCATGGCGGTCAGAATCAGCGGGCCACCACCAACCATCTGGACCCAGGGCTTGACCAGCACCAGCCGTCCGCGGACGAACAGCGGGGCGACGGGTACGTCCTGCACCAGCAGCTTCTGCGCCTGCGCGTACAACTGCAGGCGGTCGGACAAACTCGCGCCGACGTCCGCGCGCGCGACGAGCTGGTCGAAGCTCGCATCGCAGTACCTGAACTTGTTGAAGGCGCCACCGCAGTCGAAGAGGCTGGCCAACCAGTCCTGCGGATCGGGATAGTCCGCGCTCCAGCCGCCGAACGCCAGGTCATAGTTCCCCGCGTCGATCGCCTGTTGATAGGCGTCGGCGTCCATGGCGGTCACCTGCACGCCGACGCCCAGGTTCACGTTCCACTGCGTCTGCAGGTAACGCGCGCGTCGCTCGTTGGCAGGTGAGTCGGGATAGCTGAACGCGAGTGACGGAAACGGCTGCTCGCCGCCGAAGCCAGCCTGAATCAGCAGGTTCCGCGCGCCAGTCGCGTCGAAACCCAGCTCCTGCCCGAGGCCGTCCTGGAAGCCTGGCATGCCCGGCGGGATCACGCTGGTCGTCGGCAGGCTCACGCCGCCAGTCAGGTCGCGCACGAACGCGGCACGGTCCACGGCTTGGGACAGCGCGCGTCGGACGAGTGGGTCATTCAACGGCGCGTGGGCGTTGTTCATCTGCACCCAGAAGGTGGTCAGCTCGCTGGATCGGCGCGTCTGTGCCGCCAGTGCCGAGTCGTTGAGCACCCGGTTGGCGTCGACGTCGGGTACTTCGATCCAGTCCGGGGCGTCGCCGCTCGCATAGGCGGCGAAGTCCGTCTCCGGGTTCGTGCGCATCAGGATCGTCGCGCGCGTGAGCGTCGGAGCTGGCCAGCCGAGGTGCGCGACGTAGCGCGGGTTAGGGACCAGCGTCAGATGGTCCTGGTGCTCCCAATCCGAGACCATGAACGGACCGTTGCCAAGGTAGGTGGCCGGCTCAGCGGCCCACCCATCGGGGTCGGCGTCCACCACGTCCGGGCGAAGCGGGGCGGCGACCCACAGCGCCGCCAGAGCCGGCAGCGCCCCGAATGGCTGGTTGAGTCGGACCTGCAGCGTCAAATCGTCCAGTGCGTTGATGGCGACGTGGTCCGAGGTCGCGAACTTGCCCGAGTTGTACTCGTCGGCGCCCACAATCCCCGCGCCGACGAACAGGGGCGCGTACTCGGCGTGCAACGCCGGGTCGAGCAGACGTTTCCAGGCGTATTCGAAGTCGCCAGCCGTGACCAGCTGCCCGTCGCTCCAGCCTCCATCAGGACGCAGGTGGAAGGTGTAGACGGTGCCGTCCAGCGACACCTCGTAGCTCGCGGCGGCGGCCGGCTGCGGCACCAGGTTGTCGTCGAAGCGCAGCAGCGGCTCGAAGACCTGACGCACCACCGCGCCGTCGACGGCAAACGCCGAGCTGGCGTGCGTCGGGTCGAGGCTGTCGGGTTCGCCCTGGGTCAGGAAGTTGAGCGTGACTTCCTGCGCGGGGCGTGGCTGCTGGGCCATGGCCGTGGGCGCCGAGCCGACCGCGACGAGCACGCCGATCAGCAGCAGGGCCCGCGACAGCACGCTCACGCCGCCAGCGCCGAACGGTACACGTCCACCGTCTGCTCCGCGATGCGCGCGTGGGTGTAGCACTCGAGCGAGCGAGCTCTCCCCTTCGCCGACAGGCTGCAGCGCAGCTCCGGATCGACCAGCACTCGCGCGATCGCACGCCGCAAGGCCTGCGCGTCACCCTCGGGAACGATCAGACCCGCGTCGCCGATGACGTTCGGAATCTCGGCCGAGTCCGAGCCGATGACCGGCACGCCGCACGCCATGGCCTCCATCAGCGCTCGCCCGAACTGCTCCTTCCAGTGCCGACGCGTCAGCGACGGCTGCACGAGCAGGCTGAAGGTGCGCAGGCGCTCGGGGACGAGCGTCGACGGCACGCCGCGTTCCCAGGTGATGCGAGCCGCGAGCCCGAGCTGCTCGGCACGCTGGTGCGCTTCGGCTTCCATCGGCCCACTGCCGATGACGTGCAGCCGCCAATCTGCTGGCATGCCCGCCAGAGCTGCCAGCAAGACCATGACGCCTTTTTCCTCGACCAACCGGGAGATGAACCCGATCACCGGTGGTCCGTCTGGTGTGACGCCCGCGGGTGAAAACAGCTCCGGGTCAACGCCGAACTGCGGAATGACCGCGCTCGGTCCGCAGTAACCCTTGGCGCGCAACACCCGCAGCGCTTCACCACTGCCGGCGATGCCAAAGGCGCTGTGG
>JAFAOS010000353.1 GCA_019247515.1 Chloroflexota bacterium | reverse complement strand
GCGCTCATACGACCGCCGGTCACTCCCTCACGACCGCCCATGTCAGGAGCACCGGCATCTCGTGGGGAGGAGATGCCGAAGGCCAGATCATTAAAGTACACGATCGGTGACCACGGCCCATCTACGTCTTGTTGCAGCAGGTGGCTCCGACGTTGATAGTGCCCCTGGAGACATGAAATGAGCACCGTAGTAATGCACGCCGTGGTCTCAGTCGACGGCTTCATTGCCGACGCTCGCGACGAGGTTGGACCGCTCTTCGATTGGTACTTCAACGGTGATACCGACATCGTCGCAGATGGCCCATTCAAGGTCTCGAAGCGCTCGGCCGACTATGTCCGGCCGATGTGGGCGAGCATCGAGGCGATGGTCATCGGGCGCCACCTGTTCGACCTCACCAATGGCTGGGAAGGATCGCCGCCAGCGGGCCATCACGTGGTCGTGGTGTCGCACCGACCGAAGCCCCACGACTGGCACCCGGAGGCGTCGTATTACTTCATGGATGACGTGGCACGGGCGATCGCCAGGGCGAAGGACCTCGCACGCGACCGCGTCGTCGCCCTGACTGCGGGCGAGGTTGGTGGGCAGGCGTTGGCCCTGGGCCTCGTGGACGAGGTGGCGATGGACGTCGTTCCTGTCGTCTTCGGGTCAGGCAAACGCTACTTCGGCTCGCTCGATGTTCAGCATCTCCTGGAGGACGCGCACATTATGATCCAGGGCGACCGGGTGCTGCACCTGCGCTACCGTGTCCGGCGGCGGATGTGACAACCCACTGTCGAGGCGCACCGCGAACCGGCGACCACGATTCGATCGGTCGTTGGCGAAGCTACACGCCAACCCGAGCGGCGGCGAGCTGGTGCTCGACCGCCCAGATGGCGGCCAGGGCGCGTGATGACAGCTCGAGTTTGGACAGGATGTGGGTGACATGGCCGTCGACCGTGCGTTCGCTGATCACGAGTTCGTCGGCGATCTGCCGATTCGTATATCCGCGCGCCAGCAATGCGATCACTTGCCGCTCGCGACGGCTGAGCGGGTCGGAGCGGGCAAGCTGAGGCGCGACCGTGTCGCGGCGCCGGGCGTATTCGACCGCCTGTTCAACGCTCATGGTCGATGCCTCCCCCCACACCCTGCTAAAACGAGTGGGGCCAAGCGCTTTGCGTGCGATCGCAAGGTCGCGCTCGTAGGTCGCACGCAAGATTGGCGGCATCGGCGAGCCGGAGCTCGTGCGCAAGGTGGCGGCAGCAGACAAGAGCCTGGTGGCCTGCTCGACACGGCCCTGTTCGCAAAGCAGTCCACCGACCAGCTCGAGACAGTTGGGCAAGTGAGCGTCGCTCACCTGGTACTGCAGGCCGACCGCTTCGACTGCCTGCTCGGTCGCCGAGACGAGGTCGCCGCGCAGGCGGCTCCATCCGGCCAGGAAATACAGAGCTTCCGCCAAGCCGGCCACGCAGTTGATGGCGCGCGCCTCCGACAAACTCTGTTGGATGAGCTGCCCGGCGCGTGCCAGGTTGCCTCGGTCGCGGAGCACAGCGCCGAGCTTCGACAACAGGTGGCTGTGCGTATGGCTGTCGCCGAGGCACGTGAACGCCGCTTCGGCCTCACTGAGCACCGCCTCACCGAACTCGAGGTCCGCGTACTCCCATGCCGAGATGCCCAGAAACAGCAGGGCATTGGCGGCCCACCACTCATTGCCCAACTCTCGGTTCAGGCGCATGCCCTCCTGCGTGAGCGCCTTACCCTGCTCGTACTCCTGGCGGGATTCAGCTGTCGCCGAGACGGTCCGTCCGTAGTACACAAGGGTAGAGCTCAGCCCGGCGGCGTCCCCGAGCGCTCGCCACTGCTGCGCAGCTTGCTCGAGACGTGACTTCGCCGAGCGATAGTCGCCGACGTGAAAGGCGATCACGGCCGCCGTCTGGAGCGCGCTGGCACGAATGCTTGGCGTCACTTGAGCGTCCAGTGCCAGGGCGTTCTCCACCCATCGCCGGCCCTCACTGCGGAACCCGAACTGCTGCCAGAAATTCCGCAACGCGATGCAAATGCGCAAAGCGCTCTGTGCCTCACCGGCGTCCAGCGCACGGCGAAGTGCGGCGCGCACGTTATCGTGCTCCAGTTCCAGTCGCAGCCGCCACCACTCGGCTTGGGCGCCCTTTAATCCAGCCTCCGCTTCCTCTGCCAAACGCACGATGTAGGCGGCATGGCGTCTCCGCGTCGCGTCCCAAGCGCCATGTTGGGCGAGAAGCTCTTGCGCGTACTGCCGCACGGGTTCCAGCAGGCGATACCGCATGCCTTGCTTTTGCGGCTGCGCGATCACGAACGACCGATCCACGAGTTCTGTCAGGACGTCCAGCGTGTCCGGCGCGGACGCATTGTCCGGGTCTGACCAGATGACTTCTGCGGCGTCCAGATCGAATCCCCCCGCGAATACTGCCAGGCACTCGACGCATCGGCGCTCGGTGGAGTCCAGAAGGTAGTAGCTCCAATCCAGCGTCGCGCGCAGCGTCTGATGCCGCGGTGGTGCGGTGTGACTCGCGCTGACAAGCAGGTGGAACGCATCGTCCAGCCGTGTCAAGATTTGCTCTGGAGTCAGGACACGCGCGCGAGCGGCCGCAAGCTCGATCGCCAGTGGCAAACCATCCAGGCGGGCACAGATCCGCGCAATGGCGGGCGCCGTATCGTCGGTCAGCGTGAGGTCGGACTGCAACGCCTGGCCTCGCTCCACGAACAGCCGAACTGACGGGTTGGTCGCCAGATCAGCCGCCGACCCGAGCGAAGACACCTCCGGCGTCGGAAGCGTAGGAACGTGCCACACGCGCTCGGCTGCCACGTGCAGTGGTTGGCGGCTGGTCGCCAGAATGGAAACACCCGGACAGATTCGAAGCACGTCCTCGACCAGCGCGGCGCATACCTCCACCAGGTGCTCGCAATTGTCGAGCACTACCAGGATTGACAGCGGTCGAAGCGCCTCGATCAGCGTGTCGCGTGCCGGGCGCCCGGCCTGCTCCTTGATTCCCAAACTGACTGCAATAGCGCCTGCCGTCAGCAGAGGGTCGCTAACCGGCGCCAGATCCGCGCACCAGACGCCATGCGCAAAGCAATTCCAACCCAGCGCGGCGCGCGCCACTTCCAGAGCGAGTCGGGTTTTGCCGCTACCACCAGTTCCGGTCAGCGTGACGAGTCCCCCATTTCCGGCAAGCACGAGGGCGGACACGCTCTGAACAGCCTCCTCGCGACCGATCAGCGAGGTGCCGTGCGCGGGCAGGTTCGTGGCCGGGTTTGCCACGGCGCTCGCCACACTAGCACCACTCCGGGCCAATGCCAATACGCGCAAATCAGGCACCAGAAACAGGCACTTTCGCGCATTGGCCCATGGCTGAGTTGGGCTAGGGTGGTGCTCACCGCGCGGTGTCAATCAAAGCCACGCAACAGGGGAACAAATCATCATGTTTACATCACGCGCGTCTCGACTCATATTGGCCGGATTCGGAGCGCTCGTCGTAACAGGTCTCGGCGTCGCTGCCAGCGCGCAGGCGGAACGCGCCGCTGCCTCAACACAGGTAGACCACCCCATGCAACTGACCTTCACCAAGTGGGTGACGATCAATCCGGGTGGCGGCATAATGCAGGGAATTGTGGCTGGCGATGCGGTCGGCAAGTTCGCCGGGCAGGTCCTCGTCAATGATCCAGCCGACCTGGCGGAGAAGCTCGGTGCGCCAGCCACCGACATCACGTTGTTGGAAGCCGTGTACGAAGTCCAGGCCGGAGATCACTCACTTCGCGCACTGGTGCACGGCGGCTACGACGCGGCCTCCAATCAGGCGCGACTCGAGGGCACAGTGCTCGGCGGCTGGCTCACCGGCGACCGAGCTCTGGTCCGATTTGAGGCCCTGCCCTGCAGTCAGTCACATGCGGGCAACCAGCCGAATGCAGCAGGCGGGACCTGTTATCAGGGCACGATCACCATCGTGCCAAATGTCGACAGCTGAGCGACGGGCTACCATCGTGGCGGGCGCGTTGGGCGGCTCGCACCTGCACCAGGAGCAGCCGGCGGCCCGCATCGCTTCGGCTGAAGAGGAACCTGATGAGCACCCAATTCGCGGACTCCCGCGTTCGGACTAACCCGCTGTTCAACGACAACCGCTTCAAGCTTGGCATCTTCGGTCCGAACGTGAGCAACGGCTGCGCCATGACCCTGGCCGAAGGCCGACTCGAGACCACGTGGCCCAATACGCGTGCCATCTGCACGGCCGCCGACCAGGCCGGCTTCGAAGCGCTGGTGCCGGTCGCCCGATGGAAGGGCTTCGGTGGCCCGACGAACTTCAACGGCAGTTGCTTCGAGACCTACACGTGGGCTGCCGCGATCGCCGAGGCCACCCGGCAGGCCGGCGTCTTCTCCACCTCGCACGTGCCCACCGTGCATCCGATCATGGCCGCCAAGCAGGCGACCACCATCGACCACGTCTCGAGCGGCCGCTTCGCGCTGAACATCGTGTGTGGCTGGTTCCAACCCGAACTGGAGATGTTCGGCGCTCCGATCATGGAGCACGATGTCCGCTACGACTACGCAACCGAGTGGCTCGACGTGGTCAAGCGACTGTGGACCACCGAAGACGAATTCGACTACGAGGGCCGCTTCTTCAAGATTGACAAGGGCTTTCACGAGCCGAAGCCGATCCAGCAACCGTTTCCGGCCATCATGAACGCGGGTGGCTCACCGGTTGGCCAGAGGTGGGCGGCCAAACATGCCGACATGGCATTCGTCGCCCTCGAAAAGCACGACTTCGAGACCGCCCAGGCCCGCGTCGGCGCGCTCCGCGGGCTCGCGCGCGACGACTACGGCCGCGACATCCAGGTCTGGAACAGCAGCTATGTCGTCTGTCGGCCGACCGAGAAGGAAGCCGTCGACTACCTCAACTACTACGTGCGCGAAAAGGGCGACTGGGAAGCAGTCGAAAACCTTACGCGCATCTTCGGCATGCAATCCCTGGCATTACCGAAGGAGGTGCTCGAGGAGTTCAAGTTCCATTTCATCGCCGGCTGGAGCGGGTTTCCGCTGGTCGGAACGCCGGAGCAGATTGCCGACCGTATCCTGATGCTGTCGCGGGCCGGGATCGACGGTACGGTGCTGTCGTGGGTCAATTACCAGGAGGAGTTGCCGCAGTTTGTGGCAGAGGTCCTGCCGCTGCTCGAGCAGGCCGGTCTGCGCAAACCCGCCCAACCGACATGAAAGCGCAAGGCCATCAACGCCAGGCTCGACGACGAGGTCAAGCGGGGGCTGACGGGGGAGCTGGCGAAGAGCTACACCGTCACACCGGTTCCAGCTGATGGAGCTGATCCGGCGACTATCCTCCACCAGGCAGCGGCACAATCAGGAAAAAGCCGTTCAGCATCAGCAACGTTGCGAGAGCACCGAGGCCAATCGCCACCAGCAGCAGATGCCGCGACGTGGCCACGATGCTGACTGACCCGAGCACGATCGCAATCTGATACAGCGCCTGCGCGTAATCGAAATTGGGATCCCGCTGGGCGGCTCGATCGCGGCGGTCTACATAGTCCTGGGCCGTCTGCAGCAGCTCCTGCTGGCCCTGGCCAGTCGAGGGCTCGCTCTGGTAGCGCGCGATGGTGGCCTGGTAGCTATCCAGGCGTTGCTGGATCTGCGCGCGGGCGTCGTCGGACAGACCAGGCTGGGTAAGCAGCACCGTTTGCAGCGCGTCGGCGGCGAGCTGGGTGCTGGTCGCGCGGATGGTCTTGGCCTGGTAGAAGGCATAGGTGTCGGAGGCGCCGATGTTGGCGTTGAGCATCTCCTTGGTCGCATTGCCACCGCCCAGGCCCGAGATCGCCAGCAGCATGGCCAGGACGCCAATACACACCGCGGCTCGGCGCCGGAAGCGCTCGTTGTCGGCCCGCTGCTCCTCGGCCGCGTCCTTGATGGCGTCCGAGGCTTCAGCTGCGTCAGGGGCGTCAAGTGCCATGCGCTATGCCCTATCTTGCCATCCTACGCCGCCATGCATCGGACGTCCATGGCGGGCCCTGTCGCCCAGAAAGACATCACGTCTCGTCTCCCACGTGGCAACGGGGTGGCACACTGGCCATGCACATGACCGCCAGCACGAATCCTCTCCGCTTCGGCATCAACCTCACCGGGTCCGATCGACCGTACGCCGAGCTTCTGGCGACGGCCCAGCTGGCCGACGAGCTCGGCTTCGACACCGTCGCCATGACCGATCGGCCGCCCGAGAACAACTACGAGGCGTGGACGCTCGCGTCGGCCATCGGCGCGCTCACGCACCGAGTTCGTCTGACTCACAATACGTTGAACGTGCCGCTGCGCAATGCGGCGCTGCTGGCCAAGATGGCCGCCAGCCTGGACGCGATCGTCGGCGCCGATCGGGTCATCCTCACCCTCGGCGCTGGCACAGGCGGGCCGCACTTCACCAGCTACGGCGCGCCGTGGGGTGCGACTCCGGGCGAACGCGTCACGGACCTGCAGGACTGCGTTGCGATCCTGCGCGGACTCTGGGCCAACCAGACGTTCTCGTATCAGGGGCGTGTGCACCGCGTCGAGGAGGCGACGGTCCAACCTCGCCCGGCGGGTGGCGCGCTGCCGATCTACATCGGCGCCCTGGGACCGCGCCTGTTGCGTTATACGGGTGCGCTGGCCGACGGCTGGCTGAAGAATCGCGGCTGGCCGGAGTCGCCCGACGAACTGCAGGGGTATGTCGCGGTGCTCGAACGGGGCGCGGAAAAAGCCGGCCGCGATCCGCGGGGTATTCGACGGGTGCTCAACGGGGCGGCCGGCTTTGGCGCAACGGCCGCCGCCGACGCCCAGGCGCGCGCAAGCCGCGGCGGGGCACCCGCCGGCTCGGGCAATGGGCTGCTCGGCTCACCCGCGCAAATCCTGGAAACGATCCAGAAGCACCGCGCCGCGGGCGCCGACACCTTCCACCTGGCCTTCCCGGCGGCCAGCCGCCACGACGACATGCGACGTTTCGCGGAGGAAGTCCTGCCCCAGGCGCGCAGCCTCTAACAGGTTGCTGAAAGTCTGCTTCTCTCTAGAGAAGAATTGCCGGCACTGCGAAAGCTGGCGGCCACAAACGTGAGCTAGCGCCCTCTGGCGAACGCAGGTTCAGTGATTCCACCTACGGTGGAGCCCTTCGAGAGGCTTTTCATCAACCTGCTAAGCTCGGATTCCCGTTCACGCGCGGGCGATGGCGATTGACTAGCCGCCGTCGACCACGATCACGCCGGACATGCCGTCGCCGCCAGGTCCGCCGTGATACTGGCAAAAGTACGGATACGTACCGGCGTCGTCGAACTCCATGGTGAACTGGTCGCCGGTCGCGACGTCACCGGAGTCGAACGAGCCGTCATCGGCGGTGACGGTGTGCGTCTGGCTGTCAGGATTGTTCCAGACGACGGTCTGGCCGGCCGCGATGTGCACCTCGGGACGGCTGAACGTATCGGCATTCATGGTGATGGTGGTGGAAGATCCCTGGGCGAGCGCCGACGGGCCGGGCGCCACGAGCCACGCGGCCAGCGCCAGCGCCATGGCGCCGCCGCGACTGAGCAGAGTTGCCTTCACGCCGCGATTGTATGCCGTTCCGAATCCTGATCTGAAAATGCTTGACGGCCGGCGCGGTGCGTGATCCCCTGTGGGTGGAGCAGGGGGACCGCCATATGCCGACTCGTAGTCGCCGGGCGTTTCTTGGACTTGCGGCCGGCAGTGCCGCGATTGGACTACTTGCCGCGTGCGGGCGCGCCGCGCCGACCGAACCCGCCGCCACACCGCCTTCAGGACCGACCGCCCAAACCCAGCTGAACGTGCCCCAGAGCATCGGCACGACCACCAGCGGCGCCGCGGCGAGTACACCTCAAAGTCAACCAGCCGCCGCGCCCGGCGCCGGCCGCCCGCAGCCCACCGGCCAGTTCAACTACGTCTGGCATACCACGATCACGCCCGCGTGGCTGGACCCCCAGGAGAATCCGCCCCAGATCACGCCGTACAACTTCGCCTACGCCCTCCACGACGCGCTCGTCAAGCACTTGCCGGGCCAGCCGTTCGCACCCAGTCTGGCCGAGTCATACGAGGTTGCCCCGGACTTCAAGTCGGCGAAGTTCACGCTGCGCCAGGGCGTCAAATTCCACAACGGAGACCCGGTCACGCCCGAGGACGTGCAGTTCACGTTCGAGCAATACCGCGGGGCCAATGCGAAGATCCTGCACGACAAGACGGACCAGATTCAGATCCTCGATAACCGCACCATCCAGTTCATGTTCAAAGGGCCGTTTCTCGACTTCTTGACGCTGTACGGCTGCGCGGCGAGTGGCGCCGGCTGGATCGTGCCCAAGGCGTACTACCAGAAGGTGGGGCCCGACGGCTTCAAGCAGCAGCCAATCGGCGCCGGTCCGTATCGGTTTGTCAGTCAGCAAACCGGCACCCAGATCGAGTTCGAAGCATTCACCGACTACTGGCGCAAAGTCCCGAACATCAAGTCGCTCATCATGAAGGGCGTCGCCGAGGACGCCACGCGCCTGGCGCTGCTCCAGACCGGCGACGCCGACGTGGCGAACCTGATCCCCGGCCAGCTGCTCGACGCGGTGCGACAGGACTCCAGGCTGCGCCTCGCGCCGGTCAAAGCCGGACCGATCTGGCTCGAGCTCGGCGCTCCCGACAAGCCCGACAGTCCGCTGAATGACATCCGCGTCCGGCAAGCGATCAGCATGGCCATCGATCGCAAGGCCTTCAACGACGCCGAGATGGGCGGCATGGCCGTCGCCGAAGGGAACTGGATCCCGTCAGACTGGCCGGGCGCGATTTCGCGGCCTGAACCGGCGTTCGACGTGGCCACAGCCAAACAGCTGATGGCGGACGCTGGCGTGTCGGGTGGCTTCGACGTCGACAAGATCACGCCATTGCCGCCCTACACTTCCTTTGCCGAACGAATCGCCAGCCAGCTGCGCGCGCTGAACATTCGCACACAGGTCAATCCGATGGAACGCGGAGCGTTCTACGACCAGCTCGCGCCGGGCCCAAACCGACTGAAAGGGTTTGTCGTCCAGTTGTCTGGCGAGCCGGGCGATGCGGCTGCCCGCGTGCGCGAAAACGCCACGTGCGACGGCACTTTTTCGGGCCTGTGCGTCGCGGACGTCAGTGATCGGATGCAAAAATACGACGCGTCGAGCGACCCGGACCAGCGCAAGCAACTTCTGGAGGAGGCACAGAACTACCTTCTCGACAACTATTTGATGGTGCCTGTCCTGCGCCAGGCGCTCATCCACGCCCTCGGACCGCGCATCGCCAATCCCATCGAGGAGATCGAAGGGTCGATTCCGCAGTACGTGTACACCGGCCCCTGGGAGGATGTCCGGTTGACGGGCTGACCCGGAGATGGATAGTTGCCCGATGCCACGCCGCCACGCATTGCAAAATAGCGCGGGAGAGTTGCGATGCGCCGCTACGTCCTGACTCGCGTTGGGTACAGCATCGTAAGTTTGTTGTTGCTGAGCCTGACGGTGTTCGCCGTCGTGCGCGCCACCGGCGACCCGGCCGTGCTCCTGGTCGGTCCAGGCGCGAGCAAGGACGACCTGGCCAACGCGCGTACGCTGTGGGGCCTCGATGCGCCCTATCCGCAGCAGTACGTCACGTTCGTCTCCAATGCGATTCGAGGTGACCTGGGAACGTCGTTCCAGTATCGCGTGCCGGTTCGCGACCTGTATTTCGAGCGGCTACCGAACTCGCTGCTGCTCGCGATGGTGGCACTGGTAATTTCCCTGGTGCTGGGCATCCCACTCGGCATCGTCTCGGCGGTCAAGTCCGGCTCGCGCTGGGACAGCGTCGCGAAGGTGGTCGGCATGTTCGGACTCTCGGTACCGAACTTTTTCATCGGCCTGGTGATGATCAACATCTTCGCGGTGTGGCTACGCTGGCTGCCAGCGGCGGGCATCGGCACGTGGCAGCACCTGGTCATGCCGGCGATCGCGCTTGGCTGGTACTTCGTGGCGTCCATGCTCCGACTGACACGCTCGAGCATGCTCGAGGTACTGGACAGTGAGTACATCAAGCTGGCGCGACTGAAGGGCCTGCCCGAGCGGGTTGTGATTGTCAAGCACGCGTTCAAAAACGCACTGATTCCGGTGCTCACGCTGGCGGGCATCAACCTGGTGATCATGGTCAACGTGGCGGTCATTATCGAGACGATCTTTGCCTGGCCCGGTATCGGTCGCCTTTTGTATGAAGGCATCAGCTTCCGTGACTTTCCGGTCGTTCAGGGCCTGGTGATTCTGGCCGGCGCCATGATCGTCGGCGTCAATCTCCTGCTCGATCTGGTGTACGCGTGGATCGACCCGCGCATTCGCTACGCATGACGATGGCATGGCAACGGTAAGCACGCTCCCAAGAGCAGCTGTTTTGCGCGCGCCCGGCCGCGCGCGAAAGTTGCTGAAAGACGTGCCAATCCTGCCCGGCGTGATTCTCCTGGCACTCATCCTGACCGCGATTTTCGCGGACGTCATCGCGCCCTACGATCCGACGGTCCCGGTCGCGGGCGCGAAGGTCTTTCAGCCGCCGTTCTGGATGAACGGTGGCAGCCTCATCGCCCCATTCGGCACCGACTTTCAGGGCCGCGACGTGCTGAGCCGTCTCATCTACGGCGCGCGCGTGTCGCTCCTGGTTGGCATCACCGGCACCCTCGTCGCCGGCGGAATAGGCTTGACGCTGGGCATACTCGCCGGTTACCTGGGCGGCTGGGTCGATCATGCGGTGATGCGCCTGACCGACGCCTGGCTCGCCCTGCCGTTCCTGATGTTCGCCATCTTTCTCGCGGCGTTGCTCGGCGCGGGCGTGTCGAACATCATCATCGTGTTCGGCCTCGTGTACTGGACTCGCTACGCACGCGTGATTCGCGGCGAGGTCCTGACCTTGCGCGAGCGTGAGTTCGTGCGACTCGCGCAAGTAGCCGGCGTCAGCACACCGAAAATTGTCATGCGCCATATCGTGCCGAACGTCATGAACACCTGGATGGTCCTGGCCAGTCTCACCGTCGGGGTGGTGATCGTCACCGAGGCCTCGCTCAGTTTTCTGGGCGTTGGCGTTCCGCCGCCCACGCCGGCCTGGGGGTCGATGCTGGCCGATGCGCGGTCGACGCTGATGGTTGGGTACTGGTGGTTGACAGTGTTACCCGGTCTATGCATCTCCGCCGTCGTGCTGGCGGCGAACCTGTTTGGTGACTGGTTGCGTGTCCGCCTGGATCCTCAGCGGCGCGACCTGTGAGCACGTTGCTACACGTTACGGACCTGCGTACGACCTATGTCACACACGGCGGCGGCAGGCCCGTTGCGGCGGTCGACGGCGTGAGCTTCGATCTCGAACGTGGTGAATGCCTCGGTCTGGTTGGCGAATCTGGCTCGGGTAAAACCACGACGTGCTTATCGATCGTCGGACTGTTGCCGGCTGCCGCGCGCATCGATGGTGGCAGCATCGAGTTCGACGGACAGCAGCTGGTAGGACGCTCGGCGGAGGAGCTAAGCGAGATCCGCGGACGTCAGATCGCCATGATTCTGCAGGATCCGATGGCGTCGTTGAATCCGCTCTTGACGATCTATGACCAGGTCGCGGAGCCCGCGTATTATCACCGCGGTGCGCGTGGCACCGGGCTGCGCCGCCATGTGCTCGACCTGTTGCGCGCGGTGCGTATTCCGTCACCCGAGGTCCGCATGGCCGAATACCCGCACCAGATGAGTGGCGGCATGCGTCAGCGCGTGGTGGGTGCGATCGCGCTTTCGGCAGGCCCGCAGCTGATCATCGCCGACGAGCCCACCACCAACCTGGATGTCACTATCCAGGCGCAATACTTGAATCTGCTCAAGGACCTGCAGCGACGAACCGGCGTCTCACTCCTGTTCGTCACTCACAACCTGGGCATCGTGGCGCACATGTGCGACCGGGTCGCGGTCATGTACGCGGGCCAGATTGTCGAGCAGGGACCAGTTCGGGACCTGTTCCAGACGCCGCGACATCCGTATACACAGGCGCTCTTGCGCTCGATTCCGAAACTGGGAAGTCGCGAGCCACTGTATGCAATTCCCGGCCAGCCGCCGGACCTCGCCGAGTTGCCAGGTGGTTGCGCTTTTCACCCACGCTGCCCGCGGGCACTGGAGACATGCGCGAGCGAAGCGCCTCCCGAGACCGCGATTGCGGCGCGACATCTCGCGCGCTGCTGGCTGCTAAATCCGTGAGCGGCGCGACACCGCTTCTGGAACTGCGCGACGTGAAGAAGTATTTCCCGGCGGGCGGAGCACGCATGCCGTGGGTTGCCCCACGCTGGGTGAAGGCGGTGGATGGTGTCAACCTGAGCATCCACGCCGGTGAGACGGTCGGACTGGTCGGCGAGTCGGGCTGCGGCAAGACCACGACCACACGCCTGATCCTCCGCCTGGAACGACCGACGCAGGGCCAGGTTCTGTTCGAAGGCCGCGACGTATTTGCGTTGAAGGGCCGAGACCTGCAACGCTATCGACAGTCGGTCCAGGCCGTGTTTCAGGACCCGTACAGCTCGCTCAATCCGCGCATGCGCATTGGCGACATCATCGGCGAACCGTTGGAGGCCCAGGGGGGCCTGTCACGTCAAACCATCAAAGCGAAGGTTGGCGATGCGTTGAGCCTTGTCGGCCTGAGGCCAGCGAACGCGACTCGTTTTCCGCACGAGTTCAGCGGCGGTCAACGCCAGCGCATCGCCATCGCTCGAGCAATTGCAACCTCAGCCAGGCTGATCGTGCTGGATGAGCCTGTTTCGGCGCTCGACGTATCCATTCGCGCCCAGATCATGACCCTGCTCGAAGACTTGCAGCGCCAGCTCGGCGTCAGTTTCCTGTTTATCGGCCACGACCTTGCGACGGTTATCCACATCAGCCAGCGCATCGCGGTCATGTACCTGGGCAACATCGTGGAGGAGGCGTCCGCTGATGTGCTGAGCGCCACCCCGATGCACCCCTACACCCGGGCGTTGTTCGCCGCGGCGCTGCCGCCCGATCCGTTCGAAGCACCCATCACCGCCATGGTGGAGGGCGGAGTACCGACGGCACTGGCGCCGCCGAGCGGTTGTCATTTTCACCCACGCTGCCCGTACGCCATGGCTCGCTGTTCGACGGAGGCACCTGAACTGTTGCCCGTCGACGGAAGAGCCATCGCATGTCACCTGTACTCAGAATGTCGCAGCGTCCCGAGCTCGTAGGCCCATTCCTTCAGCATCGAGGCTGCCTGGGACAGGCTGGTGACGCAGGCGTGGGCAGCGCTGCTCGCTGGCGGCGGCGTTTCGATCGCGACGCGGATCGCGCGCATGCCGAGGCCGACGGCGGGCTGGATGTCTTTGACCTCGGAGTCGCCGATCATGATGCACGCGCCGGCGTCGCAGCCTGCCAGCCGCACCCCGACTTCGAACATCGCCCGGTGCGGCTTGCGGAACCCAACGTCGAGCGAGGTCACGATCGCGTGAATCAGGTGGCAGACACCCAGGTCGTCGAAATCGCGCCAGTACTCCGCCGCTCCGCGCACCTGCACGTTGCTGAGCACGACGCAGCGCAGCCCGAGGCCGTGGATGGTTTCCAGGAGCTCGCGTGCGCCTGGAAAGAGTGCGACGCCAGACACAGCCGGCGCGCACAACGCGCGACGGATCGCGTCGATGTCTTCGAGTTCCCATGTCGCGCCGAGGGACCGAACCGCGCCGTTGAGCACGTCTAGCGTGTTCTGGACCAGCGACTGCTCGTCGTCACGGAGCGCGGCTCGCAGCACGGCCAGGCCCTCGGCTGGCGCAGTCCCAGGCAGCAGCCTGGCAAGGCGTGCCAGGACGAGTTCGTCCGAGCGCTGGCTGCTGAAATGATCCGGCCAGAGCGTCCCGCCCACATCGACGAGTACGGCGCGCAGCACCAGGACGATCGTCAGCCGGTAGCCTTGAGCCGTCGCGGACGGTTCCATGTCTGCCGCATCGCTTCGCAGATGTGCGACGCGACCGATGGCTCGGGCAACGCGATGTCATAGCTGGCCCCCACCTCGACGATGTTGGCGGCGACGACGACTGGCGCTCGCATGTGGAGGGCTACGCCAAGCGCGTCGCTCGGACGAACGTCCAGCACCTGCTCGCCGTTGGGACCAATCATCACGATTTCGGCGTAGTAGGTTTGATCAAGAAGCCGATTGATCCGAACTTCGCGCACCTTCCCGCCAGCGGCCGAAAGCAACCGGCCCATGATGACAATAGAGGTCGGGCGCGGCATCTCGGTTTCCATCAACAACACTGCCAATCCGCCGCCTTCACTTTGTCCAACCCAGATCGGCAGGAACCGAGTGGGGTCGGCCTGGTCCTGAAGCAGCACCACGTGCCGCATGTGGGGGGTATTCGCGTTGACGACGAAAACATCCGCGACACGGACACTGACCCACTCTGGACCTTCGTCTCGCCAGCGTTGCCAGCGGGTCAGGACTTCGTCGGCAAGCGCGGAGGCGCCGACAGACCCTGGCCCGGATGCTGAAACTCGAGAGTGCAACAGCAGCCGCTCATCCACATGCAACGGAGCTCCAGTCACAACACTTCGCAAAAGCGCGCGGACCGGCTCCTCCCGTTCCTCGGTGGTTTCGGCCCCCGTGCGAACGATGTCCAGCAGTGCGGCGGTCTGGCCATCCTGTTGAAGCAGCCGGACTCCGGTGAGCTGACCGTCGACATGGCGACCCGGCGTGCGTGGCTCAGGTGCAACGAGGGCGTTTTCGGCTCGGTCGCGAACGACGTCCTCGAACAGCCAATCGGGCAAGCGCCGCCGTTCGAGCGCCACCGCCAGGGCCTGTGCCAGACTCGCTACGGCGCGGTTGGCGGTTGGCAGCTGCATTTCCCGAAGACCTTGTGCTTCGCGCACGGTGACCCAGTACTGGCCGTCCGCCATGCGGCGTACGTCGGCAACACGACCGGGGAGCAGGTTCGGCTGGTCTGAATCCATGGCGTCGGTCAAGGTGTCCTTCCAAATTGTGAACAGCCGCGGCTGCAGGTGGGCGCGTGCCTTGAACAAACGCGCTTTGACCGCGCCGGGTCGGATGCCGAGTATGTGGGCGACTTCCGCGTGTGTGAACCCGCCCAGATAGACAAGTGCGGCGGCGGCGCGCTGGCCCCTCGGCAGCTCGGCGAGCGCAGCCCGAACCCGCTCGAGAACGTCTCGCTCGGACGCCATGCTCGCCGGGTCGGCCTGGTCCGGTGCCGCGCGGCCGCCAGCCAGCTCGTCGAGCGACAACCACGCGTTCGACCGTAGCTGGCGAATGACGCGGTGGCACACGTGCAGGGTGATTCCACCGAACCAGGCGCCGAACCGCTCGGGCGCGCGTAACCGATCCAGGCCGAGCATGGCTTGCAGTGCAGCCTCTTGCAAGGCGTCGTCGATCAGGTCAGGATGAGGCAGGATGCGCCGGCAGATGCTAACTGCCAGTGGTCGATGGCGTACGAGGAGCGTCCCGCAGGCCAGCCGGTCGCCCAAACGCGTGGCTTGGACGAGCTCGGCATCGGACCATTCAGCCAGCATAGCGGTACAGGACAATAGTGCCAGAAGGTCGGCAAAAGGTTATCTCGGCGCGTTCATCAGAGGGCTCTCTGGAGGACGCCATGCGTCGCACGCGCGCCAGCGGCGATGAAACTCTTTCTCCCTTTTGGGGTCGTCACTAACGATGTCGACGGACATTTTCGTGAACGCTCCGGGCGGCTGTCGTCCAACCAGCGCTCGCTGAACCCCGCGAAGACGGTCGCGTGGAACGGCGTCGACCGACCGCTCGCGCTGTGTGCGCCACGGGCGATGTCGAGCAGTTGCGCCAGCCGCGGATGCTGCGCCTGCGTGTTGATGCCGTCGCCAACTCGGCCCGCCAGTTGCGCCATTTTGGGTCCGAACGCACCGATGACCACTGGCGGTGCGGGGTTCGGACGCAGAAATCCAGACCCGTCGCCGAGCGGAAAGAACCGGCCTGGATGCGTTCGCACGCGCCCGGACCAGACCTGCCGGAGCACCTCGACAGCTTCCTCCACCTTCTGCCGACGGACCGCGTCACCTGGCGTCCGACGCGCAAAAGCGCTCTGCTCCGCAGCGTACGGCGAGTCGGGCCCGCCGCCGGCGCCGAGGCCGAGCATCAGGCGGCCTCCGCTCAGTTGCTGCAACGTGGCTGCCATGACCGCGAGGGTCCCCGGATGTCGATTCGCGACGTTCAGCGTGAGCGGGCCGATCATAACGCGTTGGGTGATTGCCGCAAGGCCCGTCAGTACGGTCCAGGACTCCAGCACGTGAGACGCGCGGTGCACGCCGCCCATCAGGTGGTCCCAGGTCCAGAGCCCATCGAAGCCTGACGCCTCCGCGGCGAGCGCGGCGGCGCGCATCGACTCCCAATCAGCGCCGAAGGGATCCAGCAGCAGGTCCGTCGCAAGTTTCGGAGGACGGCTCATCCGAAGCGCATCGTAGTGGCCCCACACGCGAATCCTCAAGCGGGCATCCGAAATGCAACTCCCCGAGCATGCCGCCGAAGAAGCCCGCCAAAGCGATCCGGCGTTTCGACGTCTTCGCCGAGTACCGCAAGCTCGATGCGCAGGAAGATGGCATGCCGCTGGACGAGGCCAAGGGCTATGGCTTGTGGGTTGCCAAAGTCGTTGCTGCTCGCAAGTTTGGTCGAGAGTCAAAGCAGGATTCAGATGAGCGACAACGAAGCCCGAAACAGGGCAAGTGGCACGTGCTCTCAGACGAACCGCAAACCGATGAGCGCTTTGACCACGAGATCGTCGATCGTATGGGGGCCGAGTTCTATAGCCAGGTGTTCGCGCCGGCTGTGCGCGAGGCGCGTGCCAAAGGCGAAACGTATGAGTCGATGCGCGATCGGCTGCGTCGCCGCTGGAAACCACTCCGGTCGCCCTGATAACCGCTCCAGCTCCAGGTGCAGGCCCACCTCAAATGTCAATCGGCCGCGGTCACGAGCCTGGCATGCGACGCCAGCAGCGACGGCAGCCGCGCCGGGTCACCGCGTGCCATCCCGCATTCGGTGGCGACGCCGTCCACGCGACCATGACGTCGCGCCGCCGCGAGGCGCGCAGCATCACCAGTCGTGTCGTCATAATGGATCAGTCCCAGATACAGCTCGGTCTCCGGCTTCAGTTGCAGGCCCTCGAGCGGCGCGAAGAAGGCGTCATCCGTACGTGACTTGATCACCGGCATGTGCACGAAGTCGATCGTCCGCTTGACGCCGCCCATGATGCCATTGGTGATCTCGACCATGACACCCATGTCCCTGGGTTGGACCAGGTGCTCGTCGGCCGGACTGCCGTAGCACAGGTGATAGCCAAGCTCGACACTGGCCGGCACGCCGTCGCCAATTGCACGCAGCACGTCGATGGTCTCGGTGTGGACGTCGACCGGGCCCTGGTCGTAATAGCCCTCCCACGCCAGCACTTCCTGACAGACATCCCACTGGATTGCGATGCGCTCATTCGGCAGCGCACTGGCAATCTTCGCCACCTCGCCCAGCAAGTGCTCGGTCAGTGGCGGCAGGAGCTTCGGCCGGTCTTGTGGCACCATGTTGTTGTAGGTCGGCGCGATTGGTGTTGGGATCGAGATCTGGAATTTGACGTCGCTGGGAATGCCGCCGGCCTTCTGCAGTCGCTCGAAGACCTGCCATGACTCGACCGCCATGTCCGCATAGCCGGTCTCGAATGTGTTCTGCACCGTGGCGCCGGGCTTGACGCGCAGCCGAGGTATCTCGCGCAGCAACTTGCCGTCCCATTGCCTGAATTGGAAGGGCGGCACGTCGTCGGCGACTTCGATCGCCGCATTGCTGGCCAGCACCTCCTGGAGAAATCGGATCCAGGTCTTGCGGATGCCGGTCTCCCCGTCGGGTAGACGGACGAGATGCGGCCCACATGCCTTTGATAGGGTCCGGAACACGGTTTCACTATCCGGCAGCGGGATGCTACCGACGAAGTGCACGATGGGGTTCTTGCCGCGGTCCGTCATAGGGAGTCCTCGTCGATGTAGTGTCCGGTACGGCCGAGTACGGTTTGACCGTACGGCACTGACGTTACCAGCATCACTACAATGCTGTCCGATATGACCCAGGTGCTGGACGGCACTAATTCATTCACGCGGGGCTACCACGCGACCCAGAGGCCCTGCCCCACGGTCGTGATCATCACGGGACCGCCCGCCAGCGGCAAGACAACGCTCGCGCGTGAGCTCGCTCGACAGCTCCGTCTGCCACTGCTGACGAAGGACCTGTTCAAAGAGACGCTGTTCGACCAGCTCGGCTGGTCCGACCGAGAGTGGTCGCGCCGGCTCGGCATGGCCAGCATGGCCCTGCTGTTCCGTTCGGCTGGCGCGCTCCTGGAGGCCAATCAATCGATGCTGTTGGAGAGCAATTTCTACGCGGCGATGGACACGGGACCGTTGCAGGAACTGGCGGACGTCTACGGCTGCCGATACATTCAGGTGGTATGCACCGCCAGCGCCGCGACGCTGGAGCAACGCTACAGGCAGCGGAGCGAGACTGGCGAACGGCATCCCGGACATACCCAATCGGAATCGCTGGATGAAACGGTGTCAAGGCTTCTCGCCGGACGCTGGGATGCGCTCGATCTCACCGGATCCGTAATCAGAGTCGATACGGACGCGGAGGTGGACGTAAACACTGTCCTGTCCGCTATCCGCCAGGGCATGGAAACGCGCCAGCGCTCTTGAGCGCCTCGAGGCGGCACGCGACGTCACGGTACAATCGTGGCAAAGCGTGCATACCGGCGAGCGGCCACGGATCATCGAGTTGCATGGAATGCGCAACTTGCGCGACGTAGGCGGCTATCCGACGACCGATGGCCAGAGACAAACGCGCTGGCGCACGCTCTATCGTTCCGGCTGTACCGACGAGCTCGACAACGCAGGTCAACGCTGGTTATCTGACGTCGGCTTGCGAACCATTATCGACCTGCGCGACAGCCAGGAAGTTGCCGAGCGGCCGAGCGTGTTTGCCACTTCCAGCCAACTCGGCTACGTGCGCATGCCGTTCTACGATGGACCACCTCTGGACAACTTTGCGCCTGACCTTCATCGCGGGTACCGTCGCGAGCTCGACGAACTGGGCGACCACCTGGCTGGTCTGGTCGACACGCTTGTGGCGCCTGGAACATTGCCGGCCCTCGTCCACTGCGCCGCCGGCAAGGATCGCACCGGTGTCGCGATCGGGGTGCTGCTCGCGGCAGTCGGAACAAGGCCCGACCTCATTGCGGAGGACTACGCTTTGAGCGAAAAATGTCTCGGTCCCGACAACGTCCGAACCGCACGCGAATGGGTCCTCCGGCGCGGCTACGA
>JAFAOS010000229.1 GCA_019247515.1 Chloroflexota bacterium | reverse complement strand
GGGGTGGCAACCGTCAACTCCGCCGCCAACGCGCCCACCAACGCCGCCATCCACTCGGCGGATCTGGCGCATGCACACGTACACCATTACGCCGCCGACTCCAGTTCATGGATCAATGGCGTACTTCCGGTCAAGTGACCCACTAGTTGTGGCTGTCCTGTGCGCGCCGTTGTCGCCCTACAACGCGGACCGCTCGAATCTCTCGCAGCGCTTTCAGGCGCCCTCAATCACCCATCCATTCGGGACGGATGATCTGGGACGCGACGAGCTGACACGTACGCTGGTTGGCGGTGAGATTTCGCTGGCCGTGGGTCTGCTCGCCATGTTCCTGTCAGTGACGGTTGGTGTGCTACTGGGTGCGACGTCTGGCTACTTCGGGGGTGTGGCGGATAGTCTGCTGATGCGGTTGACCGAAGCCGTGCTCGCCATTCCGCAATTGTTCGTCTTGATTCTGCTGGCCGTCTTCTTTGGCACAAGCTTCGCGACGATCGTGCTGATCATCGGCTTGCTGCGCTGGATGTCGGTGGCCCGCCTGATGCGAGCAAGCTTCCTTCAGCACCGCGAGCGCGACTATGTGATGGCCGCCCGCGCGCTGGGGGCTTCGACGCGACGCCTGATGTGGCGCCACATCTTTCCCAACGCGACTGGCCCGTTGATCGTCGCAGCCACGTTGGGTGTCGGCGGCGCCATCTTGACCGAATCGGCGCTGTCGTTTCTCGGACTCGGCATCCAGTTGCCGACGCCGTCCTGGGGCAACATGCTGCGGACGTCGCAAACAACACTGACGATGGCACCGTGGTTGGCGCTGGCGCCTGGCGGTTTCATCTTCCTGACGATCCTCAGCATTAATTACATCGGTGACGGTCTCAGAGATGCGTTGGATCCACGTGGACACGAAGGCGCGTAACGTCAATGCGAGTGAATTGATTGGTCCGAAAGCTCGAGCGCCAGTGCCACCGCCTCGAAAGTACTGAGTGCCTGGCCGGCCTCCAGGGCTCTTTGCAACGCACTCGTCAGTGTCGACCCAAAGGCATCCTGGCATACGCGGCGTAGTTCGCGGACGTGGGTGGAGTCACGCAGGAACTCGAAGCGAAGGGGTCCACGCGGGACGCGAGCTGGTTCATGAGCCGGGCTCGCTTGCAGTCGCTGGACCAGCACCTCGCTGGCACCGAGCAAACGGACTGCATCGGCCGATTGTCCCGCCTTCAGGGCGATTTGCCCAACGCCGGTGAGCGCGGTAGCTATGCCCGGTTCAGACTGATGGCTGGCAAGGACGTGCAGACTTTCTACGAGTGTGTTGCGGGCCACATCAAATGCGCCGCGGTGCACATGCAAATGGCCGAGGCTAGCTTTCACCGCGGCGGTGTTCTGCGGCTGGCCCAGTTCGGCAAAAACCGCCACGCTGTCGTGATATGACGCCAGTGCACCGTCGAGGTCTCCTGAAAGTCGCAACGCGACAGCCATGTCATGTAATGCATGCGCCAGGCGTACGCGATTGCCGAGTAGCCGACAAATCGCGGCGCGCTGTTCTTGCAGGACTGCAGCGTCAGCAAAATTTGCTTCATCCATTTCCAATTCCGCGAGAAAAGTCAGGTTCGCGCTCACGTTATGCAAGTCATTCAGCTCCCGATAGAGCGTCAGGCTTTGCTCGAGAATCCGCCGCGTTTCTCGCGAGTCGCCACTGTCAATAGCGAGATGAGGGAGCAGAGCTAGCGAAAAAGCAATAGCGTAGCGGTCACCAAGATCGCGCGACAACTGGACCGCTTCCATCGCGATGTCCGCCGCCCGGTCCGAGCCGGTTACCCGAAGGAAGTCGCCGTAAAACTTCAGACAGATCGCCGTGCCCCATGAGTCACCGGCTTGCCGAAAGAGGTCCAATGCTTCTTCGTAGCGCGCCGCCTCCGGGGACAGAATATTTGATGGGTTGTGTTCCAGGTCGGTCTGCCTTGGGATGCTCCAGAAGTTCGCCACAACCGAGTTCCGCGTCAGTCGGAGCAGGGCCATCGCCTTCGTCCAGGAATCCCCAGCCTGCGATGCTAACGCCAGACTCTCCGTGAGAGCCTCGTCAGACGCGGCAAGGTCGAATCGCTTGATCGCGCACAGGCCGAGCGCTAGCAGTGCCCTTGCACGCACTCGCTCAGACGTCGCGCGCCCTCGCGGTCCGGCCAGTAAGCGTGTCAGCCACCCGTGCCCTTCGCCAACTGGGCCGTGAATGCTCCAGAAGTACCACAACTCACCTGCGAGCGCCTGTCCACGTTCCTGTTGGTCGTGATCCAGAAACGATTGCAAGACGCTGCGGAGATTGTCCAGTTCGGCGTCCATACGGGCGAGCCAGATCAGCTGCTGTGCCGTTAAGAACTGGGGCGCCGCCTCCTGTGCAAGCCGTTCGTAATACTCCGCAAACCGCGCTCGCACCGCTGAATCTTCACCGGCGGCGATAAGTTGCTCCAGCGCATATTCGCGCACGGTTTCCAGCATTGCGTACCGCGGCTCGTGCGACTCGCCCGGTTCGTATTGAAGCAAACTCTTGTCGACCAGTGAGGTGATCAACTGGAGCACATCGTGTGATTGCCGCGGATCCTCCGAACAACAGACCGCTTCGGCAGCCCTCGGCGTGAATCCGCCCGCGAAAACGGCCAGGCTGCGGAAGACCACCTGCTCCGACGGCTCGAGGAGATCGTAGCTCCAGGCAATGGCGCTCCGAAGCGTACTGTGGCGGCCAGGCAGGTCGCGTGGCCCTCCAACCAGCACCGACAAACGGCGCTCCAATCTGGCGAAGAGTTCGTCTGGAGCCAGATGGCGCATCCGAGCCGCGGCCAACTCGATCGCCAGTGGCAAGCCATCCAGGCTATGACAGATCTGCGCGACGATGGGTGCATTGGCCTGCGTCAGGCGAAAATTCGGTTGCACCGCAATAGCTCGCTCAACGAAGAGGTCCAGCGCTTCATTGCGAGCTAACTGCTCTAACGCAGGCTGCTCCGTCAGCGAAGGCAGGCGAAGAGGTGGGACGAGG
Organism: Chloroflexota bacterium; assembly: GCA_019247515.1. GTDB lineage: Bacteria > Chloroflexota > UBA6077 > UBA6077 > CF-72 > CF-72. The sequence continues at coordinate 4,163 of JAFAOS010000229.1, read as the reverse complement.
AAAATGTGCTCAAGGGACAGGCGGAGTATCTCGCGGCTGGTCACCAGCACTTTCAGTGCTGGCGCGGATGCCAGCAAGTCGGACACCAGCAAGGCGGCCGAGGCAAGATGCTCGAAGCTGTCCAGGATGAGCAGGGCGCGTTTGTCCCTCAGAAACTCGCAGACATTGCTGCGCAGGTCATCTCCTGTATCGGGGACTGCAAGCGCCTCGGCGATGGCCGACACCACCAGGTCCGGATCTGTGAGTGGTGCGAGCGCTACGGCGAAGACGCCGCCGTTGAATTCGTCACGCAGTTTCTCCGCTGTACGCAGCGCCAGGCGTGTCTTGCCGATGCCACCCGTGCCGGTGAGCGTCAGCAGGCGCACCTCGGGCTTCCGCAATCGGGCGATGATCGAAGCGATCTCGGGCCGGCGGCCGATCAGAGTCGTAGTTGGCCAAACGAACCTTCCCACGCGTGTTCTACCGTAGCTATCGGGGCGCGGTCAGCCGGCGGGCCTGGGGGAGCGAACTGCAAGGCTGCCTTTCCCGTCCGCGACGCGCGCCACGCGGCGACCAGTTCAGCCTTCTCTTGGGCGTTCAGCTCAAGCGCGACGGCTAGCCCCTCGAGGGTGTGGCGGTGCGGCCGAGCTCGTCCGCGCTCCAGATTACCGATCGTGTTGATGCTGAGGGCGGGCTTGACCAGCGCCGCAAGATCCTCCTGCAACAGCCCGCGCTTCTGGCGATGGTGGCGTAGCAGGCCTCCCAGTCGGCCCATGCCAACGACGTGATCGGCTGGCGACTGCATTTGCCGCTCTGCGCCTTGCTGCCGTCAGTGTAGATCCACCGACCCGGGAAATTGGCGGTGAAATTGTGGATGGACCTGGGTGTTCTTGCTTTACACGGCTGACCGCGGCGCTCAGACTGACTGCGTTATGGCTCGAGCATCTGGTCCTTTTGCCCGCAGGACGTGGCAGGCGTTTGGCGCGGCGGCGAGCGCCGTCTTGTTGCTGACATCGGCCGCGACTGCCCAGACCCCGACGGGCGACCAGCCGCGAGCGGGCGGCACGTTGCGGATCGGCGACTGGTCTGAGCCCGCCACGCTCAACCCATACTTCAGTGGGAGTACCTTGTCCGCGGTTCTATCCGAGCTGGCTCTCGACGGTCTCGCGCGCGTGACTCCCGACGGCTCATATGTTCCCGACCTCGCGGCGCAAATCCCGACCCAGGCCAACGGCGACGTCTCACCCGACGGAACCGTCGTGACGTGGAAGCTCAAGCACGGTATCACGTGGTCTGACGGCCAGCCGTTCACGAGTCAGGACGTCGTGTACACGTACGAGATGCTCATAGATCCGGCAAACCCGGTTCTGAATCGCAGCGACTACGCAGCGATGCAGTCGGTCACTGCCCCCGCCGAAGACACGATAGTAGTGACCTACAAACGGCTGTATCCACCGTATCGGCTCGCCTTCCCCTGGGTTTTCCCATCGCATGTTTTCAACGGCGAAAGCAACATCAGTCAGGACCCATTCAACCGCGCGGAAACGGTTGGCACCGGGCCATTCCTCTTCAAATCGTGGGTATCTGGAGACACAATAACTTTCGACCGCAATGCGAGTTATCGGGAGCCGGGCCGACCGTACCTCGACGAAGTGATTGCCAAAATCGTCCCCAGCCGAGATGCCGAAATCCAGGCTCTCGAAGCGGGTGACATCGACGTGGCGTATTTTCTGGATCCCTCATACCTGTCGCAGCTCGCACGCCTCCAGGATGTCAGTGTTGACCCGGGTCCCTATGGTGTCACCGATTTGTTCGTGAACGCGAGCTGCCCAACTGGACCTCAACAGGGTGATCCCGCATGCCCGCATCCAGTGCTTGGTGATGTTCGTGTGCGCCAGGCGATCGAGCTCGCCATCGACAAGCAGGCGTTGGTACACGCGTTGATGGGTGACCGGGTGAATGTAGCGGTGTCTCCAATGCTTTCGACGACAGGCCCGTACGCGGTGGACCTGCCGCCTTCAGAGTTCAGCCCGGACGCAGCGGACAGTCTGTTGGATCAGGCAGGCTGGATTACCGGATCGGATGGTATCCGCAGTAAGGCCGGTGTCAGGGCCCAGTTGAGCATCATCAATGCGGTCGGTGACATAATTTCGGAAGAGGCGGCGCAGGCGATCGCAGCAGATCTACAGGCCATAGGGATCGCGGTGGATAACAAGGAGATGACGCCCACCGTGATTTCAGGTGGGATCGCAACGAACAGCCCGTTGTACCTTGGCAGCTTCGATCTGCTGCTCTTCACGCGTACCGTCAGGGGCGATCCGCTCCCGTATCTGCGCGCCCAGTACGCAAGCGACCAGGTGCCAACTGCGCAGGCGCCGTCCGGACAGAATTGGGATCGCGTCCAGGATCCCCAGTTGGATCAAGCTCTCGATTCGGCCGGTGGCACGCTCGACGACACACAGCGTCAGGCTGCATTCGTTTCGGTCTCCAGATTGGTGCGCGCCGACGAGGCGGCCATCCCCCTTTTCCCATGGCTGATTGTGGACGCACGTAAGAGCTATGTGGCTGGCTGGGGGCCGACGAATGTCAATGACTGGGTGACGTGGAACGCCCAGGATTGGTGGTTGAACCAGTAAACCGCGGCGGTGCGTTCGCCGAGCTGCTCGTCAGTAACCGCGGGACTCATCCTGCAGTTGCCGGGCAACGGTCACATTCGCATGTGACCGTTGTAGATGCAGGCAGAATTCTTCCAGGCAGTCGTTGGGAATAGCCGCCAGGTTTGATAGTTCTTGATTGCGTCACCACCCAGGTACGGCGTCAGGTCGGCCATCCGGGACTGGAGAAACGCCGGCAGTCCACGGTACTGGCGGTAGCGGTGGCATTCGTCGTGCCCAGTCCGCTGGCAAGTTGACGATGTCTGCTGTGCCGCGCAGTCCGTGCGAGCAGCCCGCTCCGGCGATCAGCACATACAGTTGATCGCCAACGAACGTGACGTCCATCGCCCCAACGGTGTCGCCCACCGAGTTGATGCTCGACGGCAAGTCGTCGACGACTGTTGACCGACGACCGCGCTCGTCGATCCTGGACACGCGGGCGGTCAACCCGCCGGTGTACGGACCAACCGGTCCTGGGACCTGCGGGCACATGCCGATCGTGGACTGGCTACCACCCCGACCCGCTTCCGCAACGAATTCACGGTCAGGTCCGAATCTCAGCCCGCGCGGATTCTCCAGACCGCTGGCGACGACCACAAAGGGCCGACTGGCCGCCGCCTGCGCAGGCGCGATGGCGGTCACCAGGGCCACCGCCGCCAGCATGGCGACACTCCGAAGCCGAGATATCCACGTCATGCGTCAATCCTCCCTACAAAAAAAGGTCTGCCCGGACTCGGGTCAGGCTCGAACACGCCCTCAGCCGGCGCCCACTCGATCGACAACCGCTGTTCATCCTTCCCTCGCACGCGCGCACAGGCGGGCGCCGACCTCGCGAGCCTCAACTTCGGTGGCGAACACGAGCGTGTCCGCTGCCAGATGATCAGCGCTCGTGTAACAGGTGAGGGTTCCGGTGCTGCCATCGCCGTTTGGGTAGGCCAGCCTCACCACAACCGGCACCGCCGACGAGCCTCGGATCAGCGAGGAGTTGCTCAGTGCCTGGTTGGTGTTGGCGCCTGGTGCGGCCTCGGAGCCGCGCCAGCGCTCCCCGGAGGCGGCGACGACGTTGACCATGGCGGCGTCGGCCACGCCGGACAGGATGGCCAGGGCCAGCACCACGCCGCACCAGGGGAGAGTCTTGGGCACCAGTGCGGCGGGAACGCATGTGTGCGCAGGCAGCGTCGTCATCGAGCGTCCCTCCAGTCAGACGCTGGACACGCTACGGGCGCCCCACGCCCGCGACATCGGCAAAGCTGCCAGTCTTGGGTGCGACGCGGTTCAGATTGAGCGGGGCGGCGGCACTCAGTCGCGCTCCGGCCCAAGGTGGCCGTTATCAGCCGCCCACAGCGCGATCTGGGTCCGCGAGCTGACGCCCAGTTTGTCGAGGATGTGCTCGCCTGACCTGGCAGAGGTAGGCCCGGTGGGGAACCGAACCGCTGGTTGGATCGATTGATGCGTTGCCAATCAACAGGTTGTAGTTTGAACCATCGGCACACAAAGCGTCGTATCCCTGCGCACCGATCTCGGAACGTG
>JAFAOS010000228.1 GCA_019247515.1 Chloroflexota bacterium | reverse complement strand
GCGCGCTCGGCGTCTTCCTGGCCTGGCTGGTAGCGCGTACCGACGTCCCGTTCGTCAACGTCGTCGAGTCGCTGGCACCGGTGCCATTCTTCGTGCCCGGCTTGCTTGTGGCGATGGGCTGGGCGATCCTGGCCAATCCGACCAACGGCTCGCTCAACACGCTGCTCGCCGGAGTGCTGCACACGCCCAGAGGTCCGATCAATATCTACACCGCCGGAGGCATCATCTGGGTTGAAGCGCTGCACTCGGCCGCGTTTGTGTACCTGCTGGTGGTCGGCGCCATGCGCAACATGGACACGACCCTGGAGGAAAGCGCGCGCATGAGCGGCGCCAGTGGCCCGGGCACCTTCCGTCACATCACGTTACCGTTGCTCATCCCGGCGCTCTCCGGCGCGGCGATTCTGACGTTCATCGCTGGGCTGGAGGCCTTCGAGACACCCGCCATCCTGGGCACGCCGGGCAAGGTGTTCGTGTTCACCAACGAGATCTACTACAACCTGCGCTGGGTCACGCCCGCCAACTACGGCGCGGCAATGACGCTGGCCATCCTGCTGACGCTCGTGATGCTCGTCGTCGTGCTGCTGCAGTGGCTGCTCCTGCGTGGTCGCACCTACACGACGATCACGGGCCGCGGCTACCGACCCCAGCGCATCCACCTGGGCAAGTGGGCCGTGCCCGCGCTGGCGCTGTTCGGGCTGTATCTGATGTTTGCCGTGGTGTTGCCGATCGGTCTGGTGATCGCCACCTCGTTTTTCAGCGTGTTTGGCGTCTACACGCCGCAGACGTTGACGCTCAACAACTACCTGGCGATCGTCTCCGACCCGCAAATCGGGCGCGCGCTCTCGAACACGCTCTTTCTCGCCGTCGGCGGCGCCTTCCTGGCCATGCTGCTGAGCAGTGTGGTGGCCTACGTCGTGGTGCGCACCGACTTCGTCGCGCGCCGCGTGCTGGAGCTGATTGTCTGGCTGCCGTGGGCCTTGCCCGGCATCGTGCTCAGCCTGGCCATGCTGTGGGCCTATATCCGCTTACCGGTACCCATCTACGGCACCATCTGGGTGCTGCTGCTGGCCTACGTCACCTTCGGCCTGCCGCTGGGCGTGCGCACGATGAGCGGTGTGCTGACGCAGGTGAGCCGGGACCTGGAAGAGAGCGCGCGCACCTCCGGCGCAAGCTGGCGGCAGACGTTCGTGCTGATCGTATTGGCGCTGGTGCGGCCGGGGTTCATCGCGGGCTGGCTGCTGCTCGGGGTGCTGTTCATGCGCTCGCTGAGCGTGGCCCTCACCCTGTATGCCAACGGCAGCGAGGTGCTGTCGATGGTGTCGTTCGTCGCCTGGGAGCTCGGCCAGGGCACCAAGGCCGCCGCGCTGGCCACCGCGATGCTGCTGCTGATTATCGGCTTCGTCGTGCTGGACATGGCGGTACGCGCGTGGGAGCGGCGTCGACTCGAGCAAAGCAGCGCGTTTCGAGTCGAAACAGCCGCCGCGCAGAGCGAGTGGGTGGCGCGCTGAGCTCAGTCGGTTAGCGCAACCTGGTGCGACAACGCGACCTCGCGGTGAGTGCGCGAGGATTCGAGGAGCGCGCACAGCACTTCGACGGTGGCCCGTCCCCAGCGGCCGTCGTGGACAGCCGGCTCGCCGCTGGCGATCGCCTGCAAGACCTCGTCCAGCATGTTCTGCCGACCGCTGGCGCCCGCGGGCAGGCTGATTTCGCGCTGGCCGTCGTCGTCAATGACGATCACGCCGTCAGGTGACTGACGCACGTCGCCGCGCTGGCAGCTCACCAGGGTCAAGCCAAAGAAGGGCTGGTGGCGCTCGGTCAGCCCCGCCTCGCGATTGAAGGTACCGCCGAAGCGGCGGGCCTCGCGCGACGCGCTCTCGCGCTGTTGCAGGTACGCGCGCTGCGTCCGCGCGTGCTGGTCCCGGCTGCGGGGTGCGCCGGTGCCGCTCAACCAGAACGTGAACTCGCCCGTGTCAAAGTGGCCATAGCCGCTGTACACCAGCGTGGCCGGCGTGCCGTCCTCGAATTCGAGGAACACCGTGTACGCCCCCTCGGTTGGCCGTTCGGGATCGGCGACGAGCGCGCGGGCGCGCACGCTGCGCACCAGTCCGCCGCCGATGAAGCGCACCACGTCGACCTGGTGCGGGCCCTGGATGAACACCACGCCCCCACCCTGGCTGGTATCGAGCTCCCAGGCAGCGCGCGAGCGGTACATCAGGTCGGTGAAGTTCCAGGTCTGCAGCATGACCAGCGCGCCCAGCTCACCGCCGCGCACCAGGTCGCGCATCAGACGGATGGGCGGGTCGTAGCTGTGCGCGTGGCCAGTCATCAGCTGGACAGCATTCCGCTCGGCGGCGGCGATCATGCGCGTGCACTCGTCCACCGAAATCGCCATGGGTTTTTCGACCAGCACGTGCTTGCGGTGCTCGGCGGCCAGGATAGCGTGCTCGGCGTGCAGGTAGTTCGGCGTGCAGATGTACACCAGGTCGACGTCGGGACTCGCGCACAGCGCCTCGGGGTTGTCGTAGGTTTTGCCGCCGAAAGCTTGCTCGAAGGCGGCCAGCGCGTCTTCGCGCAGGTCGGCGGCGGCGGTGAGGACAAAGCCAGGATGGCGGTCGATCTCCGGGAGCGAGAGCACGCTACCGATACCCAGGCCGACGACGCCGACTCGTACCGTGATACAAGTGAGTCTACCCGGGGATGACCATGGACATTACGCAGTTGGGGTACATCGGGCTCGGCGTCAGCGACCTGCCAGCCTGGGAACGCTTCGCCACCGAATTCGTCGGCACGCCGATCAGCGAGCGCGGAGCGGACGGAACGCTGTACCTGCGCATGGACGAGTACCACCACCGCATCGCGCTGGTGCCCTCCGGCGAGGACGACCTGCTGTACGCCGGCTGGATGGTGCCCAATCCGGCCGCGCTGGAGTGCGTCGCGAAGCGGTTGTGCGAGGCGGGCCTCGCGGTAGAGGAGAGCACGCCCGAGCAGGCGCGCCAGCGGCACGTGCGTCGCTTCATCGCCGCCACCGACACCTCAGGGCTGCGCCACGAGGTGTACGTGGGCGGCTATGTCCTGCCCCGCTCGCCGTTCCAGGCCAGCCGGCCGATGGTCAGCTTCAAAGCCGACGACTACGGCCTGGGCCACGTGGTGCTGCGGGTGCCCGACCAGAAGGCGGCCGAAGCCTTCTATACGAACTTACTCGGGCTGCGCTTGACGGACTACGGCTCGGGGCGCATCGCGTTTTTACACTGCAACCGGCGGCATCACTCGGTGGCCGTCGGCGAGGTGCCCGGCGGCCCCAAATGTCTCATTCACCTGATGCTGGAAGTCAACACGCTGGACGAGCTGGGCACCGCCTACGACGTGGCCGAGCAACGCGGCGTGCCACTGCTCAAAACCATCGGCAAGCACCCGAACGACCACATGGTCTCGTTTTATGTCGAGACGCCGTCAGGCTTCGAGCTCGAATACGGCTTCGGCGCCCGCGAGGTGGACGACGCCACGTGGGTGCTGCAGAGCTACGAACGCGGCGACGTGTGGGGCCACAAGCCGATCGCCCGCGGCGCGGCGGACTGACGCAAGTGTGGAATCACCTCTCCCTCTGGGAGAGGGAGTGCGGCGCTCAGAAGAAGATCGTCAGCGTGCGGGGGATGGTCACGTGGTCGAGCGTCACCGTGCGCTGCGCCAGGCGCAATCCGCCGTTGTCGCCGCCGACGCGCCGCAGAACGTCCTCCCGCTGGCCATAGAAGGTCTGGTCGTCGGTTTCCAGGCGCGCCTGATACACCAGGAAGCTCGAGCGCACGCTCAGCTCGTCGCCCGCCTCAGCGGCGATGTACACATTGGAGATCAGGTGGCGCGTGATCGACGCGGGTTTCTCGGCGTGTGCCATGCCGCTGTCGAGCCGCCGCACGCGCAGGGTGAGAAACGCTTTGTCATCTACCGTCAACACGCGGGTTGGGGCCGCGTCGGAGGCCGGGCTGGCATCTTTGCGCAACGTCTTTTCGCGCACCAGCAGCGTGTAGCTCACGTCGTCGGTCAGCAGGTCGAGCCAGGCGTACAGGTGGCGTTCGTCCAGCAGCCAGGCTTCGTGAAAGAGAAAGTGCTGGACTTCGCTCAGCAGCTCGGCCTGGCTCACGTTTCGAATCGAAACAGTCTTCGGGAACGCGGCCCGCGCGACCGCTGGAGCGTCCAGCCGATCCAGGCCAGCCACGCGACCTGGAGCACGCCGATGGGTGCCATCGCCGGACGCGGCAGCCGGTGCGCGACGAACGAGAATCCGCCCAGCGATGCGCCGAAAACGACTCCCAACACGCGCCGCCAGCCGGGCGCGCGCCACGACGCGGGGATGATCCACGTGGCGGCGCACACGTGCAGACCGTAGCGCATCCAGGTGATCAGCTTCTCCCACCGCTCGCGTTCGTCGTCGGGCGGCTCGGAAGCGATCAGGTTCAGCTCGAAGACACCCAGCAGCGTGTCCAGCAGCATCCACGCGTACCCACCCGGCCGCGCCCAGCTGGGGGCCGGCAGCCAGGCAATAGCGGGCAACAGGCTCACGTGACTGATCACTCCCAGAAGCGGCGGAATCCGGCTGCGCGGTCCACGCGAGATGGACGCCAGCAAACCCGCAAATGACGCCGCGCCAAGATAGGCAAGCACTCCCGCCGTGTGGCGTCCGACCAGCGGGGCTTCGACCGTCCGCACCACGCGCTATCATACGTCACGCTCACTTCCGGAGGTGCGCGTGCCCAACCCGCAGCCGACGATTTCCTTTGACGAGGCGACGCGGCCGGTGATCCCGTGGCCAGCGTGCGGATGGACGGTGTGTCGCGGGTGGCGCTGCAAGCCGCCGAGGGCTGGGCGGGCTGGTCCTGATGCGGGGCCGCGCGCCGGTGATGGTCCACGACGGTTGCGTCGGCGCTGTCGGCGTGGCGGGCGGTGGCGCCGACGCAGATGACGCCCTGGCAGGAATAAAGGGCGCGTTCGGCGAGGAGGTGGCCGCCGCAGCGGTGGCGGCGGCCGGGCCACACGGCGCACGCGCGGTCTCAACCACCGCCCAGTCGTAGCCAGCCGTTCACGTGCGCTTCACCCTGTACATCCAGCCCCTCAGCTCCGGGTCCTGACCGCGACGCAAGCCTGTTCGAGAGCGTCGAACAGTGCAATTTCCTGGACCTGGCGCTGCGCGGTCGCTGCATCGTCGGCCTCGGCCCGGGCCTGTCATTCGTCGAGTACGGCGGTTTCGGGCAGAGCGTCCCCGAGCGGTACGCGCTGATGGATCGCAACCTCGACATCTTTTTCCGCGCGCTGGCTCACACCGCGCAGGATCCACCGCTCCACTGCGAGACTCCGTCGGGCGAGATCGAGCTGAACGGCAGGATCAATCCAGCATCGTTTCGCAAGCCGCACCCGCAGCTCGGCCGCGCCAGCTCACGCGAAGCCAGCATCGTCGACACCGCCGGCCAGGGTTGGGTGTCGATGACCTCACGGCTCGGCGCGGAGGACCTGGCGCCCAGGTTCGCCGTCGCCCTGTATGCCCGATCTCTCCAGGAAGCCGAACTCGACCCGCATCAGGTGCGCTTCTGTCTGGGGTGGAGCGCGGCGATGAAGGCCGCGTATGCGAAAGCGCCCGGCTCCCTCCCGCAAGCGCTGCCGTCGATTCCGCCAGATCACGACGCGTTCGTGCGGTGCACCATGCTCGTGGGCAGTCCCGAGAGCGTCACCGCGCGGATCGAGGCGCACGAGCGGGCGGGCATCCGCCATGTCGCCGCGCAATTTCTCAACGGCTACGTGGAGGACGACAAGGTAGCGGCGTCGTTCGATCTGTTCATGGAGCGGGTGCTGCCTCGTTTTCCGCGCCCGAGTGACGCTTTCGACCCGTTCCTGCCGCGCTCAGCAGCCGCCTCACCTGCTCTCTTGAGTGATCGGTCGCGCGTTCGATCTTGAAGAACCGCCTTCGAAGCTCCACTCTTCCTCGGCCGACCACAAGCGCTTGACCACCTCGAGCCATTCGGCCGCGTAGTCGTAGCGGGTTGCCTGCGGCATGATCGGCGCGCCGAACATCTCCAGCTCGGGTTGGAACCAGCCGCACACCACGTTGGGCGCGAAGCGACCCCCAGAGATGTGGTCGATCGTGACAGCTTGTTTGGCGGCGAGGATGGGGTGAACCGTTGGGACGTGCGAGGTGGCGAACACTGCCGCCTGGTGGGCGGCTTGCGCCAGCCCCGCCGCCCAGGTGTGGGTCTCGAATACCCGACCGTTGAAGTTGGTCTGGCCGCCAAAGCCCTTCCAGCGGGCGATGGGCACGATGGCTTCCATACCGGCGGAGTCGACCGGCTCCGCGAGGCGCAGCGTTTCGGGCCACGCGGCTTGCAGACGGCCGTCAGCGGAGGTCATGGCGCAGCCGCCACTGGCGTTGGTCGCGAACGTGCCGAGTTTCAGGCGATTGCCGTTGAACAGGGGATTCATGCGGCTGGCGGATCGAACGCCGAGGCGAAGCGCGCCCGAGCTTCGTCCGAGATACGCGCGCCCGGCAAGTCAACGCATTGCACTCCGTCGATCTGCAGCACGGCTGGCGTGACGGTGTGCGCGCCACACAGCACACGCGTGGGGCATCCACTGCACATCCCTACGAAGCGCAGCTTCACGTGTCCCTCGGCCGAGACGTCCTCCAGGCGGAGCCCGCCGCCGTGGTAGCCCATGGCGCGGCTGACCTGGCGCACGCGCGCTTGCAACTTTGCGTGATCGACGTTGGAGCTCACGACACTGCGGCTCGCGCCCCAACGACACCATCGGAGCCGTACAGCGCCCGCTTCTTGGCCGCAATGTCAATTCCCATCAACCTGGCAAAATTTTCGCCCAGGAACTTCTGTTTGTCGCTGCGCGTGAACTGAGGAAAACCGTAGCCGATCCGCAGGTCTTCTGGTATCTCCAGCTGCATCACGGCCTCCAGGTAGCCGCGCGGAGGGCCGCCCAACGACGCTTCGGAGCCCCAGATCAGCTTGTCGATGCCGACCTCCATCAGCAGCCGTCCCAGCCGCTCCTGCACCATGCGCGGGGAGATCAGGATGAAATTGATCATGGCCGACAGCGCCAGGTGGATGTTCCCCGACGAGGCCGTGCACCGCGCCGCGCGCGATGGACAGGTTGATGCCCGCGAGCGCCTGCACCCCGCCGAACCGCTTCGAGACCTCGCGCAGCTCGATGAACGCCCTGTCCACGCCGCTGGATGGTAGCCTCCTCGCTTGCGTGAGATAGAGGAGGGCGTATGTACAGTCCTGACGAGCTGCACGGGGTGATGGCCATGATGCCCGCCTTCGCGACGGGCAACGCGAGTGACATTACTGCTATGGATACAATCGACGTCGAGCACCTGAAAGCTGGCGTCGAGCGCATCATTGGCGACGGCATCGACGTGCTGGCCACCAGTGGCAGCTACGGGGAATTCCATACGCTCCTGTGGGAGGAGTACGTGACGCTCACCCACGCCACGGTGGAAGCCGTCAAACACCGCGTGCCGCTGTTCATTGGCTGCACCGCGCTGAACAGCCGTGAGGTCGTCCGCCGCATGCGGGTGGCGCGAGAGGCTGGGGCGGAGGGCGTGCTCGTCGGTGTGCCGTTTTACTTCCCTTCGACCGTTGACAACGCCATCCGTTTCTACCGGGACATCGCCAATCTGTTTCCAGAGCTGGCGATCATGATCTACCACAATCCGGACCTCCACAACGTCACGCTGCCACCCGGAGCATTTCGCGAGCTTGCGGCGATTCCTCAGGTGGTGGGGATGAAAGACAGCCATCGCGATACGCGCGGATTCATCCGCTTGATGCAGCAGACCCGTGGCCGGGTGAGCGTCTTCGTCAACGCTGGTCAGATCTATCCGTTTGGCGAGTTGGGCGCCACCGGCTTCTGGTCGCACGAAGTGTGGATGGGCCCATGGCCGGAGCTGGCGCTGCGCGACGCGATCGCGCGCGGTGACACGCAAGCCGCGCTGCGCATCATGCTGGACCTCGGCGAACAGCCACTGGCCAGCGGCGAGGGCCTGGCGGTGCGCCAATGGCTCGAGACCGCCTCGAAGCTGGCCAGCGGCTATGGCGACTACGCGCAACCGGGTCCACTGCGGCCGCCGTTCGTGGTGATTCCGCCGGAGGTGGACCAGCGGGTGCGCAAACGCGCCGCCTACCGCCAGCAGTTGAACGAGCGCTACCGGCCGGAGGTCGAAGCCGCGCGCAAACGCGAAGCCGCGCAACCGGTGCTCGCCTGAGGCACGCCGATGACGACGATCGACAGCTCCGCGGCGCCGGGCATGGCCAGCGCCATCAGCCCGAAACTCGCCGTACCGCATTTTTCTCTCGGAGAACGTGATCGCCGGTGGGCACGCGTCCGGCAGCTGATGGAGCGCGACAACCTCGACGTGCTGGTGGCGCCCTCGCACACCGGCGCCTGGGACCAGTTGCAGGCGAATGTGCGCTACTTGACGGGCATCGGCGGCGGATCGGCGACAGCTGGCTGCGTGTTTCCCCGCGACCCAGCGGATGGCGAGGTGACCGCGCTGGTCGGGCCGATCCCACCAAAGGACTACTGGCTGCGTTTCCAGGACTGGGTCACCGACGTCCGACCCGGATTCTTTTCGATTTCCCAGGCGAGCATCGACCGCTTGAAGGAGCATCCGGCCGTCGACCACCCCGGTATCCGCATCGGTGTACCCGGCCTGGGCGGCATGATTCGCATGCCGGAGGGCATCGTCGCCACCGGCACGTTCCGCAACCTCCACGAGACGTTTCCTCAGGCCGAGCTGGTCGATGCGACACACCTGATGGACGAGGCCCGCTACGTCAAAAGCGACGAAGAGATCGCCTTCATGCGCCAGGCCATCACGCTCGTGGAACGCGCCATCGACACGTTGCGCCATTCGGCGCGGCCAGGTGTGCCCGAATGCGTGGTGTTCGGTCGCATGCTGTCGACGCTGGTCGAGGGCGGGTCGGACGTGCCGACGATGCTGCTGTGGTCGGTGGGCAACCCCCAGCCGCCGACGAACGGCTTCGTCGCGACCCAGCGACCACTGGCGACCGGCGACGTGTTCGCTATGGAGATCGACGGTCGATGGGGCGGTTACATCGGCCAGGTCACGCAACCCGCCGTTCTGGGACGACTGGACGACGAACGGCACGAGATGTGGAAGGTCCAGCAGGAGGCAGTGGCCCGCTGCTACGAGCGACTCACACCCGGCGCCAGCATGGCCGAATTCGTCTCGATCGGCGAGCAGGCCGCGCGCGGGACACCATTTTCCTGCAGCGTGATTATCCACAGTCGCGGGCTGGGGAACGACGCGCCGATGGTCATCTTCAACTCGCGTGATCGCCGGCAGCTCGACTGGCCGATCCTGGAGAACGCGACCTTCATCCTCAAGCCCCTGGTACGCAACGCCGCCGGCGAGAAGCCGACGTGCTGGGGCGATACCGTGGTCGCCACGTCCTCGGGCGCCCGACGGTTGGGCTCCCAGCCCTCGCAGTTCATCGAGATCGAGCCGTGAACCGCCTCTATGCTCTGGTATCGATCCGTGTGGCGGCGGCGCTGGTGCTGATGGTCGCCGCCTGCGCGTCGCCGTCCGCACCCGCGCCGGAACCGACGGCGTCCGCCGCGACGGACGCGTCGACCACTACGTCGGGCGGTCCGACCACCACCATCCGCCTGTCGTCCCAGGGTCTGGCGGGTGAGGCGGGCACCTTCATCGCCCTCGATCGTGGCTACTTCAACCAGGAGGGGCTGGACGTCCAGCTGCAGCCGGGGCTGGCCGGCGGCGAAGCCATCGCGGGCTTGCTGTCTGGCAGCCTGGATCTGGCGGCCATCGCCCTGGACGTCGCCTCGATCAACGCCGTCTCGCGCAACATCGGCATGCGAATCATGGCGCCGCTCACCTATATCCCGCCCGAGGACAAGAACGCGGCCATCATCGTGCGCCAGGACCTGGTCGACTCCGGCCGCTACACCGGACCGGAGAGCCTGAAGGGCATGACCATCGGCGCCGGGCAGGCGCCCAAGACCAGCGCGCAGTTGTTTGTCGAGCTGGCGCTGGCAAAGGGCAATCTCACCGCCGACGACGCGCAGTTCGTGCAGCTCGGCTTTCCGGACATGCTGCCGGCACTGTCAAGCCACCGGCTCGACGCGGCCTGGGAGATCGAGCCGCTGGCGACCGCGGCCGAAGACCGCGGCATCGCGCGCGAGGTGTTGTGGGCCGGCCAGCTGTTCCCGAACTACGACCCATTCTTGCTTGTCGAGAGCCCGGCATTCGCGCAGCGCCAGCCTGATGCGCTGAAGCGCTTCGCCCTCGCGCACCTGCGCGGTCAACGCGATTACTACGCCGCGTTCCAACAAAATCAGGGCGGCCAGGCGGCGAAGGACGCGATCATCACCTCGCTCACGAACTACACGCTGACGAAGGATCCGGCGGTCTGGCACGAGCTCATCGACAAAGGCCGCATGCAGTCGGTCGATCCCAACGACACTTTCCACCTGGAGGGTTTTGACAAGCTGCAGGACTATTTCGTGAAAGTCGGGACCCTTGAGCAGAAGATCGACGTCAGCCAGGTGATCGACCCGGCGCCGGTGCAGTACGCGCTCGACCAGCTCGGGCGTGTGCCGTAACGTCGCGTCGCGGCGACTGCTCAGCGCCGCAGGAACTCGAGCGTCGCGGCGGCGCACGTCTCGGGCTGGTCCCACCACGCCAGGTGCCCGGCCTGCGGCACTTCGACCACTCGGGCGTTCGGCATCGTGGCTGCCGCGGCGTGCCCGCTGCTGGGTGGCGCGTAGCGGTCTTCGGTGCCCCAGATGAACAGGGTCGGTACGCTGATCTCCGCCAGTCGCGGTCGCAGGTTGTAGCGTGGATTGATCTCGCCGTTCCTGATGAAGCTGCCGATGTAGGTGCGGCCAGCCTCCGCCGCGCCCGACAGGGCATCACCTGCCGCGTTGACTGCCACCAGGTCGTCGCCGACCCGGCTGCCGTTGACCACCAGCGTGCGTTCGATCCGCTCGCGGCGGGATCGGGGTGGTGCGGGCGGCGGTGGTGTTCCGCTCCGCGACGGCGCCAGGTGGGGCGGCAGCGGGTCGATGCCCGCCGGAGCGCCAATCAGAATCAGCTTGCGGACGCGCTCCGGGTGCGCCAGCGCGAACAGGATGCTCCAGAAGCCGCCCTGGGAGTTGCCCATCAAGCTGGCGCTCGGCCAGGCCAGCGCGTCCAGGACCGAGCCGACGAAGGCCGGCGCATAGTCCAGCACGTCGACGTTCGACACGTCATAGAGGTCGCTGAGTCCACAGCTGGGCCGGTCGGGCGCGACCACACGGCACTCCGCGGCGAGCAAATCGAGCAGTGGTTCCCAGTTGACCGCGTAGCCCATGCCGCCGTGCAGGAGCAGCACCGGCTCGCCCGTGCCTGCATCCAGCACGTGCGCGTCGATCGGCGGGTCTGCAATCCGCAGCATTCGCGACCGCGCCGGCGAGCCGAAGCGCTCGAGGACCCGCGCCTGCAATTCGCGGAACCCAGCGAGTTCGCCGCTGCGCGGGGGCGCCTCGGTCAGGTCGGAACCAGTGTCCGTCATGAGCGGCCCTCCTGCCGCCCAGCTTACCCCGACCGTGAACTGGCTTGCCGGATGGCCGGGTCGGAGTCTTTACACTGGTACGCGTCAGGAGCACGTAAGCCATGCACTGGTCTCACGCGGGTGGCGCCGCCCGCTTCACCTCCCATGAACGCGATCGCCGCTGGCAGCGCATCCGCTCCGCGATGGAGCGCCAGGGCATCGACTGGCTACTGGTTTTTCCGCAGTGGCAGGAAGCCGACGCGCTGTACATCGCCAACATTACGGGCGTGACGCTCTTTCCGCTGCAAGGCGAGCCAATTCTGGTGCTCGGCGGTGAGGACAGCAACCTGGCCGTCACGCGAGAGGGCTGGATCGCGGATCGCCGCAGCGCCACCGCGAGCGGGTCGACGCGGGTGCCGTATGGCGAGGCGGTCGCCTCGGTGTTGCGCTCGCTGTCGATCGGCTCGGCAACGGTCGGCATCGCCGGGCTGGCCGGCCACAACTACGCTTCGGTCCGCCAGCCGGAGGGCTACCTGAACCACACGACGACGCTGCGCGTGCTCGAAGCCTTGCCCCGCGCCAGAGTGGTGGACGGCACGCCGGTACTGGCCGAAGCACGGTACGTCAAAGGGCCGGAGGAGATTGATGCGCTTCGGGAGTCGGTGCTGCTGGCCGAGCGATCGCTGCAGCCGCTGGTGGACCACGGGCGGGTCGGCGCGTCGCAGGCCGAGATCTTCGGTCAGATCCTCGTCGAGCAGATCAAAGGGCACTCCGACACGCCGATGCTGGCCTGGTGCCCGGGCCGCTGGGGCGAGCGCAAGCACCGCTACACCACCGCGCCACCTGGTGAGCTGCAGCCTGAGACGCAGGTGGTGCTCGAAATCGGTCCCAGCATTTCGGGTTACGGCGCGCAGATCGCCCAGACATATTTCGTGGACCAGCCTCCTCGGGCGGCAGTGGATGCATTCGAGCTGAGCAAGGCGGCGTTCAATCGCGCGCTCGAAGTCATGCGGCCGGGCGGCACCTGGGGCGAGGTCGAGGACCAGGTCAAGGCGGTCGCGCGTGGGGGCGACCTGTGCATCGACTTTCTGGTGCACGGTCGTGGGCTTGGCAACGACGGCCCGCTGCTGATCCCGACGGAGACCCACGCTCGAACCCGACAGGACCGCCTCGAGGCATACACGGTGTTCATCGTCAAGCCCGGTGCGTTTCCAACCGAGAACGATCCCGCCCGTAGCCATGACGTGCGTTTCGGCGACACGGTGCTGGTCGGGCCCGAGCGCACCGAACGGCTCGGCACCCGACCCCAGGTCTTGCTGAGCGGCAGCGCGCCAGGCGCGGCGCCACGGACTCGATGAACAAACTGGAGCGAACGCGATACGCTCCAGGGACATGACCGACGCGGGTGATGCTGAGCTGACGTTCGTTGGCCGAGCGGTGGTGCTGGGTCCGGGTGAAGGCCACCCGATGCGCATGGCCAACATCCCTGATCGCATGCTGCTCAAAGCCGACGGCGAGGACACCGGCCAGTATTACTCGGCGTTCGAATACGAAGCAGTCCCTCACTCGCGCGGCGTGCCCCTGCACCTCCACGAGGGACACGAGGAGGGCTTCTACATCCTGGAAGGTGCGCTCGAGATGCAACTGGATGAACGGGTGATCACCGCCACGCCAGGTAGCTTTGTCCTGGTCCCGCGTGGGTTCGCGCACCGCTTCGCCAATCCGAGCGACCGTCCATGCCGATTCCTGGCCATCTTCTCGCCGCCGGGTTACGAGAAAATCTTCGACGAGCGCACGCACCTGCTCGAGACCGGCGCCGACGCGGAAGCCCTTCGAGCGCTGGACCGCGCGCACCGCTCGCGACCACTCGGCTCGCCCGCCGAAGCGCCTCGCCATCTCTGACTCGCCCCAGTGCACGACGTAGAGTGGCTACCTATCGTGCAGCGGAAGATCGTCATGTTTCGAGTCGAAACAGTCCGCTACGCGCCCGCCAGCCGCGGGTCCAGGCGGTCGTGCAGCCAGTCGCCCAGCAGGTTGGCGCCCACCAGCACGGTGACCATGATCGCCAGACCGGGGAAGGTCGGCACCCACCACGCGGTGGACAGGTACAGACCGCCGTCGGCGATCATCAACCCCCAGGCATTCGCCGGCGGCTGGAGGCCCAGCCCGAGAAACGTCAGCGCCGATTCGAACAGAATGGCCTGGCCCAACTGGAGTGTAGCGACCACCACAATGCTATTGAGCAGGTTGGGCAGGATGTGCTGGCGCAGCACCCGGCCGGAATGCGCACCACTCGCCACGGCCGCCAGGACGAACTCGTGCGCGCCCAGGCCGAGCGTCTCGGCGCGAGCAATGCGCGCGTACAGCGTCCAGAAGGTCAGGGTGATCGTGAC
>JAFAOS010000223.1 GCA_019247515.1 Chloroflexota bacterium | reverse complement strand
AGCCATTTTCGAGCTTGTGCCACGTCTCGCCGGCATCCTCCGTACGCAGCACCCACGCGTGAGCGCCGCCGACCTGCTCACTCAAGTCGCGACTGTAGCGCGAGGCCGTAAACGGCCCCGTGCGCGGGCCTTTGGGTCCCTTCCAGGCGGGTGGGCCGTTCTCCGCCGCGCCGACGAATAGCCGCTCGGGCCCGTCGGGGTGCAGCGCAATCGGCACCGCGTAGCCGCCACCGATTCCGTATTCGAGGCGTCGCCAGTGCTGGCCGCCATCGTCGGTGCGATACGTGCCACGGCCAGTCGTGGCAAACAACCGCTCGGTCCGCCGCGGGTCGCGCACGAGCCAGTGCACGTCGCGGTGAACACGGCCCTCGATGTGGCCGCTGGGCTCGTACGCCAGCAAGCCGGTTGGATTGGGAGTTGATGGTAATGCTGAGGCATCGGGCGGTCCGCTGATGTCGCGCCAGGTCGTGCCGCGATCCATGCTGACGATCACGCCACCTTCCTCGATGCCCACGACGATCTCGTCAGGCGCCGCGGCCGACAGCGCGATGACACGCGGATGTGAATCGTGTGGCGGAGGTGGAAACGTCCAGCGCGGGAAATCGGGCAGGTCGCGGATTCCGCTGAGCTCGCGGAATGACTTGCCGCCATCCTGGCTGACGAACACTGCCGCCGGTAAGGTACCCACATACAGCTCGTCGGGCCGCGTGGGATGCACCGCCATGGTCCAGAATTCGCGGTAGGTGAGGCCGCCAGCTGGCAGCCACTGCCAGGTCAGTCCGCCGTCATCGCTACGATATACCTCGGTGGTGCTGCACGCGTACAGGCGCAGCGCGTGAAGTGGATCCGCCACAATGGAACGTATGTTTTCGCCAGCGAGCGCTTCGCCGAGCACCTCCACCTGGGTCCGGGCGCCGTCCACCCGGCAGCGCACGACGCCGTTACGGCTGAGCAGACACACGTCTGCGATCCCCTGTGCGACTACCATGTGCCCAGTGTACTCGCTCTGGACGGTGGCTAACGCATACGTGCGCTATTGCGCTGGCGCCTCCGCGCGCTGATGTCCGTCCCAGTCGCCGACCGAGCGGGAAGCCCTGAGTGGGGCTCCGACGTGGTCATGGACATGCTCCGTCGCCTTGGTATCGAGTATTCGGCGATCCTGCCGGGGTCGACGTTCAGGGCCATTCATGACTCCGCCGTCAACTACACCGCGAACCGCGCCCCTGAGTTGATCCTGTGCAATCACGAGATGATCACCGTCGCGCTTGCGCGCGGTTACTTCCGAGCGACTGGGCGGCCGATGGCCGCCTTGCTGCACAACGTCGTCGGCTTGTTGAACGCGAGCATGACGATCTATGACGCATGGTGTGACCGGGCGCCCGTACTCGTCATCGGCGGGACTGGCCCGCTCGATTCGACCCGACGGCGCGGCGCCGTGGACTGGCAACACACGGCCAATGTGCAGGGTGGACTGGTGCGCGAGTTCACCAAGTGGGACGATCAGCCTGGTTCGGTGGCGGACATTCCGGAGTCGTTGCTGCGCGCGTATCGCATCGCCGTTACGGAGCCAGCTGGCCCGGTGTATGTGTGTTTCGACGTCACACTGCAAGAGCAGCGATTGGTGCCACCACACACACTGCCAGAAGTGAGTCGCTATCGACGCGCCCCGCCAGCTGAGCCGGATCGGAATCAGGTCAAACAGGTAGCCCGGCTGCTGGTCGAGGCGGAAATGCCGGTGTGTCTGGCCGATCGCTCTGGCGCCCACCCGGCTGGCGTGCCGCGGCTCGTCGAGTTGGCCGAGCTCCTGGCGATGCCGGTCGTGAGCCTTGGCGGGCGTACCAGCTTTCCCACGCCGCATGCCTACGACTTCTACGGAGAGCAGTCGCGGTTGCTGCCGCGCGCCGACGTCGTCCTTGCGCTTGACGTGCTGGACCTGGACGGGGCTCTCCGCGTCCGGTCCGGCGCCACGACGCGCGATCGCGGCGCGGTGGCCGCCGCTCGCGAGCAGACAGTCATCCATGTTTCACTCGACGAGCTGGTGCATCGCGGTGGGCCGGCGGACTACCAGCCACTGCCCGCCGTGGATGTGCCGATGCTGGTGCGGTCTGATGTGGCACTGCCATTCATCGTGGACGAATGCCGCTCCCAGATTCAGAGCGCGGCGCGAGACCGCATCGAGCGACGACGCGACTGGCTGGCGGCGCAGCAGGCGGAGCTGCGGGCCAGGCATCAGCAACTGGTGCATGCGCGCTGGGACGGACCCGGTATCTCGGAAACACGTCTGATGGGAGAGGTCTGGCAAGCCGTCAAGGACTTTCCATTCGTATTCACATACGACCACGAGCGCCTGCGACACTTTGCGCCTGGCGTGGCCACACTCTCGGGCCCGGGGGTGTATTTCGGCTACGGCGGCGGGGCGGCGGTAGGTGCCGGCCCGGGCGTGGCGCTGGGAGCAGCGCTGGCGCTCAGGGGCAGCGGGAAGCTGCCAGTCGCCGTCCTCGGCGACGGTGAGATGCTCGCCTCCGTGCAAGCACTGTGGACAGCCGCACATCATCGAATTCCCGGCTTGTGGGTGGTCGACAACAACCGCTCCTACTCCAACGATGAGATGCATCAGCGCGGGGTTGCCGTGGAGCGCGGGCGTCCAGTAGAGAACCGCGGCATCGCGGTGCGCATCGAAGACCCGGCACCCGACTTCGCGGCGCTCGCGCGCGGCTGCGGCATCGACAGCATTGGCCCGATCAAGGACGCGTTGGAATTGTCCTCCGCACTCTCGCGAGCGACTGAGCGCGCAGCGCGAAGTGAGACCATCCTGGTCGACGTCTGGACCGTGCCGCCGGAGGTCGCCGGTGCCGCCTGATCCCAGGCTGCCGATGGGCGTTGACCTCAGCAAAGAGCGTTGGCGCCCGCGCCTGGTCGATCCGGCCACGCTTGCGGCCCCAGGTCAGATCTGGCCAGACTCGCGGTACACCGAACGCTTCGCCGCCGTGCGCCGTACTGGTGCGGATTTGGCTGTCAGGAATGCGGCCGTGAGGCAAGCTGCTGTTGAAATTCGGCGCGGATCTGCTCGCCGCCGTTCGACTGCCAATCCTTGACCATCGGATCGTAGTCAGACAGCGGACGTCGGCCGGCCACAAGGTCGCCCAGCGTATCGAGCACGCCCAGGTTGAGCTTGGTGCCTTTGGCATCGTTGGTGGGAGACGGTAGTCCGAGCGAGGGATCAGCCACACCTGGTGGAAGCAAGCTCTGTTCGGCGTTGTATTCGAGTTTCACGAAGTCCGGAGCCCCCGGAAAGTAGATAACTTGCGGATGCTGAATAACGTACCGCCACGGGACGTTGTTGACGTCGGCATTCCACGCGGGGGTGGTTACTGGATTGCCATTTGCGTCCAGGTTGTAGTGGGTCCCAGCCAGACCATCCGTGAGCAGCAGGTCCTCCTGGCTGCCGAATGGTGCAGCCAGCCAGTTCATGACGCGCAAGATTTCCTGGATGCGCTCGGGTGACGCGGCTTTGAGTGTTGCCAGCGAGTTGTAGCCGGCTCCGAGATAGGTGACCGGTGCAGCACCCGGTTGTGCCGGAAACGGGTCCACCAGCAGGTAATCCACTCTGGGGCTGGCCTTCTGGCCCTTTGACCACACGTCGAACCAGTTGTTGCCAAAGGCTTGAACGGCGCTCGCAAGCTTGCCGGCCAGGAACGTGTCGCGGTAGGCGGTCTGACTCGAAATCGTATCGGAGTCTGGATCCATCACCCCGGCGCTGACCAGCTCGCGCACGTAGCCAACCGCTTGCTTGTATTGATCGGTTTCGATGTCCTTGACGAGCTTACCGCTCGAATCCAGCATCCAGTTGTTCGGGGCGCCAAAGACTTGAACGAAGAACGAGCTGAGGTTATAGGCGGCGCCCTGAAACCCACCGAAACCCCAGACATTGCGGTCCGGCTGTGTCAACTCCTGGAGGACCC
Organism: Chloroflexota bacterium; assembly: GCA_019247515.1. Lineage (GTDB taxonomy): Bacteria > Chloroflexota > UBA6077 > UBA6077 > CF-72 > CF-72. The sequence continues at coordinate 8,177 of JAFAOS010000223.1, read as the reverse complement.
GCTTGAAATCGTCAGCGCTTTTTGGCACGTAACCCTCGCCGACGTGCGCGTCCCACATCTGGGTGTTCTTCAGCAACTGGCTACCGCCCGCCGACCATCGCTCCAGCGGAACGCCGTAGACGTGGCCGTTGATGACCGCGCCCGAGTTCCGCCAGGCGTATGTCGGGATGGCGGCGAGGCTCGGGTAATCCTTGATCGCGTCGCCCGCCAGATACGGCGTCAGATCCGCGGCTGAATGCTGCAAGTAGGCGGGCACGTTGGGCACGGCTGTCGTCGGTGCGCTGAAGAAGCACAGGATGTCTGGCAGGTCATTGGCGCCGCCCGCCATCAGCGTCCCAACTTTCGCCACGTAGTCGGCGAGCGGCACGACGTCGAAGCGAAAATCGACGTTCAGCGCTTTGTTGACGGCTTGCCAGGCCGGGTTCTGGTCCACGGGTGTCGGCGGTGGATACAGCCCGACGAGCGTCGCGAGAATCGTGCTGCCTGAGCCGGGTGGAGTCGCGGGCTGCGACTTCACGGGATTGGCGGGATAGTTCAGGTAGCCGTCCTCGAACTGTGGCCCTTTGCTGGGGAAGTCGGGGTTCGGCTTGTTCGCGTACGGGCTATAGGTTGGCAAACCGCTGGCACTCGAGGAGGTTGCCGTCCTTGCGGCGGCCAGGGTGGGCGCCGTTGTCGCGGGCGCAACGTTGGTAGCTACCGTACTCGTGGCACCTCCCGGTGTCGCGGCCGCGGGTGTCGACGCCGCCGGACCGCACGCCGCGCTCAGCAGCGGCAGCGCCGAAACGGCCAGCGCGCCGCCGGTCAGGGTGCGCAGGAACTGCCGCCGCGAAGCGATGCCGGGGTAGAGACCTGTTTCGACCGAACGATCGTCGCTGCTGCGCAGAGCCATGAAACATCCATCTCCCTCGACGCAGCCGAGTCTATCGCAGGAGTGCGATAATGCCAACCGTGTCAGGAGCGCGAACTTGACGTCGCGGGCGAGGCGCGCACACGCGGTTGAGGCTGGGCCGAGGCCGGGCGCTCACGCGTGGGCGCACACTGCTTGCGAGTACTGAATTTGTGCGATAGCATGCCAGATGCCGTGACGCCCGCGACTTCCCTGCTCTGGTCAGCCTCCCGCCCTCACGCGCTGCGGTTGACCCCAACCGAGGCCGTCGCCCGGGCACAAGCGCTTGCCCCTGGCTTTCGCGCTCGCGCCGTCGAAGTCGAAACGTTGCGCCAGCTTCCGCGCCAGAGCGTGGACGAGCTACGCGACAGCGGACTCTTCAAAATCGCCTTGCCGCGCCGCTGGGGAGGCTCGGAGCTTCCGCCGGAAGTCTGGGTGGACGTCATCGCCGAGGTCGCCGCCGCCTGCGGTTCGACCGGCTGGGTCTACGGCGTGCTGCTCGGCCACGTATGGCTGGTCAGCCAGTTCCCGCTCGAAGCTCAGAGCGAGGTGTTCACCAACCCGGACTCGCTAGTGGCGTCGCTGATCCGGCTGGGCGGCACGGTCGAGCGAGTCGCGGGCGGGTATCGGTGGCGCGCGGCCGCCGGAGCCTTCTGCAGCGGCGTCGACCACTCGGACTGGGTGGTCGTGGGTGGCAGCGTTCCATCTGACCAGGGGCCGCCGGAGGCTCGCTGGTTCCTGATTCCGCGTTCGGACTTTCTCATCGAAGACGACTGGTTTGCGACGGGCTTGAAGGGAACCGGCAGTAAATCCCTGCGGGTACCTGACGCGTTCGTTCCCGAACATCGCTCGATCCGCCAGGCGGACCTGGAGGCGGGCAACAGCCCCGGGAGGGCAATCAATCCAGGCCCGCTGTACCGTCTGCCGGGGTCGACCTGGAGCTTCGTCCTCCCCGCCACGCCGGTGGGCATCGCGCGCGGCGCCGTGGCCGCGGCGCGCGCTACGCTGCAACGTCGCTTCGCCAGTCTCCCTGAAGCGCACGTCGCCGACCACTCCGCCAATCTCGAACGCTTCGCCCGCGCCAGCACGGACGTGGACGTCGCCTATCTGCTGCTGCAGCGCGCCGCCCGCCGACTCATGGAGGGTGCGGAGCGACCGCTTTCGCCGCCGGAACGGACCGTGCAGCGTCGTGACATTGGCTACGCCGTCCAGCAGGCGAGGCACGCCGTCAACACGCTGTTCGAGTTGACGGCCGGCCACGGCATCTACGAGTCTTCCGATCTGCAACGCATGTGGCGCGACGTCAACGCGGCGGCCGCGCATTTCGGGCTGAGCTGGGAGCCCGCGGCGGTCGCCTACGCTCGATCATCGCTGGGACTGCCGCCAGCAAAATCCGATCGACGAGCAACACGATAAGCTGAAACCAGGAGGGCGGCCGTGCTCAGTCAAGCCATCAACCAGCGCATCACGCGAACGGGACCCGGTACGCCCATGGGCCTCACCATGCGGCGGTACTGGATTCCGGCGATGCTGTCCGCGGAGCTACCGCGCCCCGACAGCGATCCCGTCCGAATCATGCTGCTCGGCGAACAGCTCATCGCCTTCCGCGACACCACTGGCCGAGTCGGCCTGGTAGCGCACAACTGCCCACACCGCGGCGCCTCGCTCTTTTTCGGTCGCAACGAGGAAAGTGGCCTCAGATGCGTCTACCACGGCTGGAAGTTCGACGTGGAGGGGACGTGCGTGGACATGCCCAACGAGCCCGCGGAATCGGACTTTCGGACGAAAGTCCGCGCGGTTGCTTATCCAACCGTCGAGCGCGCGGGAGTGGTGTGGACCTACATGGGTCCAGGCGATCCGCCGCCGCTGCAGACGCAGGAGTGGATGCGAGTCCCAGCGGAGAGCCTGGACGTCTGCAAGCACCTGGGCGAGGCGAACTGGCTGCAGCTTCTGGAAGGCGGCATCGACACCGCGCACTCGTCATTCCTGCATCGCAGTTTTCTCCAAAGTCGCGCGCGCACCCTGGATACACGCGGCTTTCGCGCCCGCTCCACCGCACCCAAACTCGAAGTCGTCACCACCGAGTACGGTTACACCTACGCAGGGATTCGCGCGCTGCCGGACCAGGACAGCGACTACGTTCGCGTCTATCAGTACGTGCTGCCCTTCCATCAAATGCGCGCCTTCGAGGGGTACCTGGGCCATCCACTCATCTCAGGTCACATCTGGGTACCAGCCGACGACGAGTCCACATGGGTCTGGAGCTGGACATATACCGGCGGCGGCGAGCCGCTGCCGGCCGAAGTGATCGAGGCTGAGAAACGCTCGGCGGGGCGCCTGCCGAATGACGTCGTACCCGGCACATTTCGGTTTCGGCGCAACAAGGACAACGACTATCTGATCGACCGGCAGAAGCAGAAAACGGACAATTACACCGGCATCGACGTCATCTCCGCGCAGGACCAGGCGGTGCAGGAGAGCATGGGCCGGATCTTCGACCGCAGCCAGGAGCACCTCGGCACGACCGATGTGGCCATCATCGCGGCTCGGCGGCTCCTGCTCCAGGCGTGCGATGACGTCGAGGCCGACCGCGACCCGCTTGGCAGCCGACTCGAGGCTATCACTGCACGCCCGGCCGAGATGCTGGTGCCGCGCGGCCAGCACTGGCACGCCGCGATGAGTGAACAACTGGTAGCGACGGTGTGAGCGACAGCATTCGCGTGGTCGATACCCACGCGCACATCATCAGCAGCGATCCGGCGCGCTTTCCGCATGCGCCGCTCAGCGGAGCCCTGCCAGACTGGCCGGCCGAGCGCTTCGTCGACGCCGAAAAACTTCTTGCTCGGATGCAACAGGCGAGCGTGGATCGCGCCGTCCTGGTCCAGTACTCCTCCGCGCATGGCTACGACAATCGCTACGTGCTGGCGACGGCCAAACAGCATCCAGGACGTTTTGTTGCCGTCTGTACGCTGGATGGACTGCAGCCGGATGCCCCGCAACAGCTGACCGAATGCGTCCGCCTCGGCGCGGCGGGCTTACGCGTGCGCGCCCGAGGTCGCGAGCCGGGACTGGACTGGCTCAGCTGCGAACCGCTCTGGCAGCGCGCCGCCGAACTCCAGGTACCCGTGTGCGTCCACTTCATGGAGAACATACAGGCCGAAGGCCTGAAACTCCTGCCCACGCTGCTGGCGCAATTTCCGACAGTGACGGTCGTACTGGACCACGCGGGTAACCCGCCGTGGCGTGAAGGTCCGCCAGCCTACGGCATGCAACCCGTGCTCGACCTCGCGCGCTTCGAACAGGTGACGATCAAATTCGCGACGATCAACCTGGAACGGTTGCACGCCGCGGCGGTTGAGCCCGGTATCGCCCTGGAGCGTCTGGTCAAAGCCTTTGGCGCCAATCGGATCATGTGGGGCTCCGATGCGCCAAATACACCGGGCGACTACGCCGAAATGCTGAAGTGGATGCGGTCCGCCATGGCGAGTCTGCCGGAACTGGACCGCGAATGGATCCTGGCGGGGACGGCTCTGCGCGTTTATCCGCGGTTGGCGCACATTCCTGCCGCGGCCATTCCTGGCTGAGAGGGAGAACCTGAGCGATGGCGTTGGCATGTGTTTCACCGAATGGCCGGGCGGAGTACCCGACTGACGATCCTGTCACCCGGCTGCTCGTCGGCACGATCAAAGGCGTGCATGCCCTGGAGCGAACCGACACGTCGAGTGCCTGGCGAGTCACCGACACCAGCCTGGAGGGTCGGCAGATCAGCTCGCTCGTCTTTCATGCGGACTCCGGGCTGGTGTTCGCCGGAATCGCCGGCCACGGCCTCTACGCCAGCGCAGACCAGGGTCGCACGTGGGAGCTTCGAGCCCGCGGGTTGCGGATCGACCATGTTTTCGCCATGGCGGTCGACGAGCGCCAAGCTCAACCGGTGCTGTACGCCGGTGCGCTGCCGCCAGCTCTCTTCCGCAGCACCGACCTCGGTGAGAGCTGGCAGGAACTGGCGACGCTCAACGAGATACCGGATGCTGATAAGTGGAACTTCCGCGCGCCGCCGGGCGCGCCACACGTCAAGAACATCGCCTTCCATCCCACCGAGCGCAGCACCGTCTTCGTGTGCATCGAGCAGGGCGGGCTGATGAAGACCACCGATGGTGGACAGACCTGGAGGGAGCTGTTTGCGTGGCAGCAGGACGACACGTTTTACCGAGATGCCCACCGCCTGGCCATTCAGCGCAGCAATCCGGATGTGATGTACCTCGCGTCGGGTGATGGTCTGTGCAAGACCATCGACGGCGGCCGCGCGTGGGAACGCCTGACCACCGGCACGTACAAGGTTGGCTATCCGGATGCGTTGTTCATCGATCCGGATGACGACCAGGTGGTGTACATCGGCGGCGCCGGCGGGCATCCCGGCACGTGGGACGCGCAGACCGCCCGCGCCAGCTTCGCCCGCGGCAGCCAGGGCGGACACCGTTGGGAGGAGCTGCGCGAGGGTTTGCCCAACCCCGTGCGCGGCAACATCGAGGCCATCAGCATGGCGTACGGTCGCGGCCAGGTCGCGTTCTATGCTGGAACGGCGGTGGGCGAGGTCTTCGCCAGTGAGGATCGAGGTCAGCGCTGGCAACACATCGCGCTGCTGCCGCCCATCTCGAAGGCCGGCCACTATCGTCGTTTCCTGAGCCCCGAGGAGCGAGCTCAGGCTGAACGCGAGCTGATGGCGCAGCGTTAGGGCAGGATGAAGTATCGCGCCGATCACGTCGGCAGTTTGCTGCGGCCGCCCGAGCTGCTGGCAGCGCGCCAGCAGTACGTCGCTGGTCAACTCCCGCTGGCGGACCTGCGCCGCCTCGAAGACGCAAGCGTCGACCGCGCGCTGGCGATGCAACGCGAGACAGCTATCAGCGTGCTCTCGGACGGAGAGTACCGCCGCTCCTCGTGGACGGAAGCCTGGGACCGGGTACTTGCGCCCTTCGAGGTGGCCGACGCCGCGGGCGCGGGCCCGAACGCGAATCTCGGCCGCTGGCGCGGAGCCGGGGCCGCGCTTGTCAACCAGCAAGCTCAGACGATGCGGCCGCGCAAGTTCATCGGAAAGAAGATCGAATGGCAGCAGGTCGAGCCGATGACGACGCATGAGGTCGACTTCTTGCAACAGCATGCGGCCGACCGACCGTTCAAGGTCACCATGCCCGGCGTTGGCCACTTCGCCGGCAACGCATTCAAGGCCGGGATCACCGACACGATTTACCGAACCCGACTCGATATGGCGCGCGACATCGCGCAAATTCAACGACGAGAGATCGAGACGCTGATCGACCGGGGTGTACCATACATCCAGGTGGATTCGCTGCGGTACGTGATCCACCTGGCGGATTCGGAGCGCCGCGAGGCGCTGCAGGCCGCGGGCATCGATCCGGACCAGGACCTGGATGAGACGATCGCCGCCGACAACCTGGCGCTGAGCGGGGTGGACCGCAAAGGCTCGACCATCGCGCTGCACATGTGTCGCGGCAATAATCGCAGCACCTGGGCCGCCCAGGGTAGCTACGAACCCATCGCCGAAAAAACCTTTGGCCAGCTGCAGGTGGATCGGTTTCTGTTGGAGTTCGACGACGAGCGGAGTGGTGGCTTCGAGCCGCTGCGCTTCATTCCTCCAGACAAGATGGTCGTGCTGGGTTTGATCAGTTCGAAGACACCTGTGCTGGAGTCACTCGAGGTGCTACGCAGACGGGTCGATGAAGCGGCCGGCTACCACCCTCTAGAAAAACTGGCAATCAGCCCGCAGTGCGGTTTCGCCTCGACCGAAGGTGGCAACCTGCTGAGCTGGGACGAGCAGCGGCGCAAGCTGGAGCTCGTCGTCGAGGCGGCGCGGACGATCTGGGGCGGCGGTGAGGCATGACATTGAGGAGCCACATGGAGCCGACAAACACTCTGGCAGCCGTCCTGGTCGCACCCAATCAGTTCGAGGTTCAGGAGGTCAGCATCCCAGAGATCGCCGAGGATGCCGCGCTGCTGGCAATCGAGGCATGCGGCATCTGCGGCTCCGACGCGCGCATTCGCCGACGCGTCGCGGGTGGTCCGATGATCATGGGTCACGAAAACGTGGGGACGATTGCCAGGATCGGCCGGGCCGCGGCGCAGCGCTGGCGCTTGCAGGAGGGCGATCGCGTCGCGCTCGAGGAGTACATCACCTGTGGCGCTTGCCGCTGGTGCCGCTCGGAGCTGTTTCGGTACTGCGCGCTGACCGACGGCGGCCTGGGCGGACCCCCGTTGCGCTACGGCTCGACGCCCATGTCGGTGGCACCCGGTCTGTGGGGTGGGTACAGCCAGTATCTGTATGTTCATCCGGGAGCGGTCATCCACCGCGTGCCGCCCTCGGTTCCGGCCAATCTCCTGACCGCGTTCCTGCCACTCGCCAACGGCGTTGAGCTGGCGTGCGGCTACGGCGGAATCGGGATCGGGAGCGCGGTCCTGATCCAGGGCCCCGGCGAGCACGGCCTGGCTGCTGCGCTGGCTGCACGCGCCGCCGGCGCAACATGCATCATTGTCGCCGGGCGCGGCGTCGATGCCGGCCGACTCGAGATCGCACGCAGGATCGGCGCCCACCACACGGTCGATGTGGACCAGGAGGACCTCGTGGCACGCGTGAAAGACCTCACCGGCGGCGAAGGCGTTGATGTGGTGATAAATATCACTGGGGCGGGCACCAACACGCTCGAGCAGAGTCTCGGTGCGGCCGCGAAGGTAGCCACGGTCGTCATGTCCGATGCGGGCAAGGAAACCATCAACGAGGCGAGCTTCGGGCGCCGCGAGCTGACCCTCAAGTCCTCGAACGGCCACTCTTACCGTTCGTGCGAGCGGGCTATCGACATGATCGCTTCGGGTGAAGTAGACGTGGAGGCGCTGTCCGTCCCGCCGTACCCGCTCGACAAAGCCAGCGAGGCGATCGATGCCGTGGCGGGACTGATCGACCGGTCGATTACCTTTGCCAGCATCGTCCCTTCCGTTGACGTTTAGCCGCCCATTGCCTGCTGGAGCTCCATGCGGATCTGGTTGCCGCCAGCGTCCTGCCAGTCTCGAACCAGCTGGTCGTAATCACTGAGTGGTCGTTGACTCGAGAGAATCTCGGTCAGGTTGTCCGTGAAACGATTCTGGATGAGCATCCCCTGAGCACCCATCGTGGGTGAGTAGAAGCCCAGCGTTGGATCGCTCACCCCGAGCGGAATCAGGCGTTGCTCGGCGTCATAGGCGGCCTGCGCATACGCGGGAATATCGGCCACGTACATCACCTGCG
>JAFAOS010000148.1 GCA_019247515.1 Chloroflexota bacterium | reverse complement strand
GGCACAGCTTGGCGATACCTGGCACGCGCTCCTCGCCCTGCTCCAGGCGCACACCGCCCACGAGGACGAGTACATCTTCCGCCTCCTCGACAACCGCGATCCGCTCGCCGTCGACCCCACCGAGGACGAGCACCGCGACCAGGACGATCTGCTCGACGACCTCGCGCGGCGCGTCGAGGCCCTGCTGGCCGCGCCGAACCCCGCCGACGGCCTCGCCCTCTACCGCGACGCCGCGCTCTTCGTCGCCGCCTACCTCCCGCACCTGCACCACGAAGAGACGCGCATCATGCCCCGCATCTGGGAGGTGTGTACCGACGACGAGATCGCCGCCACCCGCGCCGCGTTCCTGGCCGCCACCACCCCCGGGGTCTCGACCACCAGCCTGCGCTACATGCTGCCCGCGCTCGATCCCCCCGTCCGACGAGCGCTCGCCGCCGGCCTCGCCGCCGCGCCCGATCCCATCGTCCAGACCGTCATCGACATCGCCGAGCAGGTCCTCTCCGCTCCGGACGCCGCCGAGCTCCAAGCCATTCTGCGCCCCCGTCGCTGAGCCCGCGCCCAACATCAACCGGCGCAGCGCGGCCTCGCGGGCGGTGGGTATCCAGCCGGGCGGGACACTCACGGTAACAGCGCGGCGCTGACGTTCAAAACCGTTGCAGGCGGATTTCTTGATGAGGTGATCAGAACGTTCTGATCACCTCCTGTCTACCGGACTGCCAATTGGGTCGAGACTCAAGTTCGAAATCGATAAAACCAAACTGCCGGAAAGACGTTCGTCACGCCGGCCCGCTCACCGATTCCACGTCGCTGACACTCGACCCGCCTGGATTTGGTCCGCGGCCACCTGACGGTCATGGGCAAAGGCCGGCGGGAACGAACGATCTCGCTCGGCCACGAGGGCCGAACAGTCGAGGCACTTCGCGACTGGCTGGCCGTGTGTAGACCGCGAATGCCGAATGAGCGGTTACGTCTTCCTCGGACGTTTGGGCGAGCCGCTCTCGCCAATCGGCGGCCACACCCGTATCCACCAGCAAGAGCAACAGCGCCTCGTCGCGCGCGCGCAGCGCATCGTTTCGGGTCCGCTGATGCTTCTGCTGGCAGGCTCGCCACATGGCCGAGATCTCCTCGGCCGTGAATGGCTGGCGCAGCTGCTTGCCGACCCTCGGCCTCTTGAGTCTTACGAGCGGGTTGTGGTCGACGATCGCGTCATCCACGAGCACCGCGTCGAAGCGCTTTACCACAATAGCGGCACCGCGACGGCTCCCTGGCGACGGCGGTGGGTGCTTGGCCCGCGCCACCGACGCCAGGATGGCGCGCACGTTGGCGAGGTTCGGCGCCTCGACACTGGGCGCTATAGCCGCTTCCACCGTCGCCCAGCCTCGCGGCGGCCATTGCCCGTGAGTCCGTGGTATCGCCCCGCCGCCGCGGGCTACGCCGAGCCGGCCCGACCAACCCACGTGGACCCTGGCTGGCGATCTCGACCAAGCCCAGCGCTGCGAACTCTCGAAATCCATCACGGTCACGGCGCGTGGCCGTTCGACGTACTCAATTCGCCTCAGCAAATTGTCGCAGCGGGCTCAACGCCCAGATATCAGCGTGCCTCGCGCCTCGCATCCAATCGTGCAGAGTGCACACATAGCGGTAGGTTCTGGCAGTGGTCGCGGCATCGGTTCCCACCGACCACTGCGGTGTGCCGGAGTCGGTGCCATAGTCGCGACCGGCTCGCATGCCTGCGTCGATAACTTGCGTTGGGTAGAGAAGCATGCCGCCAGAGGGAACCACACCGGGGTCGCCGATCAGCTCCGGCTGGCTTGCGCCGACTTCCAGGCAGGGCATCCCAGGGCGCCGTGACTGGAACACACTGCCGCAATCGAACGTCTCTCACGAGATCGAACGCGCGAACTCCAGGCGATCCCGAAGGGCGGCGGCCCTTGTGGCCTCAACTCGGCGGCTGACGATTGCGGCGGTTCCGAGTAGAGCGGGAGCGAGCATGCTGCACATCACGAAGCATTCGCCGATTACTGGAGAGGCATCCATGAGGATCCCGCCCATTACGAATGCGGCGATTTCCGCTGTCAGGATCAGTGCACCCCACCGCGCCAGCCGAGTCGCTTCCGCGTCACGTCGGCGGGCCTGCAGGACGAGCCGTGTGATGAGGCCCACGAGGCCGACCAGCAAGATCAGGAAATACACCGGATTGGGCAGATCGTCCAGCCATGGGGCAAAGGTCAGCCCAAGTGGGTTTGGCGTGTGCGTATTGTCGAGCGCGCGCGGCGCGAACATACCCGCCAATACGATTACGGCCGTGCCGGCCCCGATCAGGCCCACGAAGGGCCGCCACCGAGGCGATGGCAGGCGCCCGTCAGGCAACAGCAGCACCAGGAGGATGAGCGTGCCGAAGTCGTTGAACAGATACCACCAGTTCTCGAGCCACGCGATCGCCGTTTGCGGCAGTGTGGCACCTGCCTCTGTATCAGCGTAGCCACGGGCTGAGACCAGCACGGAGTTGATCGCCCACGCGACCCCCAGGCCGGCGAGAATCGTGGCCCAGCGGTTGCCCGGGCGACGGCGAGCGAGATACACCGCCAGGAGCACGAAAATGACGCTAGCCGGGGCAAAGTAGAATGGGTAATACAGATCAGGAACCGAGTTATCGGGGCCGAGCGGCTGCAAGAGTGCCGCAGCGCCCAGGGCGAGCGCGGTTGCGACGAGCGCCACGCATGCCGCGAGTGCGGCCTGCATCCATCCGGGTGCTGCCCGGAGGTGAGATGCGGAGCCAACACCGCGCGACATTGTCGTGGCCTCTGTGTGGAAAGGGACAAATGACATGAGATCAGACCTCTCCTGATTCGTCGACTCGCTCGTGCAGTTGCTTGCACGCCAGCGGCAGGGTCACATTAGGGCTTGCAGCCGGCCGCTTCCCGATCCTGGCTGCCACCCAACCCACTCGAGACTCGCCAGGTCCGCCGCGTATGCCGCCTGCTCGGGTACATAGCGAACAGTTACATAGTGAACATGTCGCCAGGATCGCTGCCGCAACACGCCGCCGCGTCACCGTTGGAGGAGCTCGTGCTGCACACGCCAGTTTCTGGCAGGATCAGCTCGATGTTGCGCGCGGTGTCCCAGTCGCCGGCGATCGCTGCGGCGACGGAGCGTACCTGCTCATACCCAATGAGCAGCAGGAACGTTGGCGCGCGACCGTAGCTCTTCATTCCGACGGTATAGAAATCTGGCTCGGGATGACGCAGTTCCTCGGCGCCGTGCGGGGGCACCGTCCCACACGAGTGCACGTTAGGATCGATCAGAGGCGCGAGCGCCCGCGGCGCCTCGACGGCCGGATCCAGGTCCAGGCGCAGCTCGCGCGTGAGACCCAGGTCGGGCCGAAAGCCGGTGGTGCAGATAACCTCGTCGACGGGTCTGACGACGTGACCGTCCTCGGCAGCCAGCAGCAGGCCATCGGCCGTGCGGCGGACCTCGGCGATGCGCGCATGGATTGGAGGCGGACTGTGCCGCTCTCTAGAAGTTGGCGCGTCCTCTCGGACTCAAAGCCATGCTCGAGTTCATCCCGTTTTGCCAAACACGAACTGTTGCGGATGCCTTGCGTGTAGTGCGTGCGGCTGATCAGCCGAATGCGGGTATCCTGGTCGACGCCCTGCACGTGGTCCGCTCTGGTGCATCTGTCGACGACCTCCGCAACCTGGACCCAGCCATGCTCGACTACTGGCAATTGTGTGATGCCGCCCTCGATCGACCAGCCGACGGTGATCTGCGCACCGAAGCGCGCGCGCGACGCTTTTATCCAGGTGAGGGTCAATTGCCGCTGGCTTCCATGCTCGCTGCAATGCCACGTGACTCGGCAATCTCCGTCGAAGCTCCGTGTCAACAGTACGCGGAACTCTCCTGGGAGCAACGCGGCCGACTGTGTGGTGAGGCAACGCGGGGCATTCTCGGAACTGAGCCCCGAGCGTAACGGAGAGGATGCGATGAGCCTCAAAGGAACCGCCTTTCTCGCGATGTGGCATGACATCGCCGCCGAAGGCGAGCGCGAGTACAACATCTGGCACACGCGCGAGCACATGCCGGAGCGCGTCGGTAGCCCGGGCTTCGAAGTTGGCCGGCGCTATGTCGACTGGAACCTCACGAAGTACCGCTATTTCACGTTCTATGAGGGTGCAGCGCTGAGCACGTTCAACTCGGCGCCCTACCTGGAACGGCTGAATGCGCCAACCGAAGGGTCGCAACGCGTTCAGCCGTACTTTCTGAATTTTATCCGCGCCGCGGCACGGATTGTGGTCAGTACTGGGCACGGTCTTGGCGGAGCGCTGCTGATTGCGCGCGTTGACTTCACTCCAGCCGGAAAATCCGCGTTCATCGCTTCGCTGACGGACATCGCCGACGGCCTCATCGGATTGGATGGAGTCACCGGCGTCCACATCGGTGTTGTCGATCCCGAGGTCACCAGCACCAAAACTGCCGAGACCGAGTTGAAAAAAGACGCCGGTGAAAGTGTATTCGACGCAACCGTGCTGGTTGAGGGCATCGGTCGCCGCGAGCTCGAGGCAGTGCTGAACTGTGTGCGCGACCTGCTGACACCGAATCGTGGCATCAAGCACAGTGAGATCGCGATTTACGACCTGGCGTACGTGCTCACCTCGCAAGAATCCGCATGACAGTGCTGGGCGTCAATGGTTCGACGCGCCTGCTCGGAGTCGTCGGCGATCCCATCGCGCAGGTGCGGGCGCCGGGCGTCTGGACGGCCCTGTTCCAGCGCAATCGCGTGAATTGCGTGTGTCTGCCGTGTCATGTCGCGCCTGCCCAGCTCGCGACCTTCTTCGCTGGAGTGCGCAGCCTCCGCAATCTTGCTGGCCTGATTGTCACCATCCCGCACAAACCTGCCATCGTCGGGCTTCTCGACGACGTGAGCGAACGCGCGCGGCAAGTGGGCGCGGCAAATGTCGTCAGATTCGACCAGGACGGACGGAGTTTTGGGGACATTCTGGATGGTGAGGGCCTGGTGAGTGGCCTGCGCGGTGCAGGGCAGCAGATCAATGGGCGACGTGCGCTCGTCGTTGGCTCCGGCGGGGTTGGCTCCGCTATTGCGTTCGCCCTTGCGCATGCCGGAGTTACCGAAGTCGCCCTTTCCGACATTGCCGAGGGCCGTGCGGCGAGCCTCGCGCAGCGTCTGAATGGCGCCGGCTATTCCGGGCGTGTGCACGGCCCTGACCCTGCCAGCTTCGACTTGATTGTCAACGCAAGCCCGCTTGGTATGCGCGCGGATGATCCGCTGCCATTTGATTGCGCGCGACTCGACTCCCACGCCATCGTCGCCGACGTGGTCATTCACGATGGCTTGACGCCGCTACTGCACGCTGCCCAGAAGCGCGGCTGCTATGTGCAGCCGGGAACCGTCATGTCCGATCACCAGGTGCCCGAAATGGCCGACTTCTTTGACTTTGGGTCAGGTGATTGGACTCCACAAGCAATCGCCGAGATTACCACCCGGAACTAACTGGCTTACATTTCTCCGGGCACGCCCCCGCCGTTTGCAAGGCGAACGTTGATCGAACCTCAGTCCAGTTAGTGCAATCTGCGTCGCCGCTCCGAATCCGGTCGACGGGGGAGCGGCCGGATGTACGACAGGTCGTCGCGATCCCATGTACCGCGCGCCGTCCATGGACTGTCGACCAGCGCTGACGGCACGCCGCGATTGCCCATTTCGGCAAGGAATTCACGCAACACGATCCGCCACTCACCCGCACGCCGCTCCAGGACATCGAGATAGCGACCCGATCCGAGCCGTTCGTCTTTCATCGGCGTGCGCACGATGTACAGGACGTACGTCTCGACGTGCGCTACGTCGCCATCGAGATCCACGCTCTGCGTGCTGATGTGATGGGCGTGATACTCGTTCTGCGCCTCGAGTTCGTTCGCCCACTCGACGAACTCGTCGCGCGGACCGGAGAAGAGAGCACCATAGTTCACCTGCGCGTCGGGCCAGAAAGCGCTGGCGATCAGTTCCGCGTCGTGGCGGTCGAGGCCGCGCGCGTAACGCACCAGGCAGTCATAGATGTCCAATCGATCGAGTAGGTAACCGAGTCGATCGCTCATGACTGGGCATGGAACCACGCCTTGACCAACGAACGCCGCCAGTGGCGAGCGAGCCGACGGTGGTAGTCGCCACATGAAAGCATTCTGCGGGCTGCCGCAGCGGGAATTGATGCTGGTGCTGCGCGGTACATCGGACCCGAGCGGGGCAAGGCCTATATTGATGCGTTTGATCTGGCCACGCAGCTCACCCTCCGTGTCGTGCCCGGAGTCCTGCGAACCTGGCATTGTTCTGACGAAGCGCCACTATCCGTCGAGGGTCTCGCGTGCGACCAGACACCCGTGAGCTGATGCTGTTGCCGCGATCAAAGTGGCGGGGTATACGTGGGCATCTTGAGCGCGTATAGTGGCGCGGATCGCGATGAATTCGCTCGAACCGACTGCGTTGCGGGGGCGCAGACGGGCGCTGGGGCTCACACAGGCTGAGCTCGCGGATCAGCTGACGGTCAGTGCGAACACGGTCGCCCGCTGGGAGCGCGGCGAATTGCGCATCGGCGGCCTGGGCTTGATGCGCCTGGCGAAGCGGTATGGACCTGAGCGGCTGACGGCCGCCTGCCAACGCGCGCGGGCGACTGGCGGCAACTCGTACACCAGCGTCGACGCCATCCTCAAGCACGACCTCGATCGTTGATGACGGACTGACGGAGCGTGCGGCCCAGCACGAGTTGGAGCAGCGCGTGAAGATCAAGTTATCGCAGCCCCAGGTCCACCGCGTGATGGCTCGGCTCAAGCAGGAGCGGGCCCTGCAGCCAGCCCTGGAGCCGTTGCCGGTTGCTGACGATGAAGGCGGCGGAGCGTCAGCAGCCGTGAGCTCGGAGCCGGAGTCAGGTTCGGGGGTGGCTCAGGGGGAGTGGCGGCCAGCGGAGCAGCTGTCTGGGCAGTCCGCGGTCCTCACGCTCGCGCCTGGGTCGACGGTCTCGAGCCGCTATCTGCGCATGCTGCGCTTTGGTATCCTGCAGGTCTTCACCGAAGTGTTCTGCCTAGCGCTGCTGCAAGAGCCAAGCGTTGAGCGCGTCAAACACCTGCTGCGGAGCGATCTCGGCGCGGTGATGGGCAGCTCGCGGGCGGCGTGTGTCAAACGCTGCGTCGCAAACTGGAGACGTTGAGCCAGCAGCGTCAGGCGGCGCAGCTGGGCACATTGCTGGCTCGGCATTGGTGGGACATGGGTTTTACTGCAGACGAACTACCTGTACGTCGACGGCCACGTGAAGGATTACAGCGGCACGCGACTGGTGCCTGAAGTGTGGAACTCGAACCGTCGCATGCCACTGCCAGGCATCGTGCAGTACTTCGTCAACGATGTGGATGGGCCCTTGCTGGTGGTGACCGAAGAGGTGCGCGGCAATCTGGCCAAGAGCCTGCCGAAGGTCATTGCCGAAATACGTAAGGTGCTGGGAGATCAGCACTTCACCGTGATTTTTCATCGTGGTGGCTACGACGGCCAGCTGTTTAGGTGGCTGGTGGAGCAGGGAGTAGACTTCATCACGTACCAGCGGGGCGAAGTGCACCTGGATGACGACCTGTTCGCACGCCGTGAAGTGCGCTGGGACGGCCAACGCGTACGCTTCTCCATCGCCGAAGATACCGTACGCGTAGGCGACTCCGGCCCGTGGCGACGGATCGTCATCCGCACGCCTGGGCATCAACGGCCAATCCTCACCAGCCTGGAGGCGAAGGGCATGGCCGCCGCGCGGGTGGGGGCGCTCATGCTGACGCGTTGGCGCCAGGAAAACTTCTTCAAATACGCCCGTGCCCACCTGGGGCTAGACGTGCTGACCACGTACGCTGCCGAAACCGCAGCCGACCGTGAGGTACCGAACCCAGCCGTCAAGGCGGCGACCGCGGAGCTCAAACGCCTGCGGATCACCGCTCAGAAGCCCCGCGCGGCGTTAGGCCGGGCCGCGGTGCTGGATAGGGATGCGCCGCCTGACGTCGGCGACCAGCATACGGGGACAGCTCAGCCGATGCCGACTGCCAATCAGCCCAGCCGCAAGGTTCCACGGACTTCGCGGGTAGCGCCCGAGACGCGCGCTGCGCTGATCAGCCAACTCCAGGCACTCGAGGTGCAGATGCAGCAGACCAGATCACAGGTGCGCAACCTGCCGCAGCAGGTGGCGTTGAGCAGCCTGGGGCCACTTCCCCAGGAACCTCAATTGGAGCGGAAACTGATCGCGGACGTCGTCAAGATCGCCGCGTATAACGCTCAAGCGTGGCTCGCCGATCGTCTGGTCCACTATTACGCGAACACGAATGATCTGTGCGATCTGCTGCGGTCCTTCGCGCATCTCTCGGGCACGCTCATCCGCCAGGCAGACGGTGGACTGCGAGTCTCCTTGCAGCCTCCGGATCTGCCGCTGCACCGCCGTGCTTTGACCGGGTTATGCGCGGAGCTGAATCTGGACCGGCCAGTGTTTCCTGGCACCGACGTCACGGTGCACTACGAGGTCACCCTGCCAAAGCTGCCCAGCGGCCGACGCGGCTGAAGCCTCACCTATCGTATGATTGTGTCTGATGTAATCAACGCGGACATCCGGACGCGGTGGGCGACGCCCTGGTGCCGGGCGCCCGCCTACCTACCGCGAGCCGTTGCTGCGCAAGACGGTGACGCTGCCAGCCTCGTACGTCGAGCAACTCACCAGCCTCGGCTCCGGGAACCTCTCGGATGGGATTCGGGTCCTGCTTGAAAACGCCTTCACCTCAACGGGCCGGCCCTGACTCAACTTACCGTCCTTGGATTGGTAGCTGACACCTCGCCACTACCACCTACGCACACCTTTTCCGTGGCACATTTCAGTGACCGGAGTCCAGAGCTCCGAGTTTTGTTCCATTGCTATTAGGACCTCCAATACGTGTCTGGCGGCGCTTTGTGCCGGGCGAGTTTCGGTTGGGTCTAACCGACGTTTGTAGGAAGTAAGGTCACGCGGTCGAGCGGGCGTCCGCTGAGCAGATGGCAGCGGAGGTCCAAAATGGCACGAGCGCCGAGGTCGGACCAGCGTGAGCCGGCGCGTTTCATCCGATGCTGCACCAGGTGC
>JAFAOS010000111.1 GCA_019247515.1 Chloroflexota bacterium | reverse complement strand
CTCCTCGACTCGGACGCAAACCCGCCACCTGGACCCCCACTGACCGACACTATGAACAGCTCCGCATCCGCATGCAGCCTCTGTTTCACGAACTGAGAATCGCGGCTTAGACAATTCTTTGTCGTTACGGCTTTCCCAAGCCGCTAGACCAGATAACTTGGCGACAACGTTGCCCTATTGTGCCAGCGCTCGCAGCGCGCTGACCCACGCGCTCAGGTCGCCAGAAGTCCGCGGCGGTTTTGCCAGATGCTCCACAACGAATCGCGCTTCGCTCACCTCCCGCACGATCTCGATCGCCGCCGGGAGCTCACGTGTCCCCACGAGCAAATCGTAGACAAGGTTCGCCCGGGCCACCTCCCGTAACCCTCGCACGACGTCGGGACGCCTCAGCCATTCCGCATCGCGCTCGTGCTGCAGCTGATGGCGGATGCCCACAAGTTTGTCGCCCCCGGACTCGCGCGACGTTCAGCGAGCGTGTTCGCCACCGCCGGATCGGTCAGATCGACCCAACCGACAACCCCACGGATAAAGTCGTGCGCATCCGCAGTCGCCATGAGCTCGCGCGTTTCGTACAGGTCGGAGCGCGTCTCAACCAGTATCGTGCCGACAACGCCAGTCTCAGCCAGATGGGGCTGCAGATCAGACGGGCTGAACGCTCGCCTCAATTTAGCAAGCTCACCGGTCATCCCCGGGTAATGTTGGCGCGTCGTGTCCCACAAGTGGTGGTGTGCATCGATCATCGAAGGAGGAGCACTTGCTGTCCTATCCGTCCGCATGGCGAACTTTCATCGAGACATTGTCAGGCTCATCCGTCCACTCGGCCTAATCCAGCCCGAGCTCGCGCGATCGCCCGCGGAGGAGATGCACCGCCTCGGGCCTGGCGAGGTCGAGCTCGAAGTGGAATTTACTGGGGGCGTGCCCCGGAACAATGTGAACGCAACAGTGTTCATCGTCGCACCGCGCCGCCAGAGCAGCGCATGCACGTCCTAAATGTCCCCACGGTCGAGAAGACCAGGCGTGTCCAGGCCGGACCATCAGCTGCTCGGTGTGATTTCCGCGGCGCGCACCTTGTCGCCGTCTGGTGGGCGACGGGTCATCGATATGCAGGTCTACCAATCAGTGAAATCATTCAGCTGGATAGAGCGTCGCATTCCAACCAGCCTCGAATGGAGTTGATGCCGTCGAACGCGCCGATCGGAGTCACTGTCCACCAGGAAAGTAGTGAGGCCCTGCACTCGCGAACGTACTGGTCAACCTTAGGCGAGGTCTCCCTCATCGTGTGCGTCGCTGCATCTCGCCTTCCGCGATCAGAAACCCGAAAACCCAAGGCAGCCCAAGCGCAGGCCGGCCCGACCCCCGCACATGCAATAGCCGAGGCATGCAAGCAGCACTGCAGAAAAGCGCGTCGACATCGAGGATGCCCTTCCGCCGCCGAAGCAGGTGTCCGCGAGCTGGCGGGCCAGCGCGAGGTAGACATCGCAGCCGTCGCGGTCGAGCACAACCTGCCCCTCCACGAGCAACTCAGCCTCGACCATCGGCTTAGCCCCGGGCCTCGCGGCTAAACGGGGATGGGTGGTCAGTCACCCAGATCCATCAAGTCTGCTCGGGGCGAGCGGATCTTTGCGCGCGTTTGCGCACGAAAGAGAATGGCGATCGTCACCTGGTGACCACGTGGCTGCCGCCCCCAGTCGATCGCGCCAGGCCCTGCGGCCTTTGGTCGTTGTAGTGCGGATGTGTTGTGGGTGGACGGCCACATAACGGGGCGCGGACGTATGCTGCGGACTGGTATGCCCACGCTTGTGCCGGTGGTTCGGAGAGCAGAACACACACTGGGTCCACATCTGCCGCGGTACATCGAGCGTCCGTACTTCAGCGTCTGCCTGGCGCACCGCAAGGGTGGGGTCGGCAAGAGGACGTCGACCTGGTATCTCGGCCGCGAGCTGGCGCGGGCCGGGAAGCGCGTCCTGCTGCGCGACCTGGATCCCCAGCAAGGCTTGACCGACATCGTGCGCGACCTCGGCGGTCAAGATGGGGTCTTCTCCAGCCGTCTGGCGCTCGTCCCGGAAGGCGCGCCCCTGCCCTGGGTCCCGCACGTCGAGCTGATCGACACGCCGCCCTCGCTCGACGAGAGCCTGCCGGGCGTCAACCGCGCGGACGCGCTGATCATTCCTGCGGTGCCCGCACCAGGCTGTACGCGCCCTGGAACGTATGTTGCGCGTGATCCATCGCACGCGGCACGAGCACCCGTTCCTGCAGCCCCTGGGCATTCTGCCGGTGCGGGTGCGACCGCGTTGGGCGCTCCACGCCGAGTTTCTCGGTGCTCGAGCGCGCCGAAGTTTCATCACGTGTCGCTTACCGCGTTACTGGCGGCGTGTGGAGTTGAACCATGTGGCTAGACGGGGCTTTCTTCACCCGATTCTAAAGCCTTCTTCTCGTTGACGGTGGCCTGCTCTGCACCGGCGCGGGGCGACTGCGCGTTGAGCTTGCGCCGGCTGTTGCCAGTCCGAGGAGGGGCGTCCTTCGGAGATGGTGTGTTGTTGTCGGTCGGCTTTTTCGGCATGGCCAGCGTGGGGCACGATACGTGCCGAACCCCACGAAGCTCGTGCTTGGTGGGATCGTCGTAGGCTGCGCACGGCGCCGGCGCTCGTGGATGCACTGCACCGAATGGACGAAGTGCGTGATCCGTCAGCTGAGCGCGCGCGTACCTGTAGTGACACAAACGAAAGTCGGGGAAGAAAGACGGTATGGGACATCCGAACGAGCACAGACTGCGCGATCTGTACGCCCTGTTTGCTCGGGGCGACATGCCCGGATTTCTGGCGGGTTGCACTGACGATGTGGTGTTCACGGTGCCCGGCCCCAACCAGATCACCCGTGGCCAAGCGAGCGCCGTGTTTACAAAAGAGAACTTCGGAGACCTGGTCACCCCGGTCATGCAGATCTCAGGTGGCAGCTTCTCTGAAGAGGTCATCGATGTGTGCGCAAATGATGAGCATGGTGTACTGCTCCTGGTGCACCGACTCCAACGCGAAGGGAAGCCCGTAGAGTACCGCACGGCGCATGTCGTCCAACTGACAGACGGCAAAATCGCTGCCTGGCAGGAATGGCCCGGCGATCTTTCCGGTTTCGGCGCGGCCTGGAAGTAAAACCCTTGCGGCTCGACGCGCATTGGCAGAGGACTTTCGCACACCCCGGCAGAGCCGCGGCCAGAGCTGAAGCGCTTTCGTCCCGCCCTGACTGGGATGGTCTCGATCCAGAGTTCGCCGTGCGCGCCGACCCGCAGCGCGGCGAGAAGGAGTTCCGCTCGAGCCTGCGTCCGTCGTGCGCGAGGCCTGCCTGGCACCGTGTGCACATTCTGCTCGATCACGGGCGCTTGAACCCTCGCTATTCCGGCCGCTGACGTACGTCGAAGCGGCTGACGGGCGCTCGGCGTCTGACATGGTGTCAGTGGCAGGCTCGAGACTGGCTGGCGTGCCTGTGCCCTCCACAGAGTTGGGTTGTGTACCGTGACGCGACAAAGGCGCGACTAAATCGCAACACGGGGCTGGCTTACTGGCTGGCGGTTGATCGCTCTCGCATTTTAATTCTGGGGAGAAGACGATGCCACATACGGTTCTGCGGATTTACGATAACGCTCCTGGCCTGGTTGATGCGCTGGTGGCGCACGAAGACGACGTCCGCGCGTTGCTCACGGGTGTAGCGGGCTTTCGCATCTGGGGTCTCACGCGCACCGCAACCGGTGCGTTCACCTTGACGGTCTGTGACGACAAAGCCGGCACGGACGAGACGGTGCGTCGTGCGGCCGGGTGGATCAAGACCAACCTGCCAGACGCGAACATTCCGGCTCCGACCGTCATCGACGGCGAAGCCGTCCTGCGCATCGACGCGGCATCCTAGAGCATCATCGCGTCAAGCAATCTCGGCGCAGCGTGCGTTCGTCGCGGAGCGCCAGCGTACGCTCTGCGCCGAGGCCCGTGTACTGCAAGCTTCCTGATATTGGGGCGTCCAGGTCGTACCTACACGTCTGATTCTTCTGCTGGTCGTACGCCCGGCGACGACTTGCTCCAGGCCAGCGAGACGGCTTCGGCGGTGCCCGCGTCGGCCAGATGGAGGCGTCGCTGGGAGTTGAACGCGTAATGGAGAGCCGTCACCGTCCGTCCGTCACCGTCGATTCCGTACGGCTCGTGAGCGTTCGCAACTGCGTCTCAACCAGGTGTAACAAACGTGCAACGGACGAGGCACCTATCGTGCATATGTGCCATCAATGGCGGCTAGAGAGGCATGGACGCCGTAGTATATGGAACTTTCTGGACAGCTGAGGGGCATCGGATTACGGCCACTCGTCAACTTCCTTTCCGATCTCAACAAAAACGGCAGACTGGTGGTCCGCGACGATCGGTGGACCGGGACGATAAGCTTCGTCGACGGTCAGATCGTGGGGGCCAACTTCGCTGGCGAGCAGGGTCTCGCGGCGCTGGACGCGATTTTCTTTGCACTCGAGCACGGGTCCTTCGACTTCAATACCACCGCTGACTGCGAGCACAACGTGCTGGTCCAACCGCAGGCACTGGCGGAACATCTGGACACGCTCCATGGAGAAATCCAGCAGCTCGGGGACGTGGTGACCTCACTTTCAGCGGTGCCGGGTCATGCCGAGTCGATTCCGGACGGCGAGTTCGCGCTGACGCGAAGCTCGCTCGCGTTGCTTCTCGCGGTCGATGGTCGCCGCACTGTTGCGGACCATGCGCGCGAGCACGGCTTGCTGGCAACACTGCGCGAGCTAGCGACGCTGATTCAATTGGGACTCGTCACCATGCAAGCCCCAGCGCCTGCTATCGAGGCTGTTCCACCGCAAGCGACGGGAGTGACGACGCGTTCGTTCGGTGCCAGACCGAGCTCCACTACAACGCCGACAAACGGTGCGACGATCGCGCCACCGCGATCCAACTTCTGGCATCGAGCGTAGACGCTACGCCGTTGCGACCGAAGTGTTGGCCGGCTGCTGCTGGGCCGCGGTGTACCTGTACGCCAGGTACAGAACGCCGAACGGCACGAGGACATGCAGCAGGACCGGCCGCGACTCGATGCTGGTCGCCGCCCAGAGCGACAAAGTACCCGCGAGGAAGGCCAGACCCCACACCGCGGAAATGCGGCGGTTGACGACATGAAATTCAGGTGTGGTCCACAACGCACGCGGCGTCGTCTCCCGCGCGTACGCCTCGGTAAAGGGGTGTCCGATGACAATCGAGCCGAACACCAGCAGGGTGAGCAACACGTGCGATCCAAGCTGCGCGTACTGACTCCACGCCTCAACCGCGAGGGGATTCACCAGAATCGCGGCGCCGAGGCCGAAAAAATAGACCACTCCGGCCACGTCCAGCAAATGCACGCGATCCTCGACCACCGCACGACCCAACACGATAATCGCGGCAAGGACGCCAGCCCCAATGGCAAGCTCCAGGGATGCAAGTCGCGCGACGATCAGAAATACGCACCAGGGGGCGAAGCTCCATACCAGATTGCGCATGCCAGGACTCCTTCATGAAGAGAACGCGTGAGCGGACTGAAGCTCATGCGAGCGTGGCGTCCAACCAATCGAAGATGCGCTGCGCCCGCAAGCCGGGCGCCTTGGGTTCACAGTGCAGGTCAGCACCCTCGGCGCGCGTGAAGGGGACCAGCGCTTTGGGGCCGGGCAGCGCCTGATAGAGCTGTTGCGACTGACCTGGCCAGAACTGCTCACCCTCCGGATCGGCCACCAGCATTGGGCAACGAATTTGCGAAACGAGCTCGTCGGTCAGTGCGTATTGCTGGACCGCCGTGTAGGTGTCGAACGTCGAGTCGAAGCCGAATGGTCGGCTGCGGAACGCCAGGGTCGCGCCCGCGGCCGGGTCGCTCGCCAGCCCTTGCTGGATCGCCTGATCGAACTGAGACTTGTTGCCAGACCTGAACAGTTGCAGCAGTGGTGGCGGGAACCTGGACAGGCCCCAGGAACTGGACACGTCCCACACGCCGGGATCGGCCACGCCGGCGGCGACACGATGCTCGAAAGCCAGCGCGCGCGGCACCCAGTAGCCCCCCTGACTATCGCCCATGAGCGCGATGCGCGCGGGGTCCACCTCTGGCCGGCTCAGCGCGTAGTCCACGACCGGAGTGATGACCTGTTCCCAGTCGGGTCGAAAGTACAGCCCCTGGTCGACCAGTGCCAGCCCCTGGCCCGGACCGTAGAAGGTCAGGCAGTTGTAGCCGCGCTCCAGAGCGGGCGCCACGGCGACAGACCACGCGAATGGCAGCGAGCCGTCGCTGCCATTGTTGAAGATGAGCAACGGGCGCGGTCTACCCGAGTTATCGACGCTGAACAGGTAGCCAGGCAAGCTCGTATTCTGCGCCGCGGAATCCGGTCGATACGGGATGCGGACCTGCTCAACCGGTGGGTCCAACAATGCGGCGCCCCTGTCCCACTGTGCTTGCTGCTGCCGCCACAGGGGCGCGAACCGCTCTGGGGCGCCCATGGCATCCACGAAGTAGGTGGCAGCGAAGGTGTATGTCGCGGCCTGCAGATATGCGCTCCGCGCGCTGACCGTGTGGCCGGCGGCCAGGGAGGCATCGCCGATGGCCGCGAACTGGTCGCCGGCGGCGGTGAACGCACGCACTGCGCTGGAAGGGTCGCCATCCGTGATCTGACTGGCGACAGCCAGAGCGGAGCCCACGTCCACGAGGCCGTACCGCGCGAAGCCGAGCAGCGTGAGGAGGTTGTAGTTCAGGTCCTGGTCTTTGAAGAACATGTCATCTGGACCCTGAGCGGGGGTGGTGGTCGCGGCGGGCGGGACGGATTGTGCGCTGGCTGTCGCGGCAATGCCGGACGTCAGCAAGGCTCCGGCACCGGCGGAGACGGAGGCGCGGAGCAGGTTTCGACGATTCATGGTGTCCTCCTCGTGAGCGGCTGCCGATCCACGCGAGCGACCGACAGCAGCGGCAAATTGAGATCGTGCAAGCGTGCGAGCAGGCCGAATAGCGCGGTCTGGTCGGCGACGTGGCCGTCCAGTAAAGACGTCCCGAGCGTGGGGTGCGAGAGCTCGAAGCCTCCGAACCAGTCGGCCCAACCGGGGGACAGGTCCCCGCTCACGAGGATCTGGTAGTGCACACCCGGGTCGCCTGGGCGTGGTTCGGTCATGCGACCAGTCTCAGCGACACGCCTGCTGGCGGCGTCCCCCAGAAGGGTTATTGCGCTGGGTTATCTACGGCTTAGAGAGAAGGCCGAGTTCGCGCGCGCGCACGAGGGCATGTGTCCGGTTGCGGGCCTCGAGCTTGTGGAGAATACGAGCCACGTGCACCTTGACCGTCTCCGGCGAGATGACCAGCTGCTCCGCCAACTCACGGTTGGAGCGGCCCCGCGCCAGCAACCCGAGAACCTCGCGCTCGCGCGCCGTGAGCAAATCGACACCGCGCGGGCTGGTCGTCGTGTCAAAGGCCTTCAGCAACTGCGCGGTGTAGTCCGGGTGAATGCGATGGGCCAGGGCATCCCGCAGGAGCGCCTCCATGGCTGGACCCTCGCCCACGAACGTGCGGACGTAGTTCTCCGGCGCGGCGGAGCCCAGTGCGGAGGCCAGCAGCCCGAGCGCCTGTCGGCGCGCACCCTGGGCGTGGAGCGCGAGCGCGTGTACGGCGTCGAGCGCGATCACATGCCCCAGCCGACCAGCCGTCACCGCACCGCCGCGCCGAGCGTCGACTAGCGAGAGAACACGGTCGGGCGCTCCGAGCGCCAGCCATGCTCGCAACAACATCACGGCGACCCGGTCATCGGCCAGGTACCGGAGCGAACCCGTGTCCACCGCTGCTTCCGTCGCCCAGCACTGAACGGCTGTCAGGTCACCTCGCAGAAGGTCGATCCATGCCGCGTCGGCTGCCAATCCGCGGCGTACGACGCGATTGTCCCAGGCCGAGACAAGCTCGGTTGCCCGCTGGATTGCCAGTGTAGCGCCGGACACGTCGCCGCGGGCGAGACGGAGCTGGACTTCGGCGACGCTCAAGGGAAACTGGTAGGCACCCTGTGCACTGAGCGCAGCCATGCGACTGGCTTCGTCGAGCATCGTCTCGGCCTCATCCAGGCGGTTCCATTCGCGCAACACCTCGCTGAGGCGAATCGCCGCGTGGGCGCCTTCGGGCGAATGCGTCGAACCAGTGAGCTCTCGCGCTTCGGAGGCCACCGCGAAGGTGCGATGCAACTCGCCAGCGC
>JAFAOS010000150.1 GCA_019247515.1 Chloroflexota bacterium | reverse complement strand
CAAATCTTCTCTGCAGAGAAGCAGATCTTCGTCAGCAGCCCGTTATCAGGTCGATGAAAACCTCTCGAAGGGCTCCACCGTAGGTGGAATCACTGAACCTGCGTTCGTCAGAGGGGCGCTAGCTCAGGTTTGTGGCCACCAGCTTTCGACGTGCCGGCAATACTTCTCTGGAGAGAAGCAGACTCTTCAGCAACCTGTTGAGCTAGCGTGAGGCGTCGCGCGCGATGTAGCCGAGCTCGATTGCCCGCACGGCGGCTTGCGTGCGATCGCTCACGCCCAGCTTGGCCAGGATGTGCTCGACGTGAATCTTGACCGTGCTGGCGGCGATGATCAACTGCTCGGCGATCTCGCGGTTGGTCAAGCCACGCGCCAGAAGCCTCAGGACCTCGTGCTCGCGCGCCGACAGCAGGTCGCCTGCTTCGGCCGGCGCCGGCGGCGTCCGCTCCTGGGCTAATCGCCGCAGCACGTCACGCGCCAGCCGTTGATCGACGGCCAGATCACCCGCCAGCACCTCCCAGATGGCCGTGCGCAGCGTCGTCTCGTTCGCGCCCTTGAGCACGTAGCCGGCCGCGCCAGCCTTGACCGCCTCGACCAGCACCTGCGCGTCCTCGAACATGCTCAGGATGAGCACGCTGGTCATCGGGCTGACTTGCTTGAGCCGCCGCGTGGCCTCCAGTCCGTCCAGCCGCGGCATGCGCAGGTCCAGCAGCGCCAGGTCGGGTTGCAGGCTCTGCGCCAGGCGGACGGCTTGCAGGCCGTCCTCGGCTTCGGCCACCAGCTCGAGGCCAGGGTCCTCGGCGAGCAACACGCGCAGCCCCGCCCGCGTCAGCTGATGGTCGTCGGCCACCAGCACGCGTGCGGTCGCGGTGCCGGCGCGCGCTTCGCGCAGCGTGCTGCGCCAGTGGATGAGCTGCAGCCGCTGACGATTGGCCTCGCGCTGGGTCACGTCGCGAGCGACGCCGTCGAAATGCAACGGCCGGCCGCTGGCATCGAAGGTAATCACGTAGCGCAGCTCGGTAGATACCACGCGTCCGTCGCGATGCACCCAGCGCAGCACCACCTCCACCTGGTGGCCGCCCGGCGTCTGCAGCACCTCGTGCATCAGCTCACGGTCGTCCGGGTAGACGACCCGCTCGGGCAAGGTCGGGTCGTTGTACAGGTCGTCTGGCGTATAGCCCAGCAGCTCGATCACCGAGTCGCTGACGTATTCGAAACCCTGTGTCGGCCACAACCGGAATCGGTAGGCGACCTCACCGGTGTGTTCGATGATCTCGCGCAGGAGGGCCGCGCCACGCGCTGAGGCGGCGCCGGGCGTCACCATGTACTGAGTCGTTTAGCATATTCAGCCGCTGCGCGAGGTTTATTCAGGCGACCCGGAGCGCAGCCGCGTCGGGCCTCGCCGGCCGCGTGTGCCGCCGCGCACGTAGCGCGACAGGAGCGGGTGCAGCCGCGCCGTTCCACAGGTCCCGTCGATCGTCACGAGCGCCTGTTCGCTGAGCCTGCGGAGCCCCGGCAACATCTCGCTGGGCCGCCGGGCCGCGTTCGGGAGCCTGTTTGCCTCACGCGGCTCATCCGCAAGCGCCTCGGCCAGCGCGCGCTCCTCGGTCGACAATTGGGCGAGCGCACTGTCCAGAATCGCCGGGACACTGCGATGGCGCTCGGGCAAATCTGCCTCGGGGGTTGACAGCACGTCCAGCCCGTCGGCAAGCTCGCGCACCATTTCGGAACACGGCAGCACGGGCGCCCAGCGGGCCGCCAGGATCAGGGCCAGCGGGAATCCGCCCAACTGCCGGCACATCTTGACCAGGTACGGTCGCTGCGAGTCGGGCAGGCTAAAGCCAACCTGGACGCGGCGCGCTTCGAGAAGGAACAACGCGCTGGCCTCGGCGCACTCCACGTCAGCCGGGCCGGTGGGTAGACCCAGCCCGTCGACGTGCAGAACCCGTTCACCCTCCAGGTGGAGCGGCGCGCGGCAGGTCGCCAGCACTTTGAGGTGCGGCGCTTGCCCGAGGAGCTGATAGACCTCGCCGGCGCCCGACCGCAGGTGCTCGAAATTGTCGAGCACCAGGAGCACCGCGCGGTCCTTCAGATACAGCGTGAGGCGCTCTCGCAACTCCGCGAGCGAGCCGTCCGACGGCACATCCAACGCGGTGGCACACGTCGCCAGGACCGTGTGGCCGGCATTGTCCGTGCCGCAGGTGGGCGATTCGGCCAGCGCTACGAACACGATTCCGTCGGCGAATGGCTGCTCCGGGGGCGCCGTGGTCGGCGAAGCGAAGGCGCGAGCGACTTCGAGCGACAGGCGCGTCTTGCCGCTGCCGCCCATGCCGGTCAGCGTGATGAGCTGGCAATCGGGGTCGGTGAGCAGACCAAACAGCAGCCGCATCTGTTCATGGCGCCCGACCATGAGGCTGCTCGGCGTCGGCAGATTGTGCGGCGGAGGAGAGATCGCCGCCCGCATGCGTTTGAACAGCGCGGTCGTCTCGGGCATCGGCTCGACGCCCAGCTCTTCGCGGAGCACGCGCCGACAGGTGTGATACTGAGCAATAGCCGCCTGGCGTTGACCCGAATGGGCCAGCATCAACATCAACTGGCGATGCACGTCTTCCAGCCACGGTTCTTCGGCAATCAGTCGGCGCGCCGGCGTGATGCCGCTGCTCCAGGCGCCGCGTCGCAAGCTGGCGTCGACCTCGGCGCGCAGCGCTTGCATGTACTGGCCACGCAGCTCTTCTCGCTGGGCAAACAACCACGCGTCGAAGTCAGGCGCGTCCGCCAGCGTGAGCCCCGAAAGAAACTCACCGCGGTACAGCCGCACGGCCTTTTCCAGGCCTGACGTGGACTCCTGGCCCAGGGCAATCTGAAGCTGGGCGCGGAACTCGTCGACGTCGACCCGCGAAGGCAGCGTCCGATCGAAAGCGACCGTCTGACGCGTGGCGCGCACGTAGCCACCCAGGTGCTGGCGCAGATCGACCAGGACGTTGCTCAGGTACTTGCGGGCCTGGTCTTCGGAGCCGTCCCTGGCCAGGAGTGCGGCCAGCGTGTCACGCGGATAGGCCCGCTGCGACAGGGCCAGGTAGGCCAGTAACGCGATGGAGCCGCGCCGAGCAAAGACGACCGGCTGGCCGTCCAGAACAACTTCTGGAACTCCAATCAGATTGAGCTCGAGCCGTGTCATGTAAGGTCCTCCGTGCCGCGGCCCCACGCCTCCCATCGTCGAGTATTCCGTCCCCGAACCGCCGCGCGCCATCACCTGATTGGGGGAGTTCTCTATAGGTAGGTCGGCCGATTTTTCTCGAGCCTAGGCGAGATCGAGGGTTTGGCCTGGCTCGAGAATGCGTACCTCGACCTCGGGATGGGCGTGACGGGCTATATCGGCAAACGTCAGCGGCGGGCGCGTCAGATACGACCAGTCACGCAGGTGCAGGCCCAGCGGTACCAGCGATCCCCAGTGAATGGGGATGACGGTTCGGGGTCGCAGCAGATCGAGCGACCGGACCGCTTCGATGGGTCCCATGTGCCCCGGTCCGAGTTTTGGCCCCCAGCCCGCGATCGGCAGGAGCGCGACGTCGACTGGCGCCAGGTCGGCCATCGCGTCGAAAACGTCGGTGTCGCCGGCGAAATAAATGCGCTGGCTGCCCTCCACGACGAAACCCAGGCATTCGGCCGTCGGTCCGAACGGCGCGCGAAAGCCGTTGTGGCTGGCGGGCGTGGCACACACCTGCACGCCGCGGACGCTCAGGCGCTCGCCAACGCCCAGCTCGCTGACGCGCGTGAAGCCGGCGCGTCTGACCACGTCCCCGCCACCCAGCGGCACGACGATCTCGACGTCCGCGGGCAAACGGTGCAAAGAGGCGAGGTCCAGGTGATCGCGGTGCAGGTGCGAGATCAGCACGTGGTCGACGCCATCCACGATCTGGGCGACGTCCTGCACGGGTCGGCGGTGGACCAGGCCCGCGGCGAAGGTACGCAGGATGGGATCGGTCAGGAAGACTGCCCCGTCGATCTCGAGGCGCAGGGTGGCATGCCCGAGGAAGGTGATGCTGGTCAGTCCCACCACGCGCGGCCGCCGAGCACCGTCGCCTGACCTGCGCGCCACACCACGTTCGCACGGCGGGTGTACTCGTCTTCGGCAGCCTCGATCATGAGCTTGTGGGCGAGGACGTGTTCCCGCCCGGGCAGCAGCTCGCGCGGGCGGATACACAGCTCGAGCTCGGGCGCGCCATTGTTCAGCACCGTCACCCGGCCGCTGTTCGCCCGCACCTGGTACACCCGCCCCGCATGATGCGGACTCGCGACCTGCAGCGTGCCCGAGCGCTGCAGCTGGTCGAGCTCGTGCTCGGAAAGGTGGGCGCGCAGCACTGCTTCGGCGCGGGCGACCGCCTTGCGATCCGCCCCCCAGCAATCCAGGGCGCCAACCGCGACGCCGATGACGACACTGATCAGGATTGCCGCCGTCAGCCCGAACACCAGCACGTCCACACCCTCAGCTTGCGGCAGATGGGACTCAGGACCTGCTCACA
Organism: Chloroflexota bacterium; assembly: GCA_019247515.1. GTDB lineage: Bacteria > Chloroflexota > UBA6077 > UBA6077 > CF-72 > CF-72. Next base: position 31,474 of record JAFAOS010000150.1, on the reverse strand, counting down.
CCCACTCCAGGGACAGCTTTTGAGCACGGCGTGAGGCGCGCATCGCGTAGGAAAGGCGCTGCAAAGGAGATATGTCGAATGACTCAGGCCCAGGCACCGACGCAGGTCATTCTGGCCGCCTTCAAGGACGAGAACGGCGCCGAACGTGCGCTCGAAGGAGGCTCGTCCCCGGGCCGGTCGTCGTCCACCCCGTCGACCCATGCGTGAGCTGCCCGTCGACGCGAAGGTCGTGTGCTCCGACGGGGAGGCCGGCTGGCTGACCGACCTGGTCGTCGACCCCGCCACGCGCGCGGTCACGAACATCGTGGTTCGCGAAAACACGGGCGGCGGACACGAATTCCTGGTCCCGCTGGACAGGGTCAGCGACAGCTCGCGCGACGAAGTCAAGCTGGGCTGCACCATCGCCGAGCTGCACGCGTTTCCCGAATTCACGACCACGCAATACGTACCCGCGTCGTCGCCCGAAGCGCAGCCGGTCGTCGCCGCCTGGCAGATGGAGTCGATGTCCTACTCCTATGGCTACGAGCCTATCTATATGCCGGTCGTCAGGCCCGACGAGCAGATCCCCATCGAGACGCAGCACGTACCCGAAGGCAGGCTCGCGTTTCAGCGTGGCGCGCCGGTCCAGTCCAGCGACGAACAACTACTGGGCGAGGTGGTCACGGTGATCGTCACCCCCGAGGACGGCACGATCAATCACTTCGTGCTGCGTATGGGCGATCTCGGCAAGGCGCGCGAGGTGATCCTGCCACTGTCCACGGTGGTTCGCGCCAACGCGGGCACGGTCGTGCTCAACCTCACGCAGGCGCAGGTCGAGCAGTTGCCCGCGGTTCCGCCGGGCGGGAAGTTCAGTCCGGCGGCCAGCGACCCGGACGCCCTGCACCTGGTCTCGGTCGTGTTCGACGAGTCCGCCGAAGCCGACCGAGCGCTGGACCTGGCGCGCCAGCTCGACAAGAAGATGAGCGTGGCCGTCGTGCGCAAGGCCTTCGACGGGAAGATCACCTCCCAGGAGCCCGGCGACGTGTCCGCGCGCGGCGGCGCGGTCGCGGGCGTGGTCGTTGGCGGCGTGCTGAGCCTGGTCGGCGGACCGCTTGGCCTGGTGGCCGCCTCGGCGATTGGCGGCGCCGCGGGCGGCGTCGTCGGCCACGCGGTGGACCGCGGGATTCCCGACCGCTACGTCCGCGACCTGGGGCGAGCGCTGAAGCCGGGGTCCTCCGCGCTCGTCGTGCTGGTGGCCCAGAATGGAGAAGCGGCGCTGCTCGAGAAGCTAGCGCCGCTGGACGGCAAGGTTCTGCGCCTGGCGCTCACCGATGAGATGATCCAGAAGCTCACCACGCAGAGCGGCTAGCAGACGTATGGGCCACCGACTTGGGTACTGTCGACGGTCAGGGGAAACCCCTGAAACCCCAATGTGTTGACAGGGCCCGAGTCGAGGCCGACTGGGCTCGGGTCCTGACAAGCGTCAGGGGAAACCCTCGAAACGCCGTGTGTTGAAAGGACCCGAGTCGCGGCGACTGGGCTCGGGTCCTGACGAGCATCAGGGGAACCCCTGAAACCCCTGTATGTTGACAGGACCCGTGTCGACGCCGACTGTGCTCGGGTCCTGACGAGCGTCAGGGGACAGCCCTAAACGCCCTTGTGTCGACCGGGCGTTAGCCGCCGACCATCGCCGGGACGATCAGGATCTCCTCCGCCGTGCGGTCGAACTCGTTCAGCTTCGTCGCCGGCTTGTCGGCGGCGATGCGAAAGGCCACGGCGCCATTGGCGCGCGCCTGCGCAAACAGCCGCTCTGCTTCGCGGACCGCGGCTTCCGCCTCCGGGTCGGACGCCGCCAGCCGATCGGGATCCCACGAGATGCTCGTGTCGCCCGAACCATTCAATATTCGTAGCACTGCCATGGGCGAATACCCTCCCGTGTCTCTCACCAAACTGTGCCGAAGCCGCGCCTCACAAGATGCTCAGGTCTTCTGCCGCAGTCGGCCTGGCGCCCAGGGCGTGCCCAGCAGCGGCAGCAGCCAGCGATCGAGCCCCCACCAGCCGGCGACGCGCCACGCCAGGACAATCCAGGTACCCAGGATGAACAGCAGCGGATTGGTGCTGAGGGTGCCTGCAAACAGGTAGTTGGCGTTCATCACCGTGCCGAAAAACGCGGCGATGCCGGTCAAGGCGCCGAAGATGAGCCCCAGGCCAACGAGGAGCTCGCCCACCGACACGAGGTTGGAAAAGAGCCCGGCGTGCGGCAACACGACTGCCTGGAGAAACGCGGCATACCAGTCGTTCACGTCGGGGTGGTCGCCAGTCGACTTCTGCAGCGCCCCGTTCAAAAAGCCCGTCAGCGCACTGCCGGCGCTGGGGCCAAACCAGGCCGGATTCTGGACCTTCTCGATGCCAGCACTCAGCCACTGCCAGCCGGTGTACACGCGCACGATCAGCCAGAGCCACGCCAGGCGCGTATCGGCGAACAAAAATCGCGAGAGCGGTGGCTCGGGGATCTGAGTCGGCGACAGCCCCCCGGGCTCGACGGAGCTCAGCCTCGATGTAGCGACCATGCCATCACGGTGCTCGCGTGCCTGCTCAACCATCGCTCAAGCGGACTCCATTATGTCGATGCACTGTGGTTGCCCGCCTGCTCAGGCGCGGCTCACGCCCCGTTTACTTGTGCAGCCCGCGGTCAGTGCGCCATAGTCGCCGCGCTTTCCTATGCGCGCGCGCCGCTTGCTGCTGGTCCTGGCCACCCTCGTTGCACTCATGGTTCAGCCGGCCCAGGTGCTCGCGGACTCGGCGCCGACCCAGCCGCATACGACCGTCCTGTTCGTCGGCGGCTACGGCAGCACCCTCGCCGGCGCCACCCTGGACTTCGCACCCCTGCGGGCCGCGCTCACAGCTCACGACCCGACAACCGCGTTCGCACAGTACAGCTATCTGGGTTGGAACGTGCAGACGTGTCGGCCCCTCGAGTACTCCGGCGCTGACACCGGCCAGGACTTCGCCGCCAGCGAGCAGCAGCTGCTCACGACCATCTACCTGTTGCGCGCACAGTGCGGGGTGACCGGGCGCATCGTCGTGGTCGGCCACAGCCTGGGTGGCCTGGTGGCATTCCACGCGCTCTCGGACAATCCGATGTCCGAGGTCACCGACGTGGTGACCATCGACAGTCCCCTGGGCGGCGCGCCGGCGACGGCGGTGGAGGCGTGCGTCGACTCGGGAGTGTGCGCCGACGGCCCCGTGCGCGGCTATCTCGCCAACCTGTACAACACCTGGGATCAGACGGCGCGCGACAACGCCGCTCGGGTCGGTCGGTTGGGGGCGGCCGGCATCCGCGTCACCGCCTGGGGCAACGAAGGCGACTGCCTGTACGCGCCAGCGGTGTGCGTGCCGCTGGCGGCGTATGTGGTCGGCAACGTCGACGTGCGCGACACGCAGTGGCTGGGCGTGGCCAACGCCGAGCGGCTGGACTTCACCCCCAGGTCAACGCTGGCCAGCGTGCTCAACAGTCACCAGGCCATTTTGACGAGCGCCGCGACACAGATCGTCTCGGCCATCTATGCCTAGTGCTGAGCAAGCGCTGAGCGCCCGCTGAACCATGCTGCGTGCCGCATGAACACCGCCGCCGAGTTGATCGTGACCCCGAATCCGGCTGCCTCGTACGCGGAGGCCTGCGGCCGATTCGCCGCGCAGCTCGAGCGCGACACCCCGGCCATCGACCCGCTTTCGCGCGCCCGGCTGACCACGCCAGGCCGCCGCGCCGAACGCGTCATCGTCTTCTTTCACGGCCTGACCAATGCCCCGCGTCAGTTCGAAAAGCTGTCCGAGCGCTTCATCGCGCGCGGGTACGCCGTCCTCGTGCCGCGCGTGCCGTACCACGGCTACCGCGACCGCATGACCACCGATCTTGCCAACCTGACCGTGCGCGACCTGGTGGAGGTCACCGCCGAGGCGGTCGATCTGGCCGCCGGATTGGCCGACGAAGTCACGGTCTCGGGCATTTCCATGGGCGGCATTCAGGCGATCTGGGCGGCCCAGTACCGGCCGGTGGCGCTTGCCGCGCCGATTGCGCCGGCCCTCGGCCTGCCGAAAATTCCGTACGCCACCACCGGGGCGATCTTTGGCGCGATGGGCCGGTTTCCCAACCGGTTCATGTGGTGGGACCCGCGTGTCAAAGACAAGCTGCCGGGTCCGCCGTACGCCTATCCCCGCTTCGCCACCCACGCGCTCGTGGCCACCCAGCGCCTGGGCTTGCGCTTGATGGAGGTGGCGCGCACCGAGCGACCCGCGGCGCAACGCATCTGGATGATCTCCAACGACGCCGACCTGGCCGTCAGCAACTCCGCCGCCGCGACGCTCGTTCGCCGCTGGATCGCCAGCGGGGCTGCCTCCGTGCAAGCGTACCGGTTTCCGCGCCAGCTCAAGCTGTTCCACGACGTGGTCGATCCACTCCAGCCGAATGCGCAGCCCGAGCTCGTGCACCCGATGCTGGAGCAGATCATCGTCGACGGCCAACCGCCGGAGATGCCGAAACTCTAAACGGGTTGATGAAAGACCTCTCCAAGGGCCCCACCGTAGGTGGAATCACTGAACCTGCGTTCGCCGGAGGGCGTTAGCTCACGTTTGTGGCCGCCGCCTTTCGAGGTGCCGGCAATTCTTCTCTAGAGAGAAGCAGACTCTTTCGAGAGCTTAGCCCTTGATCGCGCCGGTGAGCACGCCACGGGTGAAGTACTTCTGCAGGAACGGATAGACGACCAGGATCGGCACGATGGCCACGACCACCACCGCCATCTGCAGCGATTGGGCCGGCGGGGGCGCCGAGGCGGCCGCGCCGTACGCGGTCGAGCCGAGCATTGGCGAGCCCTGCAAGACGTACTGCCGCGCGACCAGCTGCAGCGGCCACTTGGAGTTGTCGCTGAGGTACAGCAGCGCGGGAAAGAACGAGTTCCAGTAGGTCGTGACCGCGTAGAACAGCGCGATGACGGCCAACACCGGTTTCGACAGCGGCAGCACGATTTTCAGCAGGATGCCAACGTCCGTGGCGCCGTCGATGCGCGCACTGTCGGTCAGCTCCTGGGGAATGTTCATGAAGAACTGGCGCAGCACCACAAAATTGAAGGCGTTCAACATCACCGGCAGAATCAACGACGCGTAGTTGTTGAGCAGCCCCAGCTGCTTGACCACCAGGTAACTGGGGATGATGCCCGGCGGAAAGAGCAGTGTGAGCAGGGCCATCATCAGAATCACGCGACCACCCAGAATCGGCCGGCTGACCGCATACGCCAGCATGGCGGTGATCGTCACGCTGAGGAGTGTGCCGACGGCGGTAATGGCCACGCTTACCCAGATCGAGTGGGCTACCGAGCCCGCGCTGAAGATGGTGGCGTACGCATTGAACGACGGATGCGCGGGCCACAGCACCATACCGCCGCCCTCGGTGATGTCCTGGTCGCTGGCCAGGCTGGTAGCTATCACGCTGACGAACGGGTAGACGACCACGAGGACAACCAGCGCCAGCACGATGAACTTGGCGGTGAGCGTGGTGCGACTCGGACGCTCCATCCACGCTGGTCGCTCGGACTGCATCCGGATCATGACAGCACCCCCTGGTGCCCGAAGAGATGCGCCACTCTGTTGGCGCCCAGGACGATCGCCAGCCCGACGATGCCCTTGATCAGCCCGGCCGCGGCCGCCGGCGCCCACTGCCCGGCGGCGATGCCATGGAAGTAGACGAACGTGTCGAGCACCTCGCCCGCCGCCTCGCCGACCGCATTTTGCTGCAGCAGGATCTGCTCGAAGCCAACGGTCAGGATGGCGCCCAGCCGCAGGATGAACAGCAGGATCGTGATGTCGACGATGCCCGGCACCGTGACGTGCCACAAGCGCCGCCATGGCCCTGCACCGTCAACGGCGGCCGCCTCGTACAGCGTCACGTCGATGCTGAGCAGTGCGGCCAGATAAATGATCGTGCCCCAGCCCGTTTCCTTCCAGATGACCTGCGCCGTCATCATCCACTTGAACAGCGGCGGGCTGGCCAGCAGGTTGACGGGCTGCTGGCCAATCGCGCGCATGAAGTGGTCCAGGAGCCCCGTGCCGCCCAGCACTTGCTGGAAGAGGGCCACGATGATGACCCACGAGATGAAGTGGGGTAGGTACACGATGCTCTGGATGACGCGGCGGACCGGCAGGCTGATCAGGCTGTTCAGCAACAGCGCCAGCAGGATCGGCGCGGGGAAGTACAGGATCAACTGCAGCCCGGAGATAACCACCGTATTGATGACGGAGCTCCAGAAGGTGGAATCGCCGAACAGGCTGCGGAAATTGTCGAATCCTACGAACGGACTCGCGAAGCCGAGGTAGGGCACGTAATTCTGGAAGGCAATGACGTTGCCCAGTTGCGGGATGTAGACAAAAACCAGCAAGTACAGAACGCCCGGCGCCGCCAGGAGGAGCATCGCCTTGTCGCGCCGCAACCGTTTCCAGAAGGTGGACTGGCGGGTAGCCGGCCGAATTCCTGGAACGACTACGGCCGCTGGGGCCTCGGCGCCGAGACGTCCGCCGGTTACTGTCGCCATACGGCCCTCCGGGAGTGCATGAGTGGAGTGTTACTGAGTTGGAGACAGAGTGGATTCGTATTCGCCGCGGATCTGGTCGCCGCCGTTACTCTGCCAATCTTTGAGCGCCTGATCGAAATCGCTCATCTGCTTGCGACCGGCCACGATGTCCGTCATCACGGCGTGAAAGGCGGTGTTGAGCGGAATGCCTTTCTGCCCATCAGTATTGGAGTAGGCTCCGACAGACACGTCGTTGATACCGTACGGCAGCATCTGGGTTTCGTCCTTTTGCATAGCCGGACCATAGTCAGGCGTGCCGGGGTTGTAGAGCGGGTCATAGCTGTGCGGACCGAAGCGGATCGGCACGAACGTGCTGTCAGCCGGACCGCGCTGGGTAAAGGTGATGTCGCCGCTGGCGGCGTCGCGCGTCCAGTCGGTACCCTCGACGCCGTACTCCCACAGCAGCCGCTCCTGGCTGCCGAAGGGCGAGCAGATCCAGTTCCAGATGCGCAGCAATTCCTTGATGCGATCGTCGCTGGCTTTCTTGAAGGCAAAGATGCCAGGCCCGAGGTAGTTGTGCGGCCAGATCCAATCGCTGAACCAGTACGTGGGCTGCGCTCCAGCCGTGGGTGGTACGAGCGGCAGGAGGTCGAAATTGACCTTGGGGTTGAGCGCGTTACCCCGATTCCACATGTCGACGTGGTTGCCGTAAAAGGCGTTGCTCGAAATGAGCACGAATTGCCCGGCGGCATGATCGGCCTTCGCGGCGATCGAGTCGTACGTCGCCGACTTGGGATGAAAGACGCCCAGCTGCTGCAGATCGCGCAAATAGGCGATCGACTCCTTGTAGGCATCGGTCTCGCGATAATTCGTGAGCTTGCCGTTCACCATGCCCCAGAAGTTGACCGAGCCGAACATCATCGCGAACCAGCCAACGTCAATGCCGTACGGGTCGGTGATGCTGGAGGCAATGGCGTACTTGTTCTCATCCGGACGCGTCAGCTGCTGGAGCATCTTCTTCAGCTCGTCGGGGTCCTTGGCGTACACGCCCGCGCCAATCTCCGCGTCCCAGCGAGACTTGTTCATCTGCATGTTCGTGCCCATCGGGCCGAACGGGCTTGGCAGACCCATGATCGCGCCGTCGAAGATCGTGCCCTTCCACGTATTGGTCGTGAGCGCGGCCAGGTTGGGGTAATCCTTGACCGCGTCGCCGGCGAGAAATGGTGTCAGATCGGCGCATTGATTCTTCAGGAAGTCGATCAGATTCGGGGTCGGCCCCACCCACACCACGTCGGGCAGATCCCCGCCGGCGATGAGCGTGTTGAACTTGACGGGATAGTCGGCGCCGTTCGTAATGTTGAGATTGAGGGTGACATTGAGCTGTTTCTGCAGCTCCATCAGCATCGGGTTCTGGTCTGGCGGCGTATAGGGCGGCCAGAACGTGCCGCTGAACAGCGTCACTTGCGAGCCCGTGCCGGGCGTGTCGGTAACCGACTTGAAGGGCGAGGCTGGGAATTTCGTCCAGGCATCCTCGATGCCCGCGGCCGGGCTGGGGACATCGGCCTTGAAGGGCAGCGGGAATGCTACGTAGGTCGGCAGGACCGACCTGGCATTCCCAGCAGCGGCCGCGCTGGTTGGCTTGGAAGCCGCGGATGCGGGGCCTGAGCTCGTCCCTGCGGCGCTCGCCGCCGTCGGCTGCGCTGAGGTAGCGGGGGCAGGGGCAGGGCCGCACGCGGCGAGCAGGAGGCCGATGCCGGCGAGTCCCAGTCCTCCGCCGCCGCGCAGGAACGCACGTCGGCTGAGCACGCCTCTGGACGCGTACACCCCCGCACCGGGGGTGACAGGGGGTTTACCCCCAGATACCGCCAGGGGACGAGGTGTCGAATCATCAAGCGCCGCGGTGAAAGGTGCTCGTTCCATTGTTCGCCTCTATTGCGCGGCAGCGATTCCGGCTTCGTACTCGGCGCGGATTTGATCGCCGCCGTTGCTGCGCCAATCGCTGATGGCCTGGTCGTAGTCAGATACCGGCCGCCGACCGGCCACGATGTCGACCATGATGGATTGGAACGCGGCGTTCAACGGAACCGATTTTGTGGCGTCTGTCTGTGAGAAGACGCCCAGCGTCGCGTCGTAGGTGCCCAGGGGCAGCATGGCAACCTCATCCGCGTTCATCGCGGTGGCATAGTCCGGGGTGCCAGGGTTGTACAGCGGGTCGTAGCTGTGTGGACCGAAGCGAATGGCCAGGAACGTGCTGTCGGCCGGCCCACGCTGCGTGGTCACCAGATCGCCCTTGTCGTTGCGCGTCCAGTCGGTGCCTTCGACGCCGTATTCCCACAACAGCCGCTCCTGACTGCCGAACGGGCCAGCGATCCAGTTCCACACGCGCAGCAGCTCTTTGATGCGATCATCCGGTGCTTTTCTGAAGGCCCATATGCCAGGCCCCAGATAGGTGCGTGGCCAGATCCACGGGCTCAGCCAGTAGGTCGGCGTCTGCCCGGCGACCGCCGGGATGGGCCGCATCACGTCGAACTTCACGGCCGGGTTGAGAGCCACACCCCGATTCCACATGTCCACGAAATTGCCGTAGAAAGCGCTGCTCCCCGAGGTCAGCGCGAATTGGCCGGCAGCCTGGTCAGCCTTGGATGCCACACCATCGTACGTGGGCGACTTGGGGTGGAACACGCCGGCCTGGACCAGGTCGCGGAGGTAGCTGATGGACTGCTTGTAGGCCTCGGTCTCGCGGTAGTTCGAGAGCTTGCCGTTGACCGTGCCCCAACCGTTGGGAGCGCCGAACATCATCGCGAACCAGGCGTTGGTCGTGCCGTAGGGATCGGTGCCGTTCGACGCGATAGCCCACTTGTTGCTGCCCGCGTCCGTGAGCTGCTGCAGCATCTTCTTGAAGTCGTCCGGGTCCTTGGGAACGACACCCTTGCCGACTTCGGCCTCCCAGCGGTTCATGTTGACGATCATGGTCTGCCCCATCGCGCCTAACGGACTGGGCAGGCCCATGATGGCGCCGCCAAAGATCGTGCCTTTCCAGGTCTGGGGTCGTAGTGCCGCCAGGTTCGGGTAGTCCTTGACCGCGTCCCCCGCCAGGAAGGGCGTGAGGTCCGCAAACGAATTCTTGAGGAAGTCGACCAGATTTGGCGTACCGCCGATCCACACTACATCCGGCAGGTCGCCGCCAGTGATCATCGTGTTGTACTTGACGGCGTAATCCGAGATGGTCGTGATGTCGAGCTTCAGGTTGATGTTCATCCGCTTGTTCATCTCGGCGATGACCGGGTTCTGATCAAGCGGGGTGAACGGCGGCCACGCCGAGCCGCTGAAGACGTTTATGTCCTTGCCGGTGCCGACGGTATCCGTCACCGATTGGTAAGGATTGGCCGGGAACGTCAGGTAGCCATCGTCGATGCCCTTGCCAGCGTCGCCCGGCAGGTCGGCCTTGAAGGGCAGGGTCGGTGCAACGTAGGTCGGCAACACGGATTTGACATTGCCGCCGGCCGCCGCGCTCACCGTGGGCGCCGGCGCGGCCGCGCTCACCGTGGGCGCGGTAGTGGCCGCGCCACTCTGGGCCGCGGCTGGCGCGCTGGCCGTTGCCGAGCCGGGCTGCGCGGCGGGCGCGCTCGCGCTGCAGGCCGACAGGAGCCCCGCGCCACTCACCAGCGCAACGCCAGCCGACAGACGCAAGAACGCTCGCCGGCTGAGATTCTCAGGGTTCAAACGAAAGCGCGATGGGCGGGCATCGAACAACGTACGCACGGCCTGCTCCCCTAGTGACCTGATCCTGACGAGAATACGTCTGAGTATACCCACCTGCAAGGAACCAGTCGCTGGCCTGTTTATTTCTTCGGTGCGTTCTCCTGCAGGATCTGATTCGCCTGGTTCACCACGTCATCCAGGATCTGTTTCGGATCTGCTTCAGAGTCCGTCATCACCCGCGTCATGACTTGCTTGTCGATCAGGTCGCGGACCGGGTCGTAGCCCGCCACCGGCGACTCGACCTTCGAATACTGGGCCCAGTCGAACATCTTGGCGTAGGAGTCCGCCACCGGCCCCCACTTCGGATCGGCCTTGTAGGCGTCGATCACGTCCTGCTTGGCGCTCTGCCGCACCGGCAAATAGCCCGTGTTGACCGCCCACTTGGTGGTCTGCGCCTTTTCACCCAGGTACTTCAGCACCAGCCACGAGGCGAGCTCCTTCTCGGGGGTCGTCTTGTAGACCGAGACGCTGGCGCCGTACAGGTTGATGGCCGGCTGCCCGTTGGTCGGCGGCATGTTGATGCTCCACTGGAAGTTGCCGCCGCTGGTGACCGCCTGCTGGTAAAAGGGCATGCCTGACGAGCTGCCAAAGACGAACAGCGCGTTGCCGGCGCCAAAGCGGTTCTGCTCGCCGTTCTTCTCGCTGGTGGGCACTTCGACCGCGCACTTGTTCTTGAACATGCGCTGCATCATGGCCAGGCTGTCGACGCCGGCCGGGCTGTTGAAGACGTACGACTGACCATCATCCGCCAGGACCTGACCGCCGTGACCGAAGACGAGCGCGGCAAAGGTGGACGCGTCGTGCTGCACCGCCCAGCCATACTTGTTCTGGCCATCGCTGGCCTTGCAGGCGGCGTCTTCCCAGGACTTCCAGTCCGTGGGCGGCCCGTTATACCCCAGCTGCGTGAGCCAGTCGGTGTTGTAGTACATCACGTCCATCGAGCGTTGGGTCGGGAAGCCCAGACGTTCACCACTGAACTGCGGGTTCTTGTCACTGTCGAGGAACGCCTGGAAGTAGTCGTGCAGGTCGTCCTGACTGAGGCCGTACTTGGAGCTATTGATGAACGGCGTGAGGTCGATGACGGCATTCTGGGCGCGATAGAACGCCGCCTGGTTCTGGTACGCGACGGACATTTCGGGCGGTTGGCCGGCCTGAATCGCGGCGTTGACCTTGTTGTAGACATCCGGGTAGCCGGCGCCGGCGATCTCGGCGTGCGCGGTGATGCCGTAGGGATTGGACTTGTTGAACTCGTCCAGCATGCTCTGCAGCAGGTCCTGGTCCTGTTGCGGGCGGTTGTGCCAGTAGGTCACCTCGACGTTCTTGCCCTGGAGCTGGATGCCATCGACCATGTCCGCGGACGTGGGTGGATTGCTGACCGACGCCTGGGCCGCGGCGGCGGGCTGCGTCGGAGCCCCGGCCGGCGCGGCGGGTGCGTTGCTGGCGGATGAGCTGCATGCCGTCGCCACCAGCGCCAGCGCCACGACAGCAGTCAGGTAGATGTGGATTCGAGAAAGTGCGCGCATACGGGCCTGTCCCTCCTAACCTTTGATACCCACCGTCGTGACGGCTTCGCGGAATTGTCGCTGCAGCAGGAAATACAACACGAGCACCGGCAGGACCACCAGGGTGGCAAACACCATGAGCTCCTGGGTGTTCGTGGCGCCTTCGCCACTTTTGAATTGCTGGAGTCCAACTCCAAGAACGCGAAGGTTCGTGTCGCGGGTCACCAACAGCGGCCACTTGAAGCTGTCCCATGACCAGATGAAATTCAGCAACGCCACGGTGAGCACCGCTGGCCGGCTGAGCGGCACGACGATCGACCACAAGTAACGCAAATGGCCCATGCCGTCCATCTCCGCTGCCTCGAACAGCTCCTTCGGAATCTGCATGAAGAACTGACGCAGCAGGAAGATGGCAACCACGTTGACCGTGAAGGGCACGATCAGCGCCCAGTACGTGTTGTACCAGTGCAGGTTGTACATCATCACGACCTTGGGCACCAGCGTGGCGTCCTCGGGCACCATGATGACGGCCAGCACGGCAATGAACAGGAGGCTCTTGCCCGGCAGGTTCAGGCGAGCCAGTGCGTACGCCGCCAGCACCGAGGTGATCAGGGTGCCAATCACGATCGCGGTGGTGACCACCACACTGTTCAGGAAGTAGCGCACGAAGAGCGGCGTGCCCAGTTGACGGTCGAACCCAATTTGCTGCATCGCGGCCGGGAAGTTGCCGAATTGCGGCACCTCCGCTCCAAATGGCGGCCATGGCCACTGATTGTTGTTGACGACGTCGCCGTAGCTTTTGAAGGCGGTCAACAGCATGTACACGAACGGCAGCAAGCTCAGCAGCGCGCCGACGATCAGCACGCCATAGATCGCCGTCCGACCAGGCGAAAACGGGGACACCTTCACTCGTACACCACCCGTCGACCGGCCCACTGGTTCTGGATGAGGGTCAGCAGCAGAATGACCGCAAACAGGATGAACGACAGCGCGGCGGCGTAGCCGTACCGATTCGCCTGGTACAGCTGTTGGAAGATCAGCACGCTGGTCGTGGTGGTGGCATCAGCCGGCCCACCTTCGGTCATGACCCACACGTGGTTGAACGCCTTGAACGTGCCGATCACGGTGAAAATCAGCAGGAAATATGTCGTGGGTGACAGGAGTGGGATGGTGATCGAGCGGAACAGAGTCCAGCCACCGGCGCCGTCGACCTTCGCCGCGTCGTACAGCTCGTTGGGAATGTTGCCCAGCCCGGCCAGAAAAATGGCGATGTCGTAGCCGACGAACACCCACGTGGTAAAAGCAATCAGCGAGACGAGCGCCAGACTCGGACCGGCCGCCCACGCCGGCAGCGCGATTCCCGCGCTCTGCGCCATCAGCGCGAAGACGCCCTTCGGCTCGGTGAGCCAGTGCTGCGCGGGTAGCCCGATCGTCTTGAGAATTCCGTTCAGCACCCCGTTGTCCGGACTGTACAGGTAGCTCCAGATTGCGGCGGAGGCAACTGTCGAGGTGATGTATGGCAGAAACAACACCGTCCGAAAGAAGTTCTGGCCGCGTACTTTCTGGTACAGCAGGTAGGCCACGCCAAGTCCGATGCCCAGCTGGAGTGGCACCGATATCAATGCATACGTGGCGGTGATCAGCAACGAATGCCACGTGCTGGCGGTCGTCAGCGCCCTGAAGTAGTTGTCGAAACCGACGAACTGCGTGCATTCGAGTCGCCAGTCGCAGGTGCTGATGTACACGCCATACAGGATGGGGAAAACTTCGAAGACCAGGAGCAGGATGACCGCCGGCGCCAGCATCGCGTAGCCGAGCCCGAGCTCGCGCACGCGCTTGCGCGAGAAGTGGCCGCTGCGCCGCCGCGAGACGACCGTCGGTACGCCCGCCACGCGCAATGCGGAACTGAGCCGTCCACTGATGCTGGAGGGAGACGGCGCTGGACGATCGGAGGATTGGATCACGGCGGGCAGCCGGCCTAGCCGGCAGGTGCAACTAGGGTATGCGGCGACCCGATCATCTGACCGCACCCTATGTTAACCGAGTGTTAGCCGCCTGTATACGGTTCGAGAGCGACCGCCGCCTCGGGCGTCAGTAACAGAAACGTGAACGTCTCCTGCAGATACAGGTGTACGGACGTTTGCGTGTGACTGGCGTAGCCGATCGACACATCCTGCCCGAGGTGGAGCGCGAAGTCGCCACCGCGCGTGCTCAACACGAACACGCCTCTGATCGCGGGCGCCCAGACGATCTCATCGGCCACCAGCCGCCGAATGTGCTCGAGCAGTGGATAGCCATGGTCGCTCGCTTCGCTGACGCGGGTATACGCGTCTGCGCTGAGCACCGCCTGGTAGGGCCCATTGACACCCACCAGCCGTAGCTGGCTGATCGCTTCGGCGATTGCGCGCGGGTAGTCCACTGGATCGGCCGGCAGGGTCGTGGTCGGGTTGCTCGTCCCCGGCCGAATGCCGCCGATCTGCCCGGCGGCATAGCCTTCGAACACCGCGCGATCCTCCGCGAAAGCGATCTGCCGCGCGGCGTCCTTCACCGGCTGCCAATCCGCGTCCATCGCGCCGCGCTCGACGTCGTCGATCGCCTGACGATTCAGCTCGAACGGTGCGCGCAGCTCGATCAGTGGCTGCACCTCGCGTGCCGCGGCCGCAACCGACTCGAGCGGTGGCTCGAGACCGACCACGTGGCCGCGACCGACCGCCGACAGCCCGAATCCCGAGGGGCCGTGAACGTCCACCACGCGGCGCGCGGCCAGGTGCCGCTTCAGCGTGCGCGTGGCCTCGTCTTCAATTTGCGACCAGGCCTCGTCGGAGACAGGCGCGAGCTCTCGGTGCAGATTATTCATGCTGCGGAACTCCCTTCAGACTGCCGATCGACAGCGTGCCCGGCCGATCTGGAGCCGTGCGCGCCTGCGCCGGCGCCGCCGCCGGTGGCAGCAACTGGATGGGTTGCCCGTTCGCCAGCCCGTTCAGGAACTGGACGGATGGTGCAAAGAAATTGGAACCGGTCACCGGACGGGTGAAGTCCAGCAACCGGTCGTAGTTACCTGGCGGTTGGCCAATGACCATATGTTCCAGCATGGTCTCCAACGGGTGGAGCGAACGCGCGTAGCCGATGAAATACGTCCCCGAATCGCCCACCGTGGCCTGACCGAACGGCATGTTGTGGCGCAGGATCTTCACCTCGTTACCATTTTCCACCAACTGCGTGAGCGCATTGTGGGCGAACGCCGGTTTCTGCGAGTCGTCCAGCTCGATGTCGTCTAGCTTGGTGCGCCCGATGATGCCCTCTTGCGTTTCCGTCGGCAGTTGATGCCAGGCACCCAGATCGTGCAGGTATTTCTGCACCATGACGTAGCTGCCACCGGCAAATACTGGATCTTCGTCACCCACGATGGTGGCTGCGAGGCTTTCGGCGCCGGTCGGATTTTCGGTCCCGTCGACAAAGCCAGTGAGGTCGCGGTCGTCGAAGTAACGAAAACCGTGCGTCTCGTCCAGCGTGGTGACGCTGTCGGCGAGGCGAGCCGTGATCTGCGCCGCCAACTCGAAACACAGGTCGAAGCGTTCGGCGCGGATGTGGAACAGCAGGTCGCCCGGCGTGGCAGGGGCGAAGCGGCGGCCGGCGCGCAGCTCCCGGAACGAGTGGAGGTCGGCGGGCCGGGGTTGTCCGAAGAGCCTTTCCCACACAGTGGAGCCGAAAGCCGCCGTGCATGACACATTACCTTGAATATCGCGAGCGCTCACCGCGCGCACGAGTGCATCCAACTGGCCGCAGACGCGGCGCGCTCGCTCGGCATGCGCCGCGCCTGGAGTGAGGCCGAGGACGAGGAAGATGGCGTCCCGCGTCTGGGGGGCGTTGATAGCCGCCTGGGGCTCGCTCACTGCGGGCTAATGTACTCGATGTCCGGGTTGCGCAGCGGTCACGCCTGGCGCGCCGGGTGATCTCCGACAGGGAGCGTCAGGCAGCGCCGTTCTTGAGCATGATGCCGATCCCTGCGACCGACTGCAGCATCCCCGACGGGCTGGCGGTGTCCCCCAGCTTGCGCCGCAAGCGATGGATCGCGACCCGAAGCGGATCGGTATTCGACGGGCGGTCATCACGCCACAACTGCTGCATCAGTGCCCGACTGCTGACCACGCGGCCCGCGTGGCGCATCAGATAATGCAGCAAGCGAAACTCCGTGGGCGTCAGGGAAATTGCCTGGCCGTCGCGCCAGACGGAAAATTCGCGCGGATTGAGCTTCAACGAACCCACTTCGAGGGGCACCATAGTGTCCAGCTCCGTCGTCGACGGTCCTCGGCGCAGGCAGGCGCGGATGCGCGCCATCAGCTCTTTCAAACCGAACGGCTTCGACACGTAATCGTCGGCGCCCATCTCGAAGGCGCGCACCTTGTCATCTTCGGCGGTCGATTCGCCGACGGCGATGATGACGACGTCGCTCGCCAGGCGCATCTTGCGCAGGAGCTCGAGGCTCAGCTCACCGTCGAGGTGGAGGTCCAGAATCACGAGCGCGAGATCCTCGGTTGCCAGAAGATCCATTGCTTGTTCGGAGGTATATGCGGGTAAAGGCCACAGCCCGGCGCGGAGCAGGGCAAAGCTCAGTAATTCGACGAGGTCGCGGTCATCTTCGACCAGCAGGATCTTCATGAAGCGCATTTTTGACGTGCACCGAAGTGTCGGCCGTCATGTGACGCTTCAAAGTAATTTCAGAGTGAAATCGCGGTGAAACTTTGCTGAATTCGGCTTCATAATTGAGTTCTGGTTGACAAGCCCTCAGTTCGGGAAGATCGAACTGGCGCTCGAGGTGGAGCTCGTGTCGTGCAGCACCTGGCGCAACTGGTGTTCGATGTCGTCGGGCAGCGTTGTCTGCAGCAGATGGCCCGGGTAGGGCTCGAGCACGCGCATTGCCGACGGCGTCAGCTGGTCGAACACCAGGAACAGCGCCGAGGTGCCCGGCTTCAGGCTCTCGGTGACCTCTTTGACCCACTTGCCGTCCACGCCTTTGCCCAGCAGGGCGCCAATCGCCGCGCCGCTGGCCGCGCCGACCGCTATGCCGGCAATTGGGAACATGAACATCAACAGCAGTCCGAGAGATCCGCCGGCGACCGCGCCAACCTCGGTGGCGCTGCTCAGCTCGTTCACCTTGTGGACCTTGCCGTCGGCGTCCTTTTGAATGATGGCCGTGTCGTTGAGGTGGATCTGATGCTCCCTGTGCTGATCGCGGATGGCCTTCAACGCGGCGCTCGCCGCTGTCACATCATCGAACTGGATCACGACGACGTTCTGGCTCATGGTCGACTTCCGCCCCTGCTCTCCCTGGTAGTACGCCACACCATGCCGAAGCTGGTGCTCAGAACTGGCTCAGACTCCGCCTGAGCGAACTCAACCGTGGGCTTCTGCTAGTGCAAAGGTGAAAACGCGGCCGGCAGCATGTGCCGCACGAGCTGTGTCACTGGCCTGGCCTCGCTGTGCGGCGGCCAGATGCCCTTCTGGCGCAGCTCGCCGCGCACCTGGTCACGGTGCTCCCAGCTGCGGTACGGGAAGAGCTGGTACAGTCGGTTCAGATTGCCGAGGTCGCTGGTCCAGATGCCGCCCACCGGGTAGACCGCATGCCGACCCGCGTACGCGGCGGCGAACGTCTCGGCCACCCCAGCCGTGGCGCCGGCCGGGTACGTATACATCCGCAGCTCGTAGACTCCGCCCAGCTGTTGCGAGCCCGTGTGGTGATGCATGCCCTTGACGGGCACCAGGATGTCCGACTCCTGCGCGACCAGCAGGTCATTTGTCCTGGGCGGCCATTTGCCGCTGGTGTCGCGCCCCGCCGCGGCGCGAACGTCGGCCCGCTGCTGCAAGCTGTCATACGACCACATGTGGACGATCTGATTCAGCGGGCCAATCTCGGTATGCCACATGCCGTACATCTGTGAATACTTCGAGCGGACCTCGAGGCCTTCGGCGAACCGCTTCTCGTACTCGGCCACCAGTCCGGGTTTCACGGTGTAGGTACGAATCTCGTAGATCATGCACTCTCCGCGCTGAGCGTATCATCGCCCCGTCCGCCCTACGATGGAGCCCATGACCCAGAAGGAAGTCATCCGGCGGACGGACGCGCCCGCGCCGTCTCTACCGTTCTCGGCGGGCATCAAGGCCAACGGGTTCATCTTCACCTCGGGGCAGACCGGCACCGACCCGCGCACGGGCCAGCTCGCTGGCCCTGACGTCACGTCGCAGACGCGCCAGACTATCGCCAACATCCGCGCCATCCTCGAAGCTGGCGGCAGCTCGCTTGATCGCCTGGTCAAGACCACCGTCTTTCTGGCCGACCTGCGGTTGTTCGACGCGATGAACGCGGTGTACCGCGAGCTCATCCCCGAGCCCCGCCCCGGCCGATCCACGGTCGAGGCCCGCCTGGCGCGGCCCGAGATCCTGGTGGAGATCGAAGGCATCGCGCTGGCCGACTGACCGACTCTTGGGGGGCACTTGAAGGCGTGCGTTAGGATCGTTGCATGTTGCGCGCGCATCGAGCCCTGACCCTGTTGAGCGTCACGCTGTTACTGGGGGCCTGCGCCGCCCCGACCACGCCATCGGTCGCCCCGACCACCCCACCCGCCCCCGCGGCCGCGAGCGCGCCGCAGGCGACGGCCGCGCCGCAGGCAACCACCGCCGCCGCGGCCCAGCCGCAGCCGGCCGCCACCGCGCCGCCCGCGGCCACCAGCGCCGCGTCGGGCCAGACGCTGTCCATCGCCTCCCTGGCCAATCTCAGCAAGACGCTGCATCCCTTCCCAGATGCCGCGTCCTACACCCAATCCTGGATTGACACCTCCATTTTGATCTGGGGCGGCGGCGACGGTGCGGGCGGCCTGCTGGCCTTTGACTGGGACAGTCTCGACTACAAGCCCGCGATGGCCGCCGACATGCCCAAAGTCTCGGACGACGGCAAGACGTATACGTTCACGCTGCGCAACGACCTGAAGTGGTCCGACGGCTCGCCCATCACCGTCGACGACTTCCAGTTCGCCTGGGACAACGCCAGCAAAAAGGAAAACGACTTCGTCAATCTCGATCAGCTCGAGGAAATCACCTCGTTCACCACACCCGACCAGAACACCATCCAGATCACTTTGAACGAGCCGAAGGCGCGCGACGTCGCCCTCGGCACCGTCAATTCGATCGGTCCCATCCCCAAAAAGGTCTGGGAGGGGAAGCCCTGGAACGACGCCAGCGCCAACCCCGAGATCCTGAACCCCAGCGTGGTGCTCGGTCCGTACAAAGTTCAGGAATTCAAGATCGCCGAGCGCGGCTCATTCGTGCCCGTCAGCACCTACCCCGCCGGACAGCCAAAGATCCCGCAGGTCGAGATCCTGCCCGGTCAGCAGCCGACGGTTGCCTACGAAGCGCTCAAGAGCGGCCGCGCCAATTACGCGCCGAACATTCCGCCCGCGCAGTACCAGGAGGCCAAATCCAATCCGGACCTGAACATGGTGGAGTGGACCGCCGCCAACGCGTCATATCGCGCGCTGGAGTTCAATACCGCGCGCCCATTCCTCAGCGATCAGCGGGTCCGCGAGGCGCTGTCGCGGGCGGTGAGTCGCGACGACATCCTGGACGTCGCCGAGGGCGGACTGGCCACGCCACAGTACAGCTTCATTCAACCCACCAATACGAAATGGGTGAACTCCAACGTCGAACACTACGACTTCGACATGGACCGAGCCAGGCAGCTCCTGCTGGACGCGGGCTACCAGATGCAGGGTGGGCAGTTGATCGGCAATGACGGCCAACCCGTCAAGCTCGAGGTGTTGTATCCCACCTCAAGCGCGCCGCGCGCGAAGATCGGCACCTACTTGCAACAGCAGTACAAGCAGCTCGGCATCGACGTCGACGTCAAAGGCCTGGACTTCAACGCATTCACCGACCAGGTGAATGACAAGAAGGACTTCGACATTTCACTGGCGACGTATGGAGGTGGCTCACTGGACCCTGAGCTCGGACCGCGCGCACAGCTGATCACCGGCGGCCAGCAGAACGTCACCGGTTTTTCGAACCCGCAAGTCGACGAGCTGTTCAAGCAAGGCGCGAGCGAGATGGACGAGACCAAACGCAAGCAGATCTACGACCAGATCCAGCAGATCGTGAATCAAGACATCCCGTCGCACTACCTGTACGCCCTGAAAGCCTTCAGTCCCGTCTCCAAGAAGGTCCAGGGCGTAGTCGCACATAAAGGCGATCGGCTGGACTATAACGACGCTCTGCTTCAATGGTCCGTCGCTCAGTAGGGTATTTTTTGGGAGGAGCCTGCGCCCCGGCCGCCTGTCGCTCCCTGCGGTCGCTCCTTTCCGCGGCGACCCCCCGCGTGGGGCTTCGCCCGATACCACCACCTCTCCCTCTGGGAGAGGTCGCGCGCAGCGCGGGTGAGGGATGCGCTCGAGCGGCACGACGTGTAGCCCTCACCCCCGCCCTCTCCCAGAGGGAGAGGGAAAGCGAGCGCGCGAGCTCCTGACGATGCTGCCAATCGCGGATGGCACGTACGCGGCGGGCGGCAGCCCCCTGACCCGTGCGCAGCACCCCAGCGGTGCATGCACCGAGGTGGGAGCCCGCGCATGCGCGCGCTCCGCCCAAACATCTACCCCGTGAGGAACTTCATCGTTCGCAGGCTCCTGCAGTCGATCCTCCTCCTTCTCGTCGTGGTGACCGCGATCTTTTTTTTGATCCACCTGACACCCGGTGGCCCCGAGGCGGCGCTGGCCAATAATCCGCGCACCAGCGCGGAAGACTTGCAGCGCCTCCGCGAGCGCTTCGGGCTGACTGACCCGTTGCCCATGCAGTACCTCCGCTGGCTCGCCAGCGCTGCCCACCTGGACTTCGGTCGCTCGTATTTCTACGCCCGACCGGCCATCGACGTGGTGGCCGAGCGCCTGGGCCCCACCATCCAGCTCGGGCTGATGAGCTATCTCGTGGCACTGTTGGGCATACCCCTCGGCGTACTGGCCGCGCTCCATCGCGGGCGCATGGCCGACGGCGTCATCCGCCTGTTCACGACGCTCGGGCACGCGCTGCCGACGTGGTGGTTCGGCCTGACGCTGATCGTCGTCCTCAACAGCCTGATCGGCTGGTTTCCCAACGGGCAGGGCAGCGGCAGCCTCTGGCAGTGGTTCATTTACATCATTTTCCCGGCGATGGTCCTCGGCCTGGCGGTCCTGGTCACGTTCACGCGCTTCGTGCGCTCGGAAGTCCTGGAGGTGCTGAACCAGGACTACGTGCGCACCGCCCAGGCCAAGGGACTGCCGACGCCGTGGGTCACCACCCGTCACGTGCTGCGCAACGCCTTGCTGCCGGTGGTGACCCTGCTCGGCTACATCCTGCCGTTCGTGTTCTCGGGCGCGCTGATCACCGAGTACGTCTTCGCGTGGCCCGGCGTCGGCCGCCTGTTCTACGAGGCCGCCGTCGCGCGCGACTATCCGATCCTGCTCGCGATCCTGACGATGACCACCGTGGCGACGATCATCGGCACGCTCATCGCCGACGTGGCCTACGGGGTTGTCGATCCCCGCGTGCGCTACACCTGAAGGCGCTCCGTTGGCCCAGGGCTCGCTGGTTGCACCCCCCGCTCCGGCCGCGTTCGAACGCGGCCGAGACGAGGCCGCGGGCACCCCGAGCCGCGGTTTCTGGACCTCCGCCGTACGTCGCTTTCGACGCGACCGCATCAGCCTGATCGCCCTCGTCGGCCTGTTGCTGATCGTGGCGATCAGCGCCGCGGCGCCACTGATCTCCGGGTCGATCCTGCACACCGACCCCGCGCAATTCATGCGCACGGCCGGTCGGATCGCGACCTTGCAGCCGCCCGGTCCGAACTATCCGCTCGGCACGGATGATGTCGGTCGCGACGTGTTGACGCGGCTGCTGTACGCGGGCCAGGTGTCGCTCACGGTTGGCTTCCTGGTCGCCGCGGTCTCGCTGGGCATCGGCGCGCCGATGGGGCTGACGGGCGCCTACTTTGGTGGTTGGGTCGACGACCTGATCAACGCCGTCGTGCAGTTCATGCTCAACATTCCGGCGCTGTTCGTGCTGATCATCTTGTCGATCTTTCTCACGCCCAACGTGATCGAGCTGGCGCTGATTTTTGGACTGTTTTTCTGGCCGGGCACCGCGCGTCAGGTGAGGGCCGTGGCGCTGTCGGCGCGCAATCGCGACTACGTGGATGCCGCGCGCGTGCTGGGCGCCGGCAACGGACGCATCATGGCCCGCCACATCCTGCCCAACGTGGCGTCGGTCGCCATCGTGGTCGCCGGCCTGGACATGGCCGCCGCGATCCTGGCGGAGTCCAGCCTGAGCTTCCTCGGCTTCGGGGTACCCGTCCCGCTCTCGAGCTGGGGCAACATGCTCAGCGTCTCACAAGAGCAGTTCCGCTCCGCGCCCTGGTTGGTGTATCCGCCAGGGATCATGATCTTCATCACCGTGCTGTGCGTGTTTCTCGTCAGCGACGGCCTACGCGATGCGCTCGATCCAAGACTTAGCGTTTAGCAGGTTGATGAAAAACCTCTCGAAGGGCTCCACCGTAGGTGAAATCTCTGAACCTGCGTTCGTCAGAGGGCGCTAGCTCACGTTTGTAGCCGCCAGCTTTCGCAGCGCAGACAATTCTTCTCTGGAGAGAAGCAGACTTTCCAGCAACCTGTTAGACGTATTGTTGCATCCAGTTGACCGCGTCGTTCCATGCGGCCAGCGCCTGGTCCGGGTTATACGCCTGGTTGGTGTCGTTGTAGAAGTCGTGGTGCGTATCGGGATAGACGTTCATCTGGTGGACGATGCCCGCCGCGGTCAGCGCGGCGTCGAGGCCGTCACGGTTGCGGTTGGCGGGGTCGTTGGGGTCCGACGAGTAGACGCCCAGCACCGCCGCCTGGATCTGAGGCACCTGGTCGAGGGGTGGCACGCCACCGTAGAACGGCACCGCGGCCTTCATTGTCTGGATGGCTTCGGCGGACCGCCACACGATCCCCCCGCCGAAGCAGAAGCCGTTCATCCCCAGCCGCGATGCGTCGGCGTCTGACTGGGTGCCGTAGTAATTGGCCGCCGCCTGGAAGTCACTCACATGGCGGTTCGGATCGGCCTTCGACAGCAGAGAAGGGATCTGCGCCTTGTCGGCGATGCCGTTGGTGCCGCCCTCGCGGCTCAGCAGGTCGACCGCCGAAGCGATGTAGCCCAGCTTGGCCCAGCGTCGCGTGACATCCTGAATCTGCGGCTCGACCCCCTGGTTGCGCATACATACCAGCACGACGGGCAGTGCTCCCGAGGCATCGCTGGGTCGCGCCTCGTAGGACATGATCGTCGCGCCGTCGCTCGAATTGGTGAACGAAATCCACTGGGTCTTGACCGCGGGGTCGTCGGGCGCCACGGACAGCGGACTCGTGCTCGGCGCCGCCGTCGGCGCGGGTGGCGCCGGCTGGGCGAAGGCTGCCGAGGGCACGCCCATGCCTGCGAGCAGGGTTGCGGCTGACGCGACACCGCCGGTGATGTAGAGGATCCGCCGCATCATGTCGCGCCGCGTCATGTGTCCCACGCGGTACTCTTCGACGAACTCGCGGACGAAATACTCCTCAAACTGATTCATGTTCGGTGGTCCTTGAGAGGTTTGGGATGACTCATTTCAGTTCTACGCACGAGGCGTACCTGTTGGTTTTTGTCGATGCTTACGTGATGTCATACATGATGTAAGATCGGACTCGCCGAGCCCGTGGCAGAAGGAGCCGCCGACCATGTCCAGCCAGCCGCGTACACCCGGTCAGTTGCTGACCACCAGTCGCCGCCGCGCGTTGCAGCTCCTGGGTGTGGGCTCAGGCACGCTGCTCCTGGCCGCGTGCGGCGCCGCCGCCACGCCGGTCAGCCCGGCGCCCACCACCGCCCCGCCCACCAACACGGGTGCGACGCCGGCCGCCGCTCCGACCACCGCGTCGGTACAGGTCCAACCCACGGCGGCGCCGAACGCCGCGGGCACCCCCAGGACGGGCGGCACCATGCGCGCCGTGCAGGCGGGCGACCTGGCATCGCTCGACGGCCACTACTACACGCCCAGCAATGGGCTCAGCGTGTGGATCATCTTTGACACGCTGACGGCGTACGACGACAACCTTCAACCTCAGCCAGCCCTCGCCGAAAGCTGGGACCAGAGCTCGGACGCCACCCAGATCAAGCTGAATCTCCGCAAGGGCGTGCAGTTCCACTCCGGTCGAGAGATGACCAGCGACGACATCATCTACAACCTGAACCGGATTCTGGACTTCAAGCTCACCGCCGGCATCATCACCGGTTTCGTCCCGCCGGAAACCACCTGGACAAACCCTGACAAGTACACGGTCATCCTCAATGCCAAACAGCCCTGGGCGGCCGTCTTCGACTTCTTCCAGGTGCTGAACATCATCGACAAGGACATCGCCGACGGTCCGGACGCCAAGACAAAAGCAGGCGGCACCGGCCCGTTCACCTTCGTGGAGTGGGTCCAGGGCGACCACGTCACCTACGGCAAGAACAAGAACTACTGGCAATCCGGCATCCCGTACTTCGACGGGATCACGATGGCTCTGGCCAAAGACCAGCAAGCCATGGTGGCTCAGTTCGAAGCCGGCGACGTCGACTTCATGCTGAATCCGCCGCTGCGCGACTACGTGCGCCTGACCGACGACCCGAAATACCAGGGCCTGGAATTGCCCAATCCGGCCGCGTTCTGGATGCTGCAGCCAAACTCCACCCGTCCACCCATGGACGACAAGCGCGTGCGCCAGGCGCTCAACTACGCCATCAACCGCCAGCGGATGATCGACACCGTGCTCCTGGGCATGACGACAGCCCAGGACCTGCCCTGGCCGGCGGCGTCGCCGGCCAGTCAGCCGGAAAAGAACGGCGTTGTGTCCTACGACCTGGACAAAGCTAAAAGCCTGCTGGCGGACGCGGGCGCCACCAACTGGACCCTCGACCTGCTGTATTCGGCGGTCTCACAGGAGGGCGCCGGCTATGCGCAGATCTATCAGGCGGACCTCGCCCAGATCGGCGTCAACGGGGTAATCCGCACCCTGCAACCGGCGGCGCTGCTGGATGCCTGGCATACGCAGAACTACGGGCTGTACTTTGCTTCGGACCCGTGGGCAAACCTGGAGCCGGTGACGCAATTCACGTCGGGCTCCACCACCAACTATCGCGGCAACAACGGCGGCTACCTGAACGACGATTACACGAAGCTGGTCACGGCGGCCGCGACCGAGCCGGACAGCGCCAAACGCAAGGCGCTGTATTCCCAGCTCAACGATTTCCTGATCGACGCCGCCTTCGTGTATCCACTCGGGATGCGCCAGACGCGCTCGGTGGCGCGGGCCAACCTGAAGGACGTTGGCCACCGGCGCAACGAGATGTACACCTTCTACAAGGCCTGGCTCGCGTAGCGTCGCGAGCTTGCAGCTAGCTCGCGGGGGCGTCGATCGGAAAGCCGTCGAAGGCGTGGCGTACTTCTGGCCGCCACAGGTAGATCAGCGCGACGACGGCGAACAGCGCGCCGAGGATCGTGAACGCGCTGGCGTTGCCGCCGAGGAGCGCCACGATGTCGAGGACGAGGTCGACCACCAGAATCACCGTTGCCAGCCAGAAGCCGGCGCCGCGACTGAGGACCCACAGTCCACCGGCGGCGATCAGCGTGATCGTCGCCGCGATCATGCCGGCCAATCCGATCGAGAAGCCGAGATTGCCGAAGGCGCTGGCGAACGGCGTGGCCGTGGGTATGTAGTAGCCGCTCATCGCCCCCGCGGAGATGAAGCTGCCGGCGCCAAAGGCCAGAAATGCCGCGAGAAAGTGCAGAGCGCCGCTCACAAAGGCGAGCAGCGCGAGAATCGTGACCCCGAGTGGCCGTTGCATGATTTGAGACCCTCAGCCTCCCACAACCTTCGGCTCAGATGGTGCTCGGCGCGGTCAGGCGCGCGCGGTGTCGCGACGTTCGTACCACGACAACACGCCCAGGAACATCAGGATGCCGCCGACGCCGGCGCCCACGAGTGCCACGGCGCTGCCGATGATCTCGAACCCGAGCTTCCACAGTCCGTAGCCGGCCAGGTAGCCCACGAACGCGCCAAGCAGCACGCAGACGATCCAGACCACGATCCAAACAGCTGTCCGCATTCGAGCCTCTCCTCTTCTGTCGGAGAGACCCTAGTGCGGACGGTGCTCACGCCGTGCTCGCCGGCTGCCCAGAGGAGCTGAAGCACGTGTTGGCGGACGACCTGGGTAGTGTCGATGGTAGGGGGAAACCCTACTATCGACGGCACTGAATCGGTCGGGTCGCGTGAACACGCCGGCGGTGTCTCCCCTGCACCGCCGGCGCTTGCTTGGTGCTGGCAGTTAGCTCCAGCCGGACGCGCCGGAGCCGAAGCCCGAGCGGCCGCCGGGCACCGAGCCGTAGCCCGAGCCAGAGCCGTACGCCGACCCAGAGCCGTACCCGGCCCCGGCGCCTGGCCGCGTGCCGAGCCTCGTGGCACCCGCGCCCAGGCCTGAGCCCGCGCCCACGCCTGAGCCTGCGCCGCGCCCGCCGCGGGCCACCCCGATGCCGCCCGCCGGCGACTCGGTGCGGCTCACGCTGAAGCTGCTACCGTCGCTGCCGATGCTGGTCGGCACGGCCAGCTTCTGGCCGCCATTGCCCAGCATGGTGATCGGCTGCGCGTGCGCCTGGCTCAGGTTGACGCTCTGCCCGTTCTGGGTCGCCGACGCGTCGGTGAAGCTGATGTTGCCGAAGTTGTCCAGGGGCAGGATGCCGCTGCCGGCGCTCGGCGCCTCGACGACCCACTCGGCCGACGAGTGCGACGACGTGTACCGCGTGGCGGTGTGATACGTCTTGCCAGTGGTGTTGTTCGTGAAGTCGATTGACCAGCTGTTGGTGCCCTGCTCGCTGATGGTCACAGTGACCGAGTCGCCAGGCCGCACCGCGAGCTGCACCGGGTGCGATGCTTGCGGTAGCGTCTCGACCCACGCGGAGTACTGGACGCGGCCCGCCCCGCCGTCCGTTTCCTGGGTGCCAGCCTGGATCAGGTCGCGGCTGGTAACGCCACCGATACCAACCCAGGTGGCGCCGACGCCGGCGGCGCCGTTGGAGCTGACCTGTGGGATGGTCCAGGTGCCGGTCACGCTGGTGTAGTTGCTGCCGGTGGCAGCGTAGCCCGACCAGTTATGAGAAGTGTCCTGGGATGGCGAAAGCCCGGGCCGCGGCGCGGGGCTGCTCGATTGACCTGGCGTCGTCGTACTGCCAGGCGTGGTGGTGGTGACGCCCGGGATGCCGCCATCACCCGGAATGGTGACGAACGGGAACGGGTTGGGAAAGCCGGGAATGCTGCCCTGCGATGGGAACGGAGAAGAGCCATTCGGCGCGGTGGACGCGCCACTGCCAGGCGTGTTCGCGCTGCCCGGATGATCGTCGGACTGGATTTTCCAGGCGCCGCTGTCCTGGACGAGCGAATACTGGTTGGTGTCGCGCGAGACTTGCGTCGAGCCGTCACTGGTGTGAACGGACCAGGTTTCGTAGGTGGTCGCGGTCGCCGAGCTGGAGCTGGCGCCGACGCTGATCGGCCCCCATTCGATCCGCATGAGCTGAATGTCGGTGACGCCGTTGTCGACCATGTCCTGGTTGATCTGCTGGAGCTCGGCCAGGTGATCGGCAGTCGCGGTGTCGGCCATGACCGAGGAGTCGCCGCTGGCGATCGCCTGGACCTGCTCGGCGTTGGCTTGCTGAATCACCTGCTGAATCGCCGCGCTCACCTGATCCGTGTTGGACTGAGCGGCCTGCGCTGGGGCCATGATGGGCGTCCGGGCCAGCGCAAGATTGGCCGACCCGCCGGCCACCACGCCGACGACCAGGGCGCCCGCTAGTGCGCCCGCACGAAGAGTTCTGGACATCGATTCGGATTCCTCTACAAGTAGCGCTTCCTCGCGCCCCGAGCGAAAGTATCCCGAAGTGTTTGTTAGGGGATTGAAAATAAATCGCTAGATTATTCCCCGGACCAACGCATTACACATCCCTAATCGTTGATTTCGGGAGCGTTAACACATCTTTCCGACACTTGTGGAGCATGGACGCAACTCCACAACCAACCTGGCCGCCCGCCGCTCCACAACCCTCGGCGCGACCAGCTTCGCCGAACCGGGCTCCGGCCGCCGCTACGATTGTCGCGGTCGCGCTTGCCGGAGTCCTGGTCGGTTTTGGCGGTGCTCAGGCACTGGGTCACACGCCCAGTCTGGCCAGCAGCCTCGCGCAGGTCAGCAGCATGATGAACGGCGGCGCGGGCGCGCCGGCAGTGAGCGGCAACCCGAGTGCGGCGTCCGCGCCAGCCGCGGCTAGCAGCAACCCGGCGAATCCCGCGAACCCGAACCCGAATCCGGCTCGCACTCGCGCTCCGGGCGCCAACCGCGCGCCAGCCGGCAATCAGGCTGCCCCTGCTGGCGACCAGGCTGCCGCCGGGCAGCCCGCCAGCAGCCAGGACCAGGCCGCCATCCAGCAGGCTATTCAGAGCATCGACGACGCCCAGGCCAAGGCCGTCTCCGCCAACGACCTGTCGGGACTCACCGCCGGCGCCACGTCCGACTTCGCCAACCAGCAGAAGTCCGTCACCCAAGACCTGCTCGACAACGGCGTCTCCAACATCAAGCTCGACAACATCGAGTGGGGCGCGATCACCCTCAACGGCAGCACGGCCACGGCGACGGCCTACGAGACGTGGACCACCACCTACTCCGACAGCACCACCGACCAGTCGCGCGATCGCAACGTCTACACGCTGGTTCAGCAAGACGGCAACTGGGTCGTTCAGGCGGACGACCACCCGGACGCCGAAGCGGCGTTCCCAGGTGGACTGCAGAGCATCCCCAGCAACCTCCTGCCCCCAGGCTTCCCCAATCCCTTCCAGAACCAGGCGCCGCAGGGCCAGCCTGGCCAGCAGGGCACGGGCAACACCAATCCGTCAGTCCAGGTCCAGCCATAACCTGCGCGAACTAGACTCCGCCCCCTCTCCCTCTGCCTGGACGGGGAGGGAGAGGTGGTCGCCTTACGCGTCGGCCGGCGTGGCCAGGGTTTCCAGGTGCTGCTTGTCGACCTTCAGGTACACCACGTTGCGCGCCGCGTAGTCGACGTTGTCAATGGGAATGGTCACCAGGCGCTTCTGCCACAGGTGGCCCTCGCGCAAGACGATGTGGGTCAGGGCGTTCGTCGACGGATCGAGGATCACCTCGTCCACGGTACCCACCGTCCCATCCGTGGCCTCGACCTTTTCGCCACCCTTGAACGCCGCCTCGTCCTCGTTGACGTCCGACTGGTCGACCGCGAAGGGGTGCCTGGCCACCTGGCCCATGAAGGTATCGGGCGCATCAGGCGTGTACTCCACCGTGCGATTGAACGGTGGCAGGAGGTTGAACTGGGCGTGGCTGAGCTTCAGTGAAACCTTGTCGGACGTCGCCTGGATCACGTTCTCCATCGGAACCAGACGCTCGGTGCCGAACAGCTTGCTGTCGCGGACGACGATCTCCGTGAGACGGCGGCCTCGAGCCGAGACGACGATGCGGCTGACTTCGCCGGCACTGCCGTCCGTGGCTTCGACGCGCGCACCAATGCGGATGTTCATGCGTTCTCTCCCGTCCTGAGTCTGGCTGAGGAGCCCGAGTCGATCCGCCGAGTGTGCGCACCACTCGCCTCAGCACTTGCTCAACAGCGCGTGCTGGCGGGGCGCTCCATCGTGAACTCCCAGTGAAAGGCGCCGGGCGTCTGGGCGCGATCGCGCAGGTCGAGCACCTCGAAACCACGGTGCAGGCCGATCAGCGTTGCAGTCGAGCAGTAGAAGTGCGGGTGGCCCTTGTCGCCAGGGTCGCCGTCGACGACGAACGTGTCGGCCGCCACCTCCCGTCCACGCCCGTACTGCACGTTGCGCCGTGACAGCATCGTCCCGACGTACAGGCCGCCCGGCGCCAGCACGCGCTCGATGCCGTCGATTGCCCGCCGCGCTACCTCGCCATCGCCGTGATAGAGCACGTTCCACGCGACGACCGCGTCGAAGCTCAAATCCGGGAACGCGAGATCGTAGAACGTACCCACGCGGTAGTCGACCCTGACGCGCGAGCCGCTGGCCTGCTCGCGCGCGTACGCCAACCCCGACTCGCTGGCGTCGACGCCAACACAAGCGAAGCCCTGCGTCGCCAGGTAGTGCGCGTGCCGTCCAATGCCACACCCGACGTCCAGGACGCGCGACAAGCCGCGCTCGCGCATGCGGTCCGCCAGCGCCTGAACCAGCGGCTCGGGCGCCTGCCAGGCCGCCCGCGACGTTGCGTCCTTCCAGCGTTCATTCCAGTTCTCGTGCGCCGTTGCCAGCTTCGCCGAGGGATCTGCCATGCGCGTGGATGCTAACTGGTAGGCTCCGAATCGATGAAAGCTTCATTGCTGTGTGGCGCGCACTATGAGGGTGCGGAGGCACACCACCAGCGTCCGCCCGTGCCGCCCGCGCGCTGCGACCCTGCTCTCGCCGCGCAGAGCTACGACCACTACCTGAGCTACGCCGCCCTGGCCGATGAGCTCGGGTTCGACTGGATCAGCGTCTCCGAGCACCACTATTCGCCGTTGATCCTGGCGCCGTCGGTGGCGCCGCTCGCCGGCGCGCTGACCCAGATCGTCAAACGCGCGCGGATTGCCTTGCTGGGACCGCTCGCGTCGATCAACAACCCGGTCCGCCTGGCGGAAGAGATCGCGATGCTCGATCAGCTCAGCCACGGTCGATTGATCGTGCTGCCACTGCGGGGGTCGCCGAGCGAGTTCAACGCCTATGGCCCTCTGGAGGTTGCGATGTCACAACCTCGGACCCAGGAGGCCACGCGCCTCATCCGCAAGGCCCTGGTCGAAACCGACACGTTCGCCTGGACCGGCGAGCACTTCAACTACCCGACCGTCGCCGTCTGGCCGCGAGCTATCCAGCAGCCGCATCCGCCCATGTACTTCTCGGGCAACAGCCCCAATTCGGCCGTGTTTGCCGCCGCGGAGCACCTCGGCGTGTGTCTGTCGTTTCATCCGCCCGCGTATGTGGCCGAGACCCTGCGCGCCTACAGGCAAGCCGCCGCCGACCATGGCTGGCAGCCCACCCCGGACCATCTCGTCTACCGCAACTTCGTACTGGTGGCCGACACGGACGCCCGCGCGGACGCGCTCGAGGCAAACTTCCTGGCGCCGGGTCAGCGCTGGTTGTTGCGCGGACCCACCCCGGCCAGTGGGCCAGACCACCGCGGCGACGGACAGTCCACCACTCCGGCGCGCATGCTGTTCGCGGGCAGCCCCGAGACTCTGGCCGACCGCATCCGCGCGTTCCAGGCGCAGACCGCGATCGGCGTCCTCGACCTGATCTTCAGCGGCGGCCAGACGCCCGCCGAGGACATTCGACACTCGATCGAGCTGTTCGGTCGCGAGGTGCTGCCGCGCATCCACGACCTCGCGCCGGTGGTCGCCGCCGCCTGATCGACTGGGTCTAACCGACGTTTGTAGGAAGTAAGGTCACGCGGTCGAGCGGGCGTCCGCTGAGCAGATGGCAGCGGAGGTCCAAAATGGCACGAGCGCCGAGGTCGGACCAGCGTGAGCCGGCGCGTTTCATCCGATGCTGCACCAGGTGC
>JAFAOS010000137.1 GCA_019247515.1 Chloroflexota bacterium | reverse complement strand
CACGCAGAGGTATTGGCCGGGCTCAATGTAGATCGCGGCGCTGCCGAGGTGTACGCGGTACGTCGCCAATGACCCTTTCACAGTGGCGAAGTTGTCGTGAAGCTCAACGCCTTCGAGTTGCAGGTCTTCGAGCAGGAGCCTCAGGATCTCCATGCGGCGCTCGATCACTTCCCGCGCCGGTAAACCGCCGCCGCCATGCTGCGCGACGGTCACAACCAGATCCGCGTCTCGCATCACCTCCGAAAAAACAGTTGGCGGCACGTCGCGCAATGCCAGGGCCCGTAGCGTGTGTTTACCGGGCGCTCCCGATGATCGGAAGCGCGGCATCTCCCAGAAAAGGATCCTCCCGCTGGTAACGACCGGCTGCTCGGAGAGGTAGTGGCCGGCACCCTCGATCTCGAATAGCGCTTGAATCCCAGCGTGTGGGAAGTAGCGCCTTGGTTCGGCCACTTCGCCGTCGCCCATTCGCCAGCCGCGGGATTGCAGCAGGCGAAACGCTCGAGCGGCGTCGAGCTGGTGGCCGGCGAAGCGCGATGACTCGGCGACGGCCTGAACCTCAGCTGGTGTCAGGACATAGACCTCGCGGAAGACCTGCTTGAAAGGCTGCACAACGCGCCTGTGGACAATTTCCCGCTGCCAGGAGCCGAACACTCCGGCCTGCAAAAGTTCGAACGCGTGGGCGACGCCGACGCGCTCTCCGAGGGGGTGCCGCGCGCCGTCGACCGTTCGCAACTCGAGAGCCTCGACGTCCAGCATCCCAAAACCTGAATCGTCGCGCAGAACAAGCTTCTCAAATTGTTCACGTGCGCCGTCTAGAGCCAAAAGAGCGGAGATGTGCTCCGTGGGAAGACGCTCACCGGTCAACATCAGGTCCAGCAGCATGGCGCGCAACTGGGTCGTTTGTTTGCCACGCGCCTTGTCATCAACCGGTGCTTCGCCGTGGCGAGCCGCAGTGAGTAGTTCGAGTCTGGCATGGTCGGCTCGCCCAGCAGTTTGGCTCAGATTGGCGAGAGCGACCTCCGCCGCTGCTTCTCCAGTCGCTCGCCGCTTGGCACCCCATTGCCGAGCTTCCCGCGTGAACTGCTTGAGCCACGTATATCGTTCGATCAGCTCGTCGTCGCCACGCTGGAGCGGCAACAGGCCGTACGCTTTCACACAGGTCTGGTTGCGTTTGGCTAGGCCTTCGAGGACTCTGGGGCGATTCCAGCCGCCGACCGCTTCGTACAACAAGGCGGCATTCTCCGCGCCTGTCTGAGCGAGTCGAAAAAGGGTCAATACCTCGCGAGCCAGCGGGGTACCCGCCTCAGCAATAGCCGCTTGCGCGGCCGGAACATCCAGCACGCCGAGGGTGGGATCCGTCGAATGGCGCACATCGCTCATCCAGGAGAGGGTCTTGGTCTCAACGCCTGCGGTCGCCAGGACCTCGCGGATCAACGGCAGCGCCTGAGTCAAACCGAGCGCCTCCGCCAGGACTCCTCGCGCGTGCGCCGCGACCGGCAACAGATGCTTCAAGCTCGCCGGTGGGTAAGCGCGCAGTTCCTCGATGAAGGCTTTGCGTTCGGCGGGATCGGCCGGCTCAGCGTCAGGGACGTTCGCCATCAACACGATGGCGGCATCGACGTCATTTCGGATTTCGTGGTGCTTGTAGCGCAACTTTTTCATGCCGCGCGCCGCGTGGTGTTTGGCGGCCAGCTTCAGGTACCCGCGGCCGCGAAGCGGGTCCACGCCGCGCCGGACTGTCCTGAACTCTGTCAGCAACCGTGCGTCTTCATCCGAGAGGCGATTTGCGAGCTCCCAGGCGAGTTCGGCGCAAAAAACAAGTACCACGCGGCTGAACTCGGAGCTCACGTGCGCATGAAACTGGCGATTTCCCCATTGACCCTCAGGTACACAGGCGTGTCCAAGCAATGCTGGGAATAGTCGAGCCACGCTCACGAACTCGGAATAGCCAAGTCGGCCGTGACGCCACAACCGCTCCAACAACCGCGGGAGCGCCTCCATGTGACCAATCGGATAGGCGGTGTAAGCGAACACCGGCACGTCGCTGCCCTTTCGGCGCCAGTGCGGCAACTCGTGCGGGCCGAAGTTGAGATCGCCCCTCAGGAAGCGATCGGTCAAGTCCACAGACCCCGCGGAATCCGGCAGGCTGGCCAGCAATTCAAGGCAGTGAGCAATAGTGGGCTCGAAGCTGTTGTCGGTCGTCCCGACCGACTGCACGAACCCGGCGAACGGCTGCATTCCCTCCGGCAGCTGGTCAGTGGGCGGCAACTGTTCTCTCACCCAGCCGGTGCCGAATGGGTGCTCCATCAGCCACTTCAAGCGCTGCTCGATACGCTCGACGATGTCGGGCGGCGGCCAGCGTTCGATCGCTGCGCGAAGGACGGTCAAGATACGGCGTGTGCGCTGATCGTAGCGGCTGTAGCGCGGCTGCCAGGCTAGCGGGAGGAAGTACATCTCCGCGGCCAAACGGCCAACTTCGTGAGCGGGCCAGCGCTGGCAAAGCCTGTCCGAACATTCAGGGTCGTCAAGCCACTCGACAATGGCCCGCTCGATCCCGAAGTCCCGTAGCTGCGGTACGACTATGTCGCTCACGCGCTGCCGCCAGCCAGGGGCATCAGGCGCAGGAACGTGACACGGCTACCCGGCCCAACTGCGACAACCTCGTCCGCCCGCTCAATCCTGCGACCGTTCACGGAAAGAAAGAACTGGCCTTTGTTGAACGCACGCATCGCCTTGCGGATCTCGACGACCGTGTCGATTTCAGGTTCAGCGGCGGAGCGCTGTGGCGAACGCACCGCGCCAGTAGCAACTTGCTGTTCGATCTCTCCATCAGTCAGATACTGGCGTTGCAGCAGGCGGCGCGCGGACAACGTGTCCAACCTGCGGCGCGCCAGCAAGTCGCGGACCTGGCACTCGACCGTGCGGGCGATGAGTTCGGCCGCCGTGAGGCTTTCGGCCGAGAGTGCGACAATGACCTGGCCAATCTGGTCGTCTGAAGGCGTCCCCGCCACGCGCGCGTCAACAACGACACTCATCGTCATACTGCTTGCGCTCATTGTGCCAACGGATCTTTGCATCGGCACGAGCAATCGCACGGAGGCTGGGTGCGTATCAGTCGCGCGACAGTGCGGAAATCAGTGAAGCACTTCGAGGGGTAGATCAGAGTCGACGTCGGACATGAACCCCGGTTGAGAGCGAGGCGCTCTTGGTTCGACAGGGCCGAGTGCAAGCTGCTCGGCTGCATCCATCAGCGGCCAAGCGGGTGCCGTCGTATAAGAGAGTTAGTCCGGCCCTTTCGAGCGCAGTCCGTTCGTTGCCAGCGCCTATCGACGCGGCGGCGTTGCGAGCGCATCTAAGCCAAGCTCCTGGTCGAGGCGACCAGCTGAGTGCCACTGACACATGTCTTCGCGATCACTGACAAATTTCAGCGCAAGCCACTGACAGAATTTCGTCGCTCTACAGGACGAGAGCATCAGCGGGCTCGTCCTCGAACTCAACAACTACGTCAGCGACCACGCCAGCAGCGTACTACACAGCCGAAGGCCATGGTTCCGAGAGCCACGAGTGCTGAAGAAGGCATCGATGTAGAAGAGCGGCCCGAATAGCAGTTAGCCGTCGCAGAGATGGAGGGCGGCGCTGCGGAGTCGGGTTCTCACCAACCACCGAACGCCAACACGTAGAACCGGTTGACGACTCGCTCTTGTTGTGGCTGCTGGATCATTGGAGCGCATCTTTGCGTTGCTTACACCGATGGCAGCCACGCCTGTACCGCACGGCGCGGCGCGGCTGCTCAACGCGTACCGCTTCGCAGGCACGCTCGCCTTGACGGAATGCCGCGTCGTGGACATACCCGAGCCCGCAACCGGCATCAGCCAGGCCGGCATGTCTCGTCGACAGGCAATCAGCTTGTGTCTGATACGCGCCAAACTCGCAGGCGGGGAGTGGGCGCCGAATCTGATGATCAAGCCCCAGCTGAGCGTGCCGCAGCTGGGACTCGCATTCAACATCGAGCCCGACGCGCTGGTGCCCGCCCACGAAGATGCCTTCCATTGGCCTGTAGAGATCAAGAGCTACGCCGGACCGTGACGGCAAGACGGACGCGGCGCGTGCCGGCAAGCGGCGGTGGCAGTGGTTGCGTTGCGGAGCGTCGCCGCCACAAGTCCGGCGCCACCAACGTTGACGTTGCTGGCCGCGCGTGGCGAGCCAGAAGCACTGCTGGAGGCAACCGGCGCGTCTGCTGCGCTGGATGCCGAGCGGTCGTTGACCAGTCACCGAAGAACTCCAGTCGGCCCGTACCGAATGGGTCTAACCGACGTTTGTAGGAAGTAAGGTCACGCGGTCGAGCGGGCGTCCGCTGAGCAGATGGCAGCGGAGGTCCAAAATGGCACGAGCGCCGAGGTCGGACCAGCGTGAGCCGGCGCGTTTCATCCGATGCTGCACCAGGTGC
>JAFAOS010000174.1 GCA_019247515.1 Chloroflexota bacterium | reverse complement strand
CAGGAAGCGAGCCCAGCGCCTAACGGCGGTCTGTTTCTGGAGCGTGTGCGCCAGGCGCAGGTTGGTCGTCGGTAGCCGCCACACGGCTCGGCACTCCCGTTTCCAGCTCATCCGCAGCACGCCGTCGGTGCCGGCCTCTTTGATGCGCGTAAACGCCGCCATCTGGGCTGTACCGATGGTCCTCGGTCGAACGCGGTACTCCAGGAGTTTCCTCAGACCGTGTTCGATTGGAGGCTCCAGCGGTAGGGCTGCGGCGGCGCCGAACAGGATCGGCACTGCTGCCGCCGCGACTCCAAGCTCACCGCCAACACCAATGCCGGCGCCCACTTGGTGGCCGAGCGCCCAGCCACCGGGGCTCGCGAACAGCGTCGGTCCAAGCAGCATATTCAGTTGACGAACCGTGAGCGGTCCGACCCGATCCGGAGTATTCAGGTGGGTCGGTACCACGTGTTCCGGCTCGATCAAACCCTCCGCTTCGCTGTGGTCTGCCATTCAGCCCCCCTTGAGCATGCCAACCAGCGTGTCGGCGATCAGCTTGTAACTGCCGGAAAGGGCCGCCGCGGCGACCATGCCCCACAGCGCGTTCTTTGCCCGCTCATTTGCGTGCGAGCTGCCCATGCCGACCGCGAGGAAGATGGCGACGCCGACGCATGCAGCGCCGATCAACGCAGCGACAACCAGAGCGACCTGGCCAGTAAGCGCAACAATTCCCGCTGCAATGCTTGCCATACGAAAAGGAACCTCCTCGTGCGAGTTGGATGTGAGAAAGGCGGACGATCAGAATCCAGGCATCCGCATCTGCGGACTGGAAGGGACGCGTATGACGCCCGCGAACGCCTGCCGGACGGAAGCAGCGGTGCGAACGAGGCGGCTTGCGCCGCCGCCGAAGTGGGGTCCGCTCGTTCGCACCAACACGTCCGCGAGGTCGCAGGCGAGCGCGGCCATGACAATGCTGAAGATGAAGCCAGCGTCGTGCATGCCGGACGGACCGAGTGGACCGACGACAAGACCAAGTTTGAGCGCGATCGTCACCAGCACCTGGCCGAAGGTCCAACCGACGAACAGCCTGGTCCAGGTGGTCGCCAGCCATTGCGTCTGCGGCACGGCCCAGCACGCCAGCGCAATGGGTGCTACGGGGATGAGGACCCACAGCATGCCGACGCGATACACCATCTTGAAGGCGAGCTTCAGCCCGAAGAACAGGACGACGATCAGCAGGATGCTGGTCGAGAGCGGATCGAAGTTGAAGTCGCCGAAAGGCGGCTGCAGCGCGGTTCCACCAATCGCCTCACACAGTTGGTTGTTGAAGTCGATGGCCAGCTGAACCAGCACGCCCGCTCCATTCGCGAGCGTTGCCGCGAGCCCGATGCGACCCAGATGCTGACCAAGCTCGCCACCCCAGCCGAACACTTCGCGTCCAGCCAGCGACGCGGCCGCCAGAACGATTGCGATTGCCGTGACGGCTGCAATGAGGAGCCGGGTGGTTGTAAGCAGGGTTGCGACCGGGCCGAAGCTGTAGGTGAGGGCTGGATCGGTATAGGTGAACACGTTGATCCCGCTGTGCCACAGCCGGTCCGCGATGGCCTGGAGCGCCGCTGCAAGCTGTTGCGCCAGAATGGTGAGGAGCGTGCCGAACAGGGCGGCCGGGTTCAGCGCATCCAGTAGCGGACCCAGGTCGAAGGTCGGGCCACCGCCTGCAGGCCCAGTTCCAAGTGTTGGGCGTGGCACCGGAGCTGGAGAAGGTAGTGGAACCGCTTGCGCGAAAGGATGCATACGAGTTCGATTCCTCCGCTTGTGGATCAGATCAGGGCGTGCGGGCAGAGCAGGTTGTCTGCGCGCACGCACCGCAATGGAGCGATTTACGCGCCGAGCTGGTTGGAAGTCCGACTGATGCCGGCTCTCATGCCACTCGAAATGGTCGCCTGCGCTTCACGTTGTGGAATGCCGAGGCGAGCCGCGACGTCCAGCAAGACTGCCTCACGTCGCCACTGGCCAGCGCTTCCGTCGCGACGAAACGCGCAAGGCGAAACGCCGCGAGGTTCAAGCGTGTGTTTCGCTGTCCCACGGGTGTCCCGAGCAATTCGCGCTCTTCAGACGCGAGTGCCGCCGAGGCGTACCCTTTTCCGCCAGGTCGCGCCTGAGTTGAAAGTTGTTGGCGCGGGTTGGCCGGCCGGCCTATCAGCCAGGCTGGTGGAGGTGCGAACGCGATAGGCTCCGTCCCGAGACCGTGCTTCCACGCGTAGATTCGACCGGTCGGATGAACGGCGCCCGCCCCCAGGACGTAACCCCCGCAACACCGGACGTCTAAACCGGTGGCGAGTTTGCCAGCCGTGTTCTTCACATGAACGCTTGTGAACTGAAAGTAAACGTGTTCACCCCGGCCAGTCACCACTCGCGGAGTACTGGGCAGCGCTCCGAACTCGTGCTCGAGCTCGTCGAGCGCGTCGAAGCCGCCGCGATCGCCATCGACATCCAGAACGGTGACGCCCGATGCTTCGCCCGTCGCAATCGCCGGATTCGCCAGTGGTGCATACGCCCACCAGGCGCGAATGACCACCTCGGAGGTGGTCGCGTTTTTCACGCCGCGCGGTGCGAGCGCCGGCACAGGGTGCTTTCCAGGGCTTGCACATTCGGTCCGCCCACACCCGCAGCGCCTGTCCCGCGACCAGTACACCGGCAACACCGCGCGCCCATGTCGTGCGTGTGCCAGTGCTGCCTGCAGCAGAAGATTCTGACTCACGGCTCATGCTTCCTCTCTCCGTGTCCCGAGCGGTCCGACGAGACGCCAGCGGTCCCAGTGGAACTCCTCACGCGGGACCGTGCCCGGTACGTACGACATGCTCACCTCGACGAGGTTCTCGCACCTGGTCCTCAACCGATTCGGACTCCACCGGTGGCAGATCCAGCAAGTCCAGCCGACGGCCCAGCGGTGCTGGACATGCACAGCGGCGTCGACAGCGTGCCAGGCCTCGCCAATGGGGATGTCTGCGAGCTGTCGTTTCGCCCGCCTCCGGCGGCCCGGGCGATCCGGTTCAAGGCGGACCGACGATTGGCAAGCCCCATCGGGATCGCTGCGGTTGCCCTGTTCCGCTGGCCGGGATGAGTCCCGGAGAACTTCCTCAAGCCTTTCGTCGAGGTTCTGACTGGCGCGCTCGTCCGTGAGCTCTTGAAGCAAAAAGACCACCTCCTCGCTGGCCATGCGAGTGGCCAACCGCTCCGAGCTGATCGCTGCACTTCTCGTTGCCGCGCTGGTGGATCAGAGGCCACCTCCCTGGGTGGCTATCTGATCGGCTAACCAGCGCTCGACGGCAGAGACGGGTACGCGTACTGCCGAGCCGATTCGTACGGCCGGCAGCTCGCCGCGCTGAATCAGTCGATACAGCGTGGCTCTTGAGACGGCCAGGCGTTCGGCCGCCACGTCGACTCGAAGTAGAAGCTCCTGGTCCGATCGGGATGCCATCGGGGTCTCCTGAACCTCCCTTCCTGGTGTGGGAGCTGTATCTTGCGGCAAGCGATAGCATAGTGTCAATGCTTTTTATGATTTA
Organism: Chloroflexota bacterium; assembly: GCA_019247515.1. GTDB lineage: Bacteria > Chloroflexota > UBA6077 > UBA6077 > CF-72 > CF-72. The sequence continues at coordinate 26,995 of JAFAOS010000174.1, read as the reverse complement.
GATATGACACTGACGGTCATGCCGGCGGCGCTTGTAGCCGTTCGCAGGACTGCTGCCCGAACAGGCACGATCACTTGTAAAGCTCAGACGGAACACGTCTAGCCGCCCAAAGCCCCACCTCAAGGTTTCGTCGCCCTTTGCGCCAAGACCTTGCTTCGTACGCTCGGTCTCAACTATGATGCTGACATGCCTAGAGGGCGCACGAAGCCGAGTCTGAGGGAGGGCAAGCCTGACGCGGCTTCAACGAGCACAGGCTCGTCTGCTATTGCTGCTAGCGACTCGAGGGCCTCCCCAGGCTTCGACCCGACCTCTAGCTGGCTGATCCCGAGCAGGATCGAACTCCTCGAACGAGATTCGGACCTTTTCGTCCTCGCCTACACGAATGTGCCGCCTCACCCGCGCGTCGAAGTGGCGCCCGAGCTACTCGATGCCTTTGTCAGGTTGGAATCGGCGCCTGATGAAGCCATCCTCGCATTCGCCCGTCGTTGGGGTCCGCTCTGGCTCTGCAAGGACCACGATTACCTTCTCGGCCACGACCCTGAGTGCGAGACCTTCCGCTACTTCGAGGATGTCAGTGAGGAAGAACTGGAGCGCGCGGACCAACCTGGGGAAAGAGAGAAGTTCCACTACGCGAGGGCCTGGTTCGAGGAAGCGTTGGCCGGATGGGGCACAGTGTCCGCGGAGATGCGGGCAACGCTGCGCATTGCTCGCCGTCTGCACGACGGCATTCTGGCTGACGATCGCGATTGGGACGGGTTGGGATTTCTGCGCCACGTCCTGCTACGCCTCATTGTTCCAGGCCTGAACGAGCCACTCGCGGCCACAGAGGATCACACCGATGTCGGCGAACTCGAAGAGCGATCTGGCCTGCGGCTCGAAGATATGAAGGCACTCGTTCGCTTGGAGTTCGAAGACAACCCATTGCCAGAAGAACGGCCGCCGAATGGGCCAGAGCACTTTGTGGATGAGGTGTTCTGGGAGGCGTACTACCGACTATGCGAGGCGATCGGGCGCCATCAGATGCGGGGCTCGCTCGAGTTCCAGCGCAAGGTTCTCGGCGAAGTCCTGAATCAGTGGCTGACTCTAGCCGGCGTTCGGCCACGACTCGAGTGGGGCGGGCGTAATCCTCAGATGCACCTGGGCGGAGACGGGCTGATCGGCGCGCTCGCCGTCCAACTCTTCTTTGCCTGCGCCCAGACCGGCGGGCTGGCCCTGTGTGCGTCGTGCGGAACGCCCTTTCTTCCCGCGGGCCGGCGCCGCCGTAAAGACTTGAACGCATACTGCTCGGACTGTGGCCTCAAAGCGGCGCTGCGTGATGCCGCGGCTCGTTATCGCCAGACCCAGAAATATCGCGCCACCAACACGAAATGGCGCGAGAGGCGAACTCGCGATGCAAAACGCTGAATACTGCCGGCTCCGCAGGAAAGCGGTATGGACTCACTTCAAAGTATGACAATGACGACACACCTTGCAGTGCTCGCGTAGCACGCTGCTGCGACTATGACGTTTATGACATACTTTGCAGTACCTCGATGGCACCCCTTCTACGCATTCGAGATCTCGCAGAAGGCCAATGGGGACTTTTCACGCTACGACAGGCGCGCGCCGCGGGCGTTCAGTGGCGCTCGCTCGCTCGTCTCGCGGACGACGGCCGCATCGAACGCGTCGCTCATGGCGTGTACCGCATGCGCGGCGGCCCCGAGCCAGACCACCTCGGACTAAGAGCGGCCTGGCTGCAGCTCGACCCTGCCAAAGCAGCATGGGAGCGGCTAGATGAGCCAGACGTGGCAGTCGTCTCCCACGCGTCTGCAGCATCGCTGTTCGAGGTCGGCGACCTTCGACCAGACATTCACGAGTTTACGCTTCCGAAACGGCAGCAGACGCGACGCAGTGACGTCCGCCTGCACCGTGGACGAATACCTGACAATGAAGTGACCATTCTGCACGGCCTGCCGACAACGAGAGCCGGACGATTGATCGGGGATCTTGTCGCCGACAACGTCGAGCCAGGCGCGGTAGCGCAGATTGCAGCCGAACAGCTCGATCGGACATACGACTCTCCCACCGACGTCGCGAACATCCTGGCCCCACACGCGCAGCGGTTCGGATTCCGAAAGGGCGACGGCGTTGGCCTCATGAATTACCTGTTGGGTCTGGTGGAGTACCGCAACCGAGACCTGGTCGTCGGCGAGGCGAGAAGTGCGTGACCCGTGGCATCCCGCCTGCCGCACGTTCCGTCCGCCGGATCAGTGCGATGTCAGTGGGGACAGGAGCAACGAGACTCGCGCGCCGCAGGGCTTTGCAAGGCCGCTTGCAATCCGCCGGCGAGCTTTGAAAGAATGTGGCTGGTTCCTTTCAAAGCGCACGATGGCTTTGAAAGAGTTCTTTGATTCCTCGGTTCTATGGACCCTCGTGAGTATCACTCGGCATCTGCCGGGAGCCTGGTTCGCTCGCTCCGCGGTGACCTCACGTTTTGCCGGCGGCTTTGCCGCCCAACATAGATTTCGACCCCACCCTGGTACTCGCACTCTCGCGTGCAGACGCAGCGCTGAGCGAATTGGCGGGCGTCGGGCGCTTGATGCCCAATCCGCACCTCTTCCTCGCGCCGTACCTACGGCGTGAGGCAGTGCTGTCGTCGCGGATTGAGGGCACGCGCACGAACCTCGACCAGTTACTCGTCGAAGAAGCTGCGCCAACTCAGGGTCCCACAGACGAGGACTTGCGTGAGGTCCAGAACTACGTTGTAGCGCTTGAGCAAGGGATGGAACTACTCAACGAATTGCCACTTTCGCTGCGGCTCGTGCGTGAGCTCCATGCGCGCCTCATGCGAGGTGTGCGCGGTGAGCAGGCGAACCCTGGCGAGTTTCGGAGCGAGCAGAATTGGGTTGGCGGACGCACTATACAGACGGCAGTTTACGTGCCGCCGCCACCGGAGCGACTGGATGAGGTCTTGCGTGACTGGGAGGAGTTCATTCACGATCGGAGATTGCCCGACCTCATCCAAATTGCGTTGCTGCACGAACAGTTCGAAGCTATTCATCCCTTCAGAGATGGGAATGGTCGGGTTGGGCGGTTGCTTATACCGCTCTTTCTCATTGAGCGCCGGCGCCTGCCACAGCCACTTCTATACCTTTCAGGCTTTTTGGAGGCCAATCGCCGTCAGTACTACGACTTGCTCCAGGCCGTGAGAACTGACGGCGCATGGACCGAATGGATCCGATTTTTCTTACAGGGTATGGAGGAATCCGGCACCGCGGCAATGCAGCAAGCACACCAATTAATGCAGTTGCGAGAGGAACTTCGCGCGCGAGTACGAAGGCCTCAGGTTCTAGGGCTAGTTGACGAATTGTTCCGCAATCCCTACGTGACTATTTCGGGAGTGGCGCGCGCGCTTGGCACTACCGCGCCGACAGCCAGCAACGCTGTCCACGCACTCGAGTCTGAGGGCGTGCTCCGCGAAGTAACGGGTCGTTCGTGGGGTCGGCTTTACGTAGCTGATCCGGTCCTCCGCATCATCGATCCACCACAGCTACAACCGTCATAAAAACCGGTGCGGCGCCACCCACCACAGGCGCGCAAAGTTGAGCCACGGCTAAATTAGGGCCAAATTCTGCTGAGACAACGTCCCAGCAAGGCCTGGTTCACAAGTCCAAATGAAGCCAATTTACTGTAGCAACCACTGTAGCAACCCGCAGCAAAAAGCGGAGAAAACAGGAGATTTCAGGAGAACGCCCGTTCGGAAATTGAACTCAAAACTGTCTCATGATGTGCCCTGAAATCCCACACAATATGCCTGGCCAGGCAAGGGGTCGGCGGTTCGAATCCGCCATGCTCCACCAGTGGAATCGAGATCAAATCGGGAACGGGGGTTCTCGATTGAACGCTCGTTTTCGAGCCGAAAATGGTCCTTGGTACTCAAAAAGGCACTCAATCCGTACCGAGAAACGCTCCTGACAGGGGCTGGCACAGGGCGGCATTTGGCTCAGGGTACGGTTGTCTGCTGGATCGCCCACACGACCTGAGCGCTCAGCCTGCGTAGCCTGTACAGCCGCCCGACGCATCGTAGCCGTAATTGATAACTTCGGCCTGACTCCTGTCGGGCCATTGTGGATAGTGCGTGTACCGACGGATCCGGTGCAAGCCGTCGTGGGCGTATTCGGCCATTTGCTGGGTGGTGCCGTCAGCCGCGACGAGTGTTGCCTGCGCGAGATCGCCCCGCTCGTCATACTGGTAGCGCGCCTCGACACCTGAACTCCAGTTTGCTTCCAACAGCGCGTCCCGCTCGTCATACGCGAACACGTCGAGCTCGCCGCCAGATCGCCCCACGCTCACCACGTTGCCCACCGCGTCGTACGCGACTTCGACCAAGCCCGGCACCGTAGCTGCAGCTGGGGCCTCCAGCCGAAGTGGCCGATTATCCGGGTCGTATTCGATACGCCATGTGCCTTCCGCGGTCTGGAGTGCTGTCAGGCGGCCGAAGCCATCCAGCGTGCGGCCGATAGCGCGCTGCACGGCATCCGCTGTGGTCGGAACGCCGCTTGGCGCGGATCACTTTTGCCGGTGGGCGCAGCCCAGGTTTGGGCATCACCAGGTCGCGGAGAGGGTGGCGGGGCCGCGATGCAACTGGGTGCTGGAATTGGTTCGCTAGGGTCACCGACCACAACGGCGGAGCCACCCGGCACTCCGGTGGGAACCACCACAGGCGGCGCGTTCGGGGCAGGAGTCGCACCGCCCATGCGCGCTGGCTGAGGCGCCTGGCCGTCGGATGGCCAGGTCCAGGTCAGGACTTCCTGGTCGTCGCCCGGCCCTGTGTCAGTCGTGGTGCTCATCAGCCGCGCGTGGTCGTACACATGGACAACGGTCGGCTGCCAACTCTGCGCCCAAGCACTCGGCACGCGCACCTCGCGGGTGACCTGTGACCCAGGCGTGAGGCTCATGCCCGCCGCATACGACGTGGTGTTAGCAGAGCCGGTCAGCAAGCCGCGCGCATCTGTCCTGGCACTCACCTGCCCGTCCTGGTTGTACGCGAGGGTGATTGCGACATGACCGAGAGCGTCAGTGATCGACGTGATTCGCTGACTATTGCCATCATAGGAGTAGTGGGTGACCTGACCCGCCTGGTCAGTTGCTGTGCTCAGTCGCGCTTTTCCGTCGTAGCCAAAGGCCACGGTTTGAGGCGTGCCTGCACCCACCGACGGATCGGGAAACGCCGTCACCGCGACAATTCGTCCAAGCATTGGATCATAGTCCAGCCGAAATAGCGTTCCCCCGTCTGGTGCCAATACAGCTGCCAACCCATTCTCGCCCCACTCCATGTTCAGCATGGCCTTACCCGGTTGCTGCGCCGAGGTCAGATTACCCTGGGCATCGAACGTCCACCGAGTGCCGTCTTCCTGCGTGGCCACGTACGTGCCGTCTGCCTGGTGGATGAGGCTCTCGGGCAGGGCTTGCCTTGGGCTGTAAGTACCATCCGGATTCGCAGTGTAGGTATCGCTTCGTCCCGTATCCGTGACAACAATCAGATCCGCCGTGCCATCACCGGGAGCGTTCAGGCGAGCATTGAACACGTGCGTCCAGCCCTGGCCCAGGGGCGTAAACCGTGTGTCGTTGCTGTTGTAGAAGCGCTCGAATGCGATGCTGGTGCCGCCGACCATGGCGTGCAGGTCCGTCCACTCATATTCATAGCTGCCGGTGTAGGTGTTGACGCCCGCGGCGGATGCGGTCTCTGCAAAACCAGGGGCAAGGCTCAGCATCAGGGCCAGCAGAACTGCGCACTGACACACACCCCCCCACGGCCCGCCACGTCCTTCGATAACAGCCATCATGGGCGCGATGGATTTGAACCTCGGCGTGTTGCGATCCGGATGCGGCCAGGTTGACAATTCAGTCGCAGCTGGTCCGCGCCCGACAAGCTCATGTGCGGTACGGCAAACGTTGGAGCTCGTCGCCAGCTTCTGGGCCCAGCCGTACTCCCTCTCGCCAGGCGACCTACGATCTGCGTCGGAAGCGCCTGATCGCCCGGTTGCCGCACTCCCAGCGCCAGCTGACCCCCTTCGGCCGCCGCGCGGCGGTGCTGTCACCAAGACGCATGGCCGCGTCCTGGCCCCCGGCCTCGCAGTCTGGATCCGTTGCTAGCCGACGACGTTGCCCAGCGCACTCCACTTGCCACCGCCTCGCCGCCAATTGAATCTCGCGCTCAACGACTTCATCGACCACCAACAGCGTGCCGCCTAACTTGACCACTCTGTGAGCAGCAGTCTCACCAAGCCGAGCCTGGTCGCCGCACGGCACGAATGGCGCCTTCAGCGGTAGAGCAGTGCCTGGATACCGTCGAACAGGGCCATGCCGAGGCCGATCGGTGTCTTTCTATTTCCTGGTGTGGTTGAAAAGGTGCTTGTCACATGCCTACGTGCCGAGGTCAGCACTGTCTTCCCTGTCGCCGGGCGCCACCAACGTTCATCGTTCAGACACGGTGGGCCATTTCCGCAAGGTTGGCTCATCGATAGGACCCGATGAGTCGCCGTGTCGGTCGGACCCAGCACCCGGATATATTGCTGTCACCGCGGGCGTCGCGCCGGAAGCGGCTCCGTTTGCCTCTGGTGCAGGCGTGGAGGTTGTGACCGCGAAGCCGCCAGCCGAGCACGTGTCGCAATCGGGGGCACGCGTTTTGCTTCGCGTGTTCGATGTGCGCGAGCGATTGGCGGCGTTGCAGCGGTCGGCGATCGGAGGTTACGTGGCGAAGTTCTTCGCCGATCGCGGCATGGACCTGGCCATGCTCGTCGCGTGGGGCACCTTGAGCACCGTCTTTCCGGTGCTGCTCGGGGTGGCCGCTATCGCCGGCTTCCTGCTTCGGGATCCTCAGCGAGCAGCGGATGCTCAGGCGGCACTCGTGCGGCTTGCCCCGCCAGAGGCCGCTCAACCGTTGGCTGGCGTCCTGTCCGATACGCAGAATGACGCCCAGGCACTCGGTCTGGCTGGCCTGGGCCTGCTGCTCTTCAATGGGTCGAACCTGTTCGCCAACCTCGAGTCCGTCTTCAACCGTGCCTATCATGTCGCGGATCGCGATCTGGTCGGCGAACGTCTGGTCTCAGTCCTGATGCTGGTCATCGTGACGGCACTGCTGCTTGTCTCGACCGTCGCCTACAGCCTGGGTGGGGTGCTGAGCAGCGCCTCCGAGGCGCTGGTGGCCGCCGTACCGTTGATCGCGCCCGTTCGCGGATTGGGAGTCCTGGTGGTGGGCTATGGCCTCTCGCTCCTGAGCGCGTTCGTCACGTTCGTGCTGCTGTACACGATTTTGCCGAACAGGCATCAGTCGATCAGACAGGTGGTGCCCGGCGCCGCACTGGCAGCCGTCCTCTTCCTGGTTATTCTCGAAGTTTTCCCACTCTACACCAGTATCTTTGGTCAAGGCTTTCAGACCTACGCCATTTTTGGCACGTTCCTGCTGCTCATGTTCTGGACGTTTTTGCTCGGTATCGTGCTGGTGCTGGGTGTCGAGTTGAACGCGTTCCTCGAACTCGGGCATCCGTCACAGGCGTCCGCCCTGCCGGTGTCGGCTGAGACCCAACCGTCCTCACCGCGGCCAGCCCGGCCGATCCGACGCGCTCAAGTGGGCGGCCGCGTTGGGCCCATGGTGGCGGCGCTGCTGGACAGGCGTCGCTCGGCGTAGGTCGAAACGCGCCATGGCAAAGTTCGCGGCGCCTTTACTGATGGCGGCGGCGTTCCGGTGGACCGCCTCGCGAAAGCAATCGGCGAGACGAACGTCCATCTCGGTCTGGCCACCCTGGTAGACCAGCGGCGTGTCGATAAGACGGCCGCGCCGATCGAGCAGAAGCAGCCGGAGCTGCTCCTGCGGCAGATCAGCCATTTCGGGCCCGAGGTAGGCGACGGGATTTTGCGTAGCGCGTCGACCAGGTCTTGCCGCAGAGATGTGCCGGGCATGGCGACCACCGGGTAGCCCCACATCCGAATCCCCACGAGTAATGGTTGCGGAAGTCCCAGATGGACGGGCATATGGTCGTCTCGTAGTTCATCCAGTGCACGCCCGATCAACCACGTCGGACGACCGCAATGGAGGTCGGGCACCACAATCCGTCCGGGCGCGCAAGATCGCCCATGGTCGAGTGTGCGAGCCAGCAACGTTCCCAGATCCGAGAATGGCGGCTGCTACTATCGCCGGCCACGTCATGCACCAGGTAGGCACGGTGCGGACACCCACCAGACCGGGTTGGTTGGCCGGCTTGGAACCGACGTTTTCATCGTTATCCAACCGCAACTTCCGGCTGTTCTGGACCGGCCAGCTGGTGTCCCAGATCGGCACCTGGATGCAGAATGTGGGTCAAGCATGGCTGGTGCTGCAGATCACGCATTCAGCCATCGCCCTCGGAACCGTGACGGCCCTGCAGACACTGCCGATCCTGTTCATGGTGCTCTTCGCCGGCGTTGTGGTGGATCGGCTGCCCAAGCGCCAGATCCTGTACGTAACCCAGACCATCTCACTGCTCCAGGCGGCGGCGCTTGCGGCGCTGACAGCGAGCGGCCAGGTGCAGGTCTGGCAGGTCTACGTTCTGGCCACACTACTCGGGGCGGTCAACGCCTTCGATCAGCCGACGCGGCAGGCTTTTGTGGTGGAACTGGTCGGCCGCGAGCATGTGGTCAACGCCGTCGGGCTGAATGCCGCCCAGTTCAGCATCGCGCGACTCGTCGGACCCGCGCTGGCAGGCCTTGCCATCGCCGCGTTCGGCATCGCTACCTGTTTCGTGCTCAACGCCAGCAGCTTCCTGGCTGTTTTGATCAGCCTCACTCTTCTCCGCTCGGCCGAGTTCCGCCGAGCGGTCGCGCCGCCGCACCGTACCGCGGTTGTGGTCGAGTTGCGCGAAGGGGTGCGGTTCCTCCTCAGCAGGCGCGAGTTAACCGTCGCCATCATCGTTCTGCTCGGCAACGGCGCCTTCGTTTACAGCACGAGCACTATCATCCCGCTGATTGCTGAGGACGCGCTCCACGTGGGAGCGTCGGAGTTCGGACTGCTCGTGGCGGCAGTTGGGCTCGGCTCACTGTTCGCTGCGTTGGTGGTCGCGCGACGAGCGCGGGCTTCGGAAAAGACCTTTTTGACCGCCGCGGCCTGTTTCGGGCTGCTCTACTTATCGCTGGCGGTGGTCTCATGGTTCGCGCTGGCGTTCGTCGTGCTCGTGCTGGTCGGCGCCGCCATCCAGGTATTTGGCACCTCCGTCAACTCGCTTCTACAGCTGAATTCGCCCGATCAACTGCGCGGGCGAGTGATGTCCGTGTTCACGCTGTTGACGAATGGCATCCAGCCAGCCGGCTCGCTTTTAAATGGCGTAATCACGGCGGCAGCCGGGGTGCGGTTTACGGTTGCCGTGGAAGCAAGCATCTGTCTGACGGCGCTGGTCGCGGCACTGGTTTATCGAGCCAGAACCCAGCCTGGTCCGGGTGATACATCGGCAATACCCGGACCACCACCCTGAGTCCTCCGCCGGCGGCAATGGACCCGCTCCTTTCAGGCCTGTGAGCGCTCCAGGCTGTGCCTGCTGGAGCCAACCGGCGAGCGGATGAGGCGCACGCCACCAGCAGCTGGGGTTGGCGTTCGGCATGGCCGGTTCACATTGTCCATTGCGAGAACCAGGGGCTTGACCTTGCCCCTGGGGCAGGCCTCAGAGTAGGTCCTGTGGATCCGCTGCTCAGCATTGGCGCGTTTGCGCGCAAGACGCGCCTCTCGATGAAAGCCTTGCGTCTGTACGCAAGATTGGGGCTGCTGGCGCCCGTCCGCATCGATGAATCCAACGGCTATCGCTGGTACCGTACGAGCCAATTGGCGACCGCGCGCCTCATTGCCATGCTGCGGCGACTCGACATGCCGCTGAACCAGGTGGCCGAGGTGGTTGCCGCGGCTGGACCCGACGTCGAAGAAGTCGAACGTCCGCGGCAACGCGACCTTTACGGGAGTGGCGAGCCGATCCCGGGCACTGTTGCGCGGAGTCGTCTCCGCGCTGCCGACCTGGTGGCCGACTACTGGGACTCCGTCGAGCGACGGATCACTACACAACGGTTGCTGGCAACCCATCTGCAGATCAGATTAGCCGGAGAAGAAGGGAATTTTCTAGACATGTTTGACGTGCATCAACGCGAAGTTCCCGAGCAACTGGTGCTCACCGAGCAGCGCCACATCCTCCAGCCGGAGCTCAGCGGCTGGCTCTCGGAGTCCATCGGACGGCTTTTTGGCGTCGCCTCGCAGCAATATGGGGGTGTGGTTGCGCCCGTTTTTGTCGTGTATCACGGTGAGGTGAACCAGGACAGCGACGGGCCTGTGGAAGTCTGCGTGCCTATTGCGATGGACAGGGAGTCTGCCGTGAATAGTGCGCCGATGCGTCGCGAGGCGGCGCATCGTGAAGCCTACGTGCGGATTACCAAAGCGCAGGTCGAATTCCCCCAGATCCTGTCTGCGTATGACGCCGTGACGCAGTGGCTGGGCGCCAACTCACATAGCGTTGCCGGCTCGCCGCGCGAAGTCTATTTTGCAGACTTCCATGCCGCCCAGCCAACGGACGAGGTTGCCGATATCGCGTTCCCCATGCGGTAGATTTGGCATAAACTAGCCACGGCCACGAGGTGAGGCAGCGCCGACGAGCTTCAGGGCGCCGTGGCGCAGATCAATCGCGAACCTTCAGCGATCCCACGCGAGCAATTGGCGAGCGTCACCTCGGCCGACGAATGGACGGCGGGGCACTGCGCACACCACATCGCCGAAGGCTACGGCAAGAGTTTGCGCTGGATCGACGCGGCGAGCCCCGTCTGGGCAGCATGGCGGCGCTCAACGGCGCACTCCGCCAGCCCAATGCGCACCTGGAGAGCATTCGCGCGACGACAAGCGCGCTTGCCGGCGTACCTGGCGAGCGATCTCACCTCCGACCCACCTCTTCCTGCTAACTGGCGTCTCGGGCTGCGCCTGGGCGCCGCCGGCTCGGAGGGGCGCATTCGTGCCATGATTGCCACATGCTCGACGCCGCGGACCGCCCTTTCATCGCCGAAACCGCGTCGCTTGGATCGCGACAAACGAACATCAAGGACTTCTTCAAAGAAGTTGCGAACCGCCTCCAGGCGCACGGACCGGCGTGGCACCGCGTCGGCGTCGGCGTGTGCGAGACGGCAGTCGCGGGCGGCGCAAATTTGGTCATCGACGACGTACGCGCCCAGGACAACTACCTCGCCTGCTCGGTCGCGACGCGCTCTGAGCTGGTGGTGCTTATCCGCGATCAGGATGAAGTCCTCGGCCAATTCGATGGAGACGGCGACATCTTCGCGGATGAATCGCATGCAGTTCGATGAATACACCGTCGCGCTGCTCATCCTGCGGCCAGACGCGCCGACGTTAGACGCCGACGCCGCCCGAGCGCTTCAGGACGCGCATCTCAACTATTTAGCCGACCTACATGCGGCAGGGAAGCTCGTGGCCGCTGGCCCACTCTCCGATGATCACTATCGCGGACTGACCATTTTGAGCGTCGGTGTCGAAGAAGCGCGGGCCCTCAAGGAAGCCGACCCAGCCGTACGCGCTGGCCGCTTCTCGGTACACGTCATGCGCTGGATGCTGCCGTCGGGCGCCATGCACTTCACACCGACACACTTTCCTCGATCGACCGCCGAGGCGGAGGCGCGCTAAATGCCACGGCCAGTCGTCACCGCGCTCCATGTGAACCCGGTCAAGTCGGGCGCCGGCACGCCACTGCGGGAAGCGGAGAACGGTCCGCGCGGCATCGTGCACGACCGTCGTCGGAAGGATGTACGTCGAGGCGGCGAGCGACGGCGTCCAGCAAGGTCACCAGTTGGGTGACCTCGTGCTCGGCGAGCAGGCTGATCTGCAGGTCCAGCTCGGCGCGCTTGTTCGCCTGTGCTTGCATGCGATTCTGGCTGATCAGGACGAACGTGGACAGGAAGATCGCTTCGACCGACGCTGCCATCGCCAAAAACACGAAGCTGGGATCGAACGCATACAGACCTGGGACCCAGCCCAGGTTCCACACGATCCACGCGCCAAAGACGGCGGCATGAATGTAGACGAACTCAGGCTACCGGTGAAGCCGGTGATCGAGTCCGAGATGCGGTCTTGCGTGCTCTTCCGGCGGTCCTCGGTGCGCCGACTTTCGAGGAGAGCATCGATGTTACGGGCGAGCACGCGGCTGAATTGGCCGTTGGCAGATGTCGTCAAGAGTTCGGGTGCCGGATAAGGCAGGCCGTGTGCCACGGCGGCCTCGGTAGGGCACGACAAGCAATGCAGGGCTTTTCCGACACGTCCCGCTCCGCGCGCGAGCTCGTCGCCACGAGCCTCGGACTTGTCCCAGGCTGGCGAGCGCGTCAGCTGTGAGGCAGCATGCGAGGATGGCAGAGCATGCGGTCGCGGCTGCGCGCGGGCCCGCGCCCGAACAGAGTGAGCTGTGGCGGCTGGATGGCCGAGTCGCCCTGGTCACCGGGGCATCCTCGGGCCTCGGCGCGCGGTCCGTTCACGTCCTGCACGCGGCCGGCGCGTACGTCGTGGCGACCGCACGGCGCGCTGACCGCCTCGCGCAGCTGGCGACGGAGTGCGGGGAACGCATTGAGACCCTCGCCGGCGACATCACCGACGCCCGCCACCCACACAGGCTTACCGAACGGTGCCAAGCGCTCGGCAAGCTGGACGTGCTGGTCAACAATGCCGGCGTATGCGACGACCGGCCAATCGAGCAGCAGTCACTGGACGACCGGCTGCGGGTCATCGACGTCAACCTGACCAGCGTCCTGGACATGTGCCGGCTGGCAGCCCCGCTACTGCTGGCATCGCCCGCGGCGAGCGTGATCAACGTCGCCTCCATTTACGGCATCGTCGCCTCGCGCGGACCCATGGCCGCCTACAACGCCACCGAAGGCGCCCTGATCAGTTTCACCCGACAGCTGGCGGCCCAATGGGGCGAACGTGGTGTGCGAGTCAACGCCCTGGCGCCCGGTTACTTTCCTACCGAATTGACCGGCTTTCTCACCGATCCCGATCTCGACCGCTCGATCCGCGAGCGGACGCTGCTCGGACGCGCCCCGACGCTGCAGGAGATCGACGGCCCGTTGCTCTTCCTCGCCAGCACGGCCTCCAGCTATATGACGGGACAGGTCCTCGTCATCGACGGTGGGTGGACCGCGGCCTGATAACGGATTGGCCAGTGATGTATCCCGTCAGGGCCGCCCATTGCGGTTGAGGTGGCCCTCGGGCTTCGCCATGCAGCGCTGTCTAGTCGCCCGAGGCGCCCTCCTCGTCCTGGCGAATGTCAAATTCCTGGCCGATCTGGCCACGGATCTCGCCGGCGGGAAACGCCATGGTATGCACGTTGGCGTACGTTGCCCCGGCCCGAACTGCCCGCACCAGGTCAGCAAAGTCACCGGCGGGGAGCCCCTGCGGCACGATGGCCACGACGTCGCCCGGGACGATGGTGCCCGTGATGGTGGCTGGACTCGCCGGACACGCCGGCTTGGTATTGCCAGCGGAAGTGGCCGGCCCGCACAGAAATGCGGCGATGCCTCCCATGATCGCCCGTGCACCCAGATGGATGTGCGCCTGGGTGACAGTCGTCAAGCCGCTGTAGGTCAGCCTGAAGGTGATCCTGGAGCGCTGGTCGTCGACAGTCGCACTGAAGCTTCCCCGCCCGTTCGAGTTGAGCGTGGGCGTCTCCTGATAACCGCTCAGCGCGGCCACGAACGAGCTCTCCCGCCCCTGGCCGAGGACCACCGAGGGCACGACTGCCACTGCGACCGCCAGCAGTGCGGCCGTTGCCGTGATTGCCGCCGTCAAGCCTCGTCTCATCGCGTTTACCCCCAGGTGAAGATTGGGCTCTCTTCCAAACTACCCCCGTGGGGTGCTGGCGTCTACTATCCCGACGCCGGTGTCCGCTATTGCCGGAGCGGTGCGTCAGGCGACCTGCCAGTGTCGTCACCGCGGAACCTCCAGCCAGCGCGTTCTTCGATCTTCGAGCAATCCGTTTTACGCGTCGGAGTCAACCGGTGGATCGAAAACTTGCTTGAGCCCCGTCTCGCGCGCGGCTTCCGCCACGACCGTGAGCACATCGCCCGCCTGGAGGCGAGTGTTCGCATTCGGAAAGATGGTTTCGCCGTCGCGGCGGATGGCCACAACCAGCAAACTGCCGGGCAGCGCGGCATCCCGCAACGTGCGCCCGGCAACCGGCGAACTGGCCCGCAACTGTACATCAAACAAAGACGTTTCCTCGGGCAGCGCACGCGTCCGACGGACACTCCTTGGCAGCGTGTTCTTATACGTCCTGACCGCGTCGCGCACTCCGAGACCGCCCACGACGTGGTCACTCACCACGACAGGTAGCCACGGCACGCCGCGATCCGCCAGGTGTTGAAGCGCATCGTCGAGCGATTGTTCCGGCGTCAGCGGGTCGATGCTGGACGGCAGCAGCGACTCTAGACGCACCGTAGCGCCATCCGCCCGCGGCGTTGCCTCGAGCTGCGCGCGGGTGACCACACCTGCGAAGCGGTCGCGCTCGTCCACCACGCAGACCACCATCGCCGATTGCTCGGCGATTACCGTCTGCGCCTTGCGAATGGATGCCGTCCTGCGAACGGGGACCCGCGGCGGCTGCATCGCATCGCGGACCAGCAGCGACGACAGAAGTGGAAAGGCGAAGTGGACGCGGTGCGCGGGCGCACTGGCTCGATTGGGCAACTGGCTGCGATAGATGGTGTTGTCGCCAACCAGCGCGGTCGAGACCCCCACCGCGATCATCGCCGGCGCCAGCATCGACAGGTTGCCGGTCATTTCGGCGACCATCAACATCACCGCCAGCGGTGCATGGGCAATGCCGCCGAACAGCGCCATCATGCCGACGATGACAAACGGCGCCGGAGTCTGCGGCAGGTCAGGCAGCGTGCCGTAGCCCAGTCGCCAGAACGTGGCGCCGAGCATGCCGCCAATGACCATGCCGGGTCCGAAAATACCGCCGGAGCCACCGGAGCCGATCGACAGCGACGTGCTCAGGATTTTCGCGAAGGGCAGCAAAACGACCATCCACAGCGGTAGGCCGAGCAGGTCGGTGCTCATGCTGATCTGCGCCCAGCCGTAGCCCATGTGCAGGGCGCAGATCAGCATGAGCAGGCCCATACACCCGACCAGCACGCCGCCGAGGGCGGGCTTCACCCAGAGCGGTACGTGCAGGCGATGGAAGAGGCCGGTCGTGCCGTAGAACACGCGGGCGTACAGGATGCCGCCGAGTCCGGCCACGATCCCCAGCACGGCGTAGTACAGCAGTTGGATGGGTGCGCCCAGCGACAGGTCGGGTTGCGCGCCAAAGATCGGCGCGTATCCGAAATAGGCGCCGTAGACGGTGTAGCCAACAATTGACGCGATGAGCGCCGGAATCAGCGCCTCGACTTCCAGATCGTGCAAGTACAGGATCTCGGCGCCCATGAGTGCCCCACCCAGCGGCGCACGAAAGATCGCGCCGATGCCGGCGCCCATGCCCGCCGCGACGGCGATGCGCCGGTCCAACGGTGTCAGATTCAGCCACTGGCCAAGCAATGAGCCGAAGCCGGCCGAGATCTGCGCACTTGGGCCCTCGCGGCCGCCCGAGCCGCCGCTGCCGATCGTGATCGCCGAGGCGATCAGCTTGATGGGTGGGATGCGCGCGCGCACGCGACCCGGATGGTGGTGAATCGCCGCGATCGCCGCGTCGGTGCCGTGGCCCTCGGCTTCGGGCGCAAGATTGAAGACGATCAGGCCTGAGAGCAGGCCGCCGAGGCCCACCACCAGGGGCAGCAGCCAGGGGCGGTCCATACCGACGATGACGGGGCTGCCCTCGCCGCTCGGACTGGGCGGCAGGTAGCCGACCAACCCGCCGAGGAAGAACTGGGTCGACCACGCGATGGCGAGATAAAAAACAATCGCGCCGAGCCCCGCCACCAGGCCGATGCACGTCCCCAGCAGCAGCCACTTGCCCAGATAGCGGCTCGACTCGAAACCCGAGCCCCGCAGCAGCGGGCCGCCCGTCCAGCGCAGCCATTTCGCCAGCGGACGGACCGCGGCCAGAGCGCGCCCGGGAGTTGGCGACGCTACCGAATGCGCGGGCTCCCGAGAGTTCTGCTCAACTTTCAATGTACGGACATTGTGGCATGTGTGGCGTGCCGAGGGCCTGGCGAGGTCGGCCGCCAGCGGTTCCCACGCCACCGAGACACCCGGCGAAGCAGACCGAGCCGCCGTGGCGACTGGCTTGTCACAAACGCAGGCCCTTGCCGATCTATGTGTGTGCTACTCCGAAACAGAGGAGCCGCTCAACCTGGATCGACCCCGAGCAAGGAACGTGCGCCGGCCGGCAGCGCGACGAGCAGCGGACTCGTGACCGAGACGGCGATGGCGTCCAGCACGAGCGCCAATCCCACACTCCCGAGAATGTCCGAGGGATAGTGGAGTCCGGCGACCACTCGAGCGGCGCCCACCAGTAACGCCCAGATCAGAATTAGCAGCCCTCCGGGTCGCAGGGTCCAGGCCAGGGGCGTGACGAGCGCTACTCCGAACAGGGTGTGGTCGCTCGGGAATGACGAGTCCGCGGCATGCTCGACGAGCGGCACGAATCCTAACGCGACAAACGGCCGCGGTCGGGCCAGGGCGCGCTCCAGCACAAGCCCGATGCAAATGGCGACGGCAGCCGCCAGACATCCGGCGACGATGGCGCGGCGGCGGCGGGGAGTGCTGTGCTGGTCGCCGCCGAACCAGGCGATGACGAGCACAACCGGTAGTACAAAGACGCCGTAATTGGCGATAAGAATCGCGCTCGTCGCCAGCCAGGGCACGGCAAGAGCGGCTGTCCGCAGCCAGAGGACGCTGGCCGAGTCAAGATCCACGGTTTGATGATCGACCACGGCGTGTTGGGCTGCACAGGCAGGATGCCCGTGGCACTGCCTATCGGCGCGCGTTGCATCAACAATTGCGTAAGTGTACACTTACCGTCAGTGGACGCTTACCGTAGTGACGGATGGACCGCTCTCGCCGACCCGACCAGGCGCGCGATCTTCGAGCGGCTCGCGGACCATCCACGTGCGGTCGGCGAGCTTGCCGCCGAGCTGCCCGTCAGCCGTCCAGCCGTCTCACAGCACCTCAAGGTGCTCAAGGAGGCAGGCCTGGTAATGGATCAGCACGTCGGCAACCGCCGCGTCTACCGGGTTGACCCCGAGGGGCTGCGCGCCCTCCGGCAACAACTCGACCTCTTCTGGACGAAGGCGCTGGCGACCTACCAGCGCATCGTCGAAGAACACACGTAGGAGGGTCGGATGACCACGCAAACACCCCAGACTTCCGTGCGGCTGCAGATCGTCGTCGCGGCACCGAGCGAGCGCGCTTTCCGCGCCTTCGTGGAGGATTTCGACCGGATCAAGCCGCGCGAGCACAGCTTGATCCAGGCGCCGATCGCCGAGACCGTTTTTGAGCCGCGCGTCGGCGGTCACATTTTCGATCGTGGCACGGATGGCAGCGAGTGCCGCTGGGCGCGGGTGCTCGTGTACGACCCGCCACGGCGGATCGTCTTTTCCTGGGACATCAGCCCGCAATGGCAGATCGAGTCGGACCAGAGCAAGACGAGCGAAGTCGAAGTGCGATTCATCCCGGAGGCGCCGGACCGAACACGCGTGGAGCTCGAACATCGGCGCCTCGACCGACATGGGGCGGGCTGGGAAACCGAGCGCGAGGCGATCGCGGGCGATGGAGGCTGGCCGCTGTACATCCGGCGCTTCGAGGAGGTCGTCGCCGCGTGAGCAGGCTGCCTGGCTCCCGCTGACGTTTGTGGCGGTCAGGTGTCGATCCGGGCGTGGGCCGTTCGATGTACTGGTTGATACCGAACCAACCTGGAGGTCGCTGTGGCTACTTCAGTGCTCTACATGTCGATGTCACTCGACGGCTACATCGCGGGTCCGAACGACGCGCCTGACAACCCGGGTGGTGACGACTTCATGCGCCTGCACGCGTGGTTCGTCACCTCCGACGGGCACTTCTTTCGTCCAGCCGGTCCCGCCGGCGAGCTGGTTGACGAAATCAACGCGACCGGTTCCGTTCTGGTCGGTCGGCGGACCGTCGAGCAGGTCGACCACTGGGGAGGCGATCATCACGGCGTGCCTATCTTCGTGCCCAGCCACCGGCCGCCACCACCATCAGTTGCCAACTACCCACTGGTGACCTATGTGGCCGACGGCATCGCCAGCGCGATGGCGCAAGCGAAGCGCGCCGCCGGCGACCGCAACGTGCTGGTGCACGGCGCCTACACCGCGCAGCGCGCGCTCGAGGCCGGTGTGCTGGACGAGCTGCAGATCCACCAGATCCCCGTGCTGTTCGGCAGTGGTCGCCGCTTGTTCGATGTGCTGCCAGCGCGGGTGGAACTGGAGGTCGTACGCGTGATCGACACGCCTGAAGCGACGCATATCCGCTACCGCGTCCGCCGCTAGTCGGCCTGGATTTGTGCTCGAGGCTACGGCATCAGGTCGCCGCCATTGAGCCAGATCGTTTGTCCCGTCATCCACGTCAATCGATCCTTGACCAGGAAGGCGATGACTTCCGCCACGTCCGCCGGTGTTCCGAGACGGCCAAACGGGATGAAGTTTTGGGCACGGTCGGCAAGCTCGGCGTCGGTCATGCCCAGGCGCGGCATGGGCGTATCTACGGTGCCCGGGGCGACGCAGTTCACCACGATGCGTTCTGGAGCCAGCTCCAGCGCGAGTGACTTGGTGAAGACGATGATGCCGGCTTTGCTCGCCGCGTAGTGCGCGCCGCGGCGCGGCAGACCAGAAACGTGCTGCGCAGATTGGTCGCGATCACCTGCTCCCAATCCGCCACGCTCATGTCGTACACCGTGACCCGCGGCCACACGCCGGCATTCGAGATGACGACGTCCAGCGCGCCAAGCGAGGCGTGGACCGCGTCGAACACGCGCGCGACCTCCGACTCGCGAGAAACGTCGGCCCTGAAGCACTCCGCCTTGCCGGCGGCGGCGCGAATGCGGTCGCGCACCCGCTTGCCAGCATCTGGCCGCGAATACGCCGTCAGTCCAACAGCGAAGCCCTCGACCGCGAGGCGTTCGGCGATGGCAGCGCCAATTCCGCCGGAAGCGCCGGTGACGAGGGCAACGTGCACTCAGACTCGAGCCAGTTCGGGCGTTGGCGAAGCTACCTCGCCAAAGCGTCGATAGCTCGGCGCATAGAGGTCCGTGCGGAGGTGCATGAGGAAGTTGAAGTACGGTCGTGTCTTGTGCCAGCGCAGATACTCCAGGTCAATGCTGGCGCTGAGGATCGCTTCGCCCGGACCATCCACTGCCGCCAGCACCTTGCCGTCGAAGTTGACGATCTCGGACCCGCCGCGTGAAGCGAAGTGGGGTTGACGGCCGCGGCTCGTGGAGCCGAAGTTGGCGGAGGCCCAGAACACCATGTTTTCGTAGGCGCGCGTGCGGCGTGCCTGTTCCCAGCTCTCGCTGCCAGCGGAGTGGGGTTCATGGCTGGGATGGAGGATGATCTCGGCGCCTTTCAGCGCGAGTATTCGCGAGAACTCCAGTACCTTCATCTCGTCCGCGACGATGACCGCCAGCCTGCCGTACGGAGTGTCCACCACCGGAAACTGGCCGTCGTCCCTGCGACAAGTGAGAATGACCCGACCGTCCGCGTCGATAACGAAGGCGATATCGGACGTGGCGCCGGCCAGGTAGACGTCGTGCGCCGCCGCAAAGTCGGTCAGGCTCTGGGGCAGGACCGGCGAGTGGCCCAGCCAGCCCGCGGGCAGGACGACAAGACGTGCGCCATCGCGCGCGATGGCCTCCTCCACAAGCTGGAGCGAGCGGTCGAGATTCTCCGCGGTCGCTTCGTCCGAGTCGTCGACGCGGATGTTCGTCTGCAACACGGATAACGTGTAGGGCTCCACCGACGCGTCCGGCGCTCTGAAGATGCCGCGCTCGACGAAGTTCCTGATCGTCGCGCGCATCGCTTGTGGACCTTCACGCCGGTCCTGCATGGGCTTGTCGAGAAACAGGTTGAGGGGACACGCTCTGGCTCGGGCGTATTCGACGGCGAACGCTTGCGCCCGTGATGGCGTGACGTGTTGCTCGCGCGATCGACGCAGCGCGTTGATGTTGACTTCAGCCGTGATCGCCGCTTCGCCGGGGCCCTCGGCACGGCCGATGACGTGTCCCCGATAGTCCACAATTTCGGAGCCGCCGGCGGTGCGGAACGGTGGCGCCATCTCGCCGCGTCGCCGTTCCTGGAACAGCCAGCCGGGCGAGTCCATAAAGTGTTCGTCGTCGACGGGAGCCAGGTATTCACCGTGATTGGCCGAGATCAGGTACACGCCGTTTTCGAAGGCGCGTGTGCGGCGGCCCATCTCCCAACTAGGCCGGTGGGGACCATGCGGCTCCCCCGTCGGGTGGCAGATGATCTCGGCGCCGCGCAGCGCCAGCATGCGCGCGGTCTCGCCGAAGTTGATGTCGAAGCAGACCATGCACCCCAGGCGACCGATCGGCGTGTCCACCACGGGAAAGAGCGCCTCCTCGCCGTATCGGTCGACGTAGGCGTCGTACACGTCGCCGGGCGTGGTGTTGTTCAGGACGCCCGACAGGTTGCCACAGTTGTGCTTGCGGTATTTGAGAATGATGTCACCGTTGGGACCGATGATGAACGCGCAGTTGAACCAGCGGTCGGGCCACGTGGGGTCGTACTCCATCGTGGCGGCCGCCAGGTAAAACTTCTGCTCCTGGCAGACTTCGCCGAGCGCGTCGGTCTCCCAACCCGGCACGCGCGGCGCGATTTCCGTCCAATCCTGGACCGACCGGGCGTGGTCGGCGCCGGTCAACCAGAACTCGGGGAGAACCACCAGTTTGGCGGCTCCGAAGCGCACGGCCGCATAGTCGATCAGAGCAATCGAGCGGTAGAGATTTTCCTTGATCGTCTTCTGCTGATTGGCGCCTTTGCGAACGTGGCGAATGCGGGTCTGAATCGCGGCGACGCTGTATGGCTCGATCATTGGTTCGACGGTATCACGCGTCGCCCGGCACGGTAGCCTTCGAAGATCGCGTCCAGCGCGCTGCGCGGAGCGAAGGCATCGCCGACCACCTCGACGCCGACACCCCGCGCGCGCAGCGGATCCGCCAGCGAGGCGTCCGACACGAGCTCGCCGGCGCTGACCACGTCGGTGACTTCGCCGAGACGCTCCTCCGCACCGGTGATCACGTCGACGAGAAACAGCGTGTTGCGTTCGGCGCGTGCGATACGGCGCAACGGATGGACCTGAACCCCCAGCTCGCGCAATCGCTCGAGGAGCGCCAGGCGGCTGTAAAGCGTGATTCCTGGCGAAACGCCACCGAGAGGCGTGACGACCGACACGCGTCGTCCGAGCGCGGCGAGATGCTCGGCCAGGGCGGCCGCCGGCCAGCCGCCTTCGACGTCTTTGATCGCGACGTGGGCCCCGAGCCCTTCGGGGTGCTCGGTGGCTTCGACGACCGACACGACACGATCAACCCCGGCAATGGATTGGGGTCGCGCCTGGCTGCCGGTCGCGACGATCACGTGGTCAAAGTCGGCGGCCCGGATCAGGTCCAGATTCGTCGAGGTGCGGCAGCGCACGGTGACGCCGAGCCGCGCGAGCTCCCCTGAAAAATAGGCAACGGCCAGTCCGAGACGTTCGCGGTTGCGCAGACGCGCCGCCAGTCGCAGTTGGCCGCCGAGCTCGGAAGCTTGCTCCCACAGCTCCACCGAGTGGCCGCACCGGGCAGCGGCACGTGCCGCGGCCAGTCCTGCTGGACCTCCACCCACCACCAGCACGCGTGCCGGCTTCGTCGTATGGGTCCAGGTCTCCGAACCCCACTCGATTTCGCGGCCCACTTCGGGATTGACCAGGCACGTGATTGGCAGGTTCAGCTCCACCATGCCAATGCATCCCTGGTTGCAGGCGACGCAGGGTCGAATCTCGGCGGCGCGATCCTCCCGAGCCTTGCGCAGTATCTGCGGATCGGCGATGTGCGCGCGGGTCATGCCGACCATGTCGGCGATGCCGTCGGCGATCACCCGTTCGGCAATGTCCAGCGAGTCGATCCTGCCAATTGCGAACACCGGCAGCTCCGGAACCGCTTGCTTTATGCGGTGCGGCACATGCAGGAAGGGCGCGCTCGGAAACGACATGTCGGCCATCTGCGTCGCCAACGAAAAGCTGGCGTGGTAGTGGGAATGGCTGACGTTCACGAACTGGAGCGGGACCGCGTCGACGATCGTTCGCGTGATCCGGGCCATGTCCTCCACGTCAAGGCCGCCAGCCAGGAACTCGTCACCGCTGATGCGAATGCCCAGCGTGGCGTCCTGGCCAAGCTGCTCGCGCACGGCGCGCACCACCTCCAGTGACAGGCGCAGTCGATTTTCCTCTGAGCCGCCGTATTCGTCAACGCGCGTGTTGCTGGCGGGTGACAGGAACTGGTTGAGCAGATGACCGTGGCCCAGGTGCACCTCCAGCCCGTCGAAACCGGCCTCTCGCGCGTGGCAGGCGCCCAGACGAAACGCCTGGACGATCTCGGCGATATCGTCGCGTGTCATGACGTGCGGAATCGCGGCGCCAGTCGCCCACGGGATGGGAGAGGGCGCCCACGGCGCAGTGCGAGCATAGAGGCCGACTGCGCTGCGCCCGCTGTGCTCGAGCTGTGCAAAGATCCGAGCCCCCTCGGCGTGCACCGCTTCCACAATGCGGTTGAAGCCTGGCACGCTCTCGGGCAGATACCCCGCAATGGTGCTGGAGCGGCCGAGGGTCGTCGGATGGACACGGATGGCCTCGGTGAAGATCAACCCAACCCCGCCGCGAGCTCGCTCGCGGTGGTAGGCGACGTGGCGCTCCGTCGGCAGGTTGTTCGAGCCGAAGTTGGTGGTGTGCCCCGAAACGAACACCCGGTTGCGGACCTCGACACCGCCGATTCTCAGCGGCTGCCAGAGGTGTGCAAAACTCACGCGGCAAGGCTACCCTGTCGCAGGCCTGCATGCGTTTTGCCCTGTATCTGAACCCACAAACCCGCGGTCCCGAGGATGACAGCCGCGTCATCGACCTGATCACCAGGATGTCGCTCGAGGCCGACCGCCTTGGCTTCAGCGCGGTCATGCTGACCGAGCATCACTTCACCGGCTACAACACGTTCTCCGACCCGTTCGTGTTCGGCGCCTACCTCGCGCCCCAGCTCCGGCAGGCCTGGATCGGCTCGAGCATTGTGGTCGCCCCACTGTACGACCCCCTGCGGTTTGCCGAGCACTGCAATCTGCTGGACCAGCTCAGCCACGGGCGAGCCATCATCGGCGTCGGGCCGGGCGGCAGCCCGATCGAATTCGCGGGTTTTGGTCGCGATCACCGCGTCGCGCGCGACCTCACGGAGCAGGTGGTGGATATTGCGCTGAAAGCCTGGGCGCATGATTACGGCGCGCCGCCGCTCGAGTTCGAGACGCCCTTCATGAAAGGTCGGCTCGACGGACGCGTCATGCCGACATCCGTGCGCAAGCCGCACCCGCTGCTCGCGCGCGCGTGTGTCAGTGACGCGAGTGTGGTCACCAGCGCCAGGCGCGGCTGGCCGATCTTCACCGGGCGCTTCCCACCCGAGCGAACCGGCCATCAGTGGCAGCTGTATCGCGAAACGCTCATGGCGGCCGGTCACGCGGAGGGTCTCGTGCAGGAGTGCCTGGAGTGGTCCGCCGCGCTCAAGATGATCTACGTCGGCGAAACCGACGCGCAGGCCTGGTCCGATGTGGAGGAGCCCATTACCAACTATCTCCAGGCAGCGTGGGTCGCGAATTCCGCGGATTCGCTGGAGGCGGAGATCTCCCGCACGAATGACGGGCAGGTGGTGTTCGCCACGAGCGTGCCGGCCGAAACGCGGCAGACCATGATCGAGCGCGCGATGATCGTCGGCGGCCCCGAAAGCGTCGCCTCCACGTTGCGCGCGTACGCAGCGGCCGGCGTCGAGCACATGATGTTGTGGTTTGTGTGGGGCTACAACACGCCGGAGCGCGTCTGGCGGTCATTCGAGCTGTTCAACCAGGAAGTGCGTCCGCGGCTAGCCGCGCAGAGTGCGTCTGTTTGATGGTAGACGTCGTCATCGTCGGCGCGGGGACCGCGGGTATTCCGGCGGCGATCGAAGCCGCCGACGCGGGCGCGCGCGTGGTGCTGGTCGAAAAGACGTCCCGCGTTGGCGGCATGCTGCACGTCTCGACCGGTCAGTTCAGTGGCGCCGGGACGCGACTGCAGCGCGAACGAGGCATCCAGGACGATCCCGAATGCCACCTGAGCGATGTCGAGCATCTGTCGCACGGCCTGGCGAACCGCGAGCTCGTCCGTGAGAGCGTGCTGCGCCAGGGCGGCACGGTGGACTGGCTCCAGGACCTGGAGTTCGATTTTCTCGCCGACTCACCGCGGTTGGTCTATGGCCACGAGCTGTATAGTGTGCCGCGCACCTTCCAGGGGAAGGAGGACGGTCGGTCGATCTTGCGCGTCTTCGAGCGTGAGCTCTACAAGCGCGTCGCGACTGGTCGTATCGAGCTCCGACTCTCAACGCGCCTGCACTCGCTGATCCGCAATAAATCCGGGGAGATTACGGGCGTGCACGAGCGCCGCCCAGGTGGGACCGAAGCCATCGAAGCGCAGGCCGTCGTGCTGGCGACAGGTGGGTATGCCGCCAACCGCGACCTGGTGCGCCGGTTTCTGCCATCGGAGTTTCGCCAAGCGCTCACGGGTTGCCTGGAGCACGCGACTGGCGACGGACTGCTGGTCGCCGAGCACGCCGGCGCGGCGACCACTTCCTCGGGCACGTACTTGCCGACGATGAGCCTCATCCCGGATCCGGAGCGACCCGGATTCACGCTCGGGTATCTCGCCGCACGGCTCGCGCTGGTGCCCGCCTATCGGGAGCCGCACGAGATCTGGGTGAACACGCTGGGTCAGCGCTGGGTCGCCGAAGACACGCCCTCGCCTGAATCACGCGAACAGGCGCTCTTGCGCCAGCCGGAGCTGAAAATGGGCGTCATCTGGGACGCGCGGGCTCTGGAGGTCGCCGAGCCGCTCCTCCAGCCTATGGAACAGGGCTGGACACGCGAGCGCATCCGCCTGGAGGCGGAGCGGGGGCACTTCATCTGGTCCGCGGCGAGTCTCGCGGACCTCGCCGATCGAATGGGTATCCGGGCTGACAGCTTGCAGCAGACGGTGGCGCGCTACAACGCCGCGGTGGATGCACAGCACGATCCGGATTTCGGTCGTCAGTGCCTGCCTGGCCATATCCAGCAGCCGCCGTTCTATGGCGTGTGGTCCCAGGCGGCGATGTTGATGAGTCGAGAGGGTTTGCGCGTCGACAGCGGTCTGCGCGTCCTTACCGCGAGCGGCGCACCCATTCGCGGACTGTACGCGGTGGGTGAGATACTCGGAGCGTCGCAGTTCATGGGTGACAGCTTCGTCGGTGGCATGAGCGTGGGACCGTGCATCACGCTCGGTCGTCTGGTTGGCCAACGGGTGGCGCGCGTGCCCGAAGGAGTCACGCGATGAAACAGCTGCGACGCGGCTACGTCGATACTTCGCACGGACAACAGCTGCATTATCGCCTCGCCGGTGACCACCGCGGTGCGCCGCTGGTTCTCATCCATCAGAGCCCCAGCTCCGGGGCGATGTGGGAGCCGATTCTGCCGGAGCTGGCCCACCGCGGCTATTTCGCGATCGCGCCGGACCTCATCGGCCACGGCGCCTCGGATGGACCTGAGGCGCTGCCTACACTCCACGAGTATGCCGATGGGGTGTGGCGCGTCATGGACGGTCTCGACGTACGCCGGGCCAGCCTGGTCGGTCATCACTCCGGCGCGTCGATCGCGCTTGTCATGGCAACCCACCAGCCGCGGCGCGTTGCGGCACTGGCGCTGTGGGGGGTGCCGTTGATGACGGCCGAGCGCGAACTGCGACTCGGCGGCGAGGGTCAGCCGGACTGGGACCATGCCGAAGAGTGGAT
Source organism: Chloroflexota bacterium (assembly GCA_019247515.1). GTDB lineage: Bacteria > Chloroflexota > UBA6077 > UBA6077 > CF-72 > CF-72. Next base: position 965 of record JAFAOS010000174.1, on the reverse strand, counting down.
CTGCAAGCGGTGGGTAGGTCGGCGCGCAGCGTCGGGTACTGGCTGGACCGCGGAAATTGGCCGACGCGCGCTGCTCGAGCTGCTGCAGGCCGGACCGAACAGCCAGTGGCTGCACAACGCCGTCGCGCGCATGCCGGTTGAACCGTATTTGCCCGACGTGGCGCAGCCAACGCTCACGATTTGCGGCGAGCTGGACTCGCTGTACGCGGAAAGCGAGACAGCCGCCACGCTGCTGCCGAATGGTCGGTTCGAGCCAATGCACGGCGCATCCCTCGACGTCGCGGACCAGGACGGAGTCGGGTTCGTCAACCTGGTGGACGAATTCCTGCTCGAATGCGGCGCGCGTTCGTCACGCTGAGCGGCCGCCGCCAGGTTCACTACCGTCGCGCTGGAGGTGGCGCGCCGCGGGTGCTGCTGCACGCAACGCCGGACTCGTCTGCCGCACTGGACCTCGCCTCGCCGGACCGAACGCGGATGGCCCTCGACGTTCCCGGCTACGGCGAGAGCGACCCGCTGGACGTGAGCGAGCCCTCGATCCAGGACTACACCGAAGCTCTGCGTCTGACGTTCGACGCGCTTGGACTCCAGTCCGCGGACATCGCGGGCTGGGGCAGCGGAGCGACCATGGCCGGCGCGTTCTCCAGGCAATATCCGGAGCGCGTTACTTCGCTGCGCATGCACGATCCAGTCGAGTGCTCCCCAGACCAGCGCGATGCGATGCTGACCAACTTCGCGCCGTCGCTGGCGCCGGAGTGGGATGGCACGCACCTGGTACGCGCGTGGATGATTCGCCGTGACATGCACCTGTTTCGACCGTGGTTTGCGCGAACGCGCGTCGCCCGGCTGCCGGGCGGCCTGCCTCCGGCAGACCAGCTCCACCGGGCGTTCGTCGACCTTCTGCGCGCCGGCGACCACTGGGGCGAGGCCGAACGCGCCGCGGTGCGCTACGTGACCGGCACTCCCTC
>JAFAOS010000130.1 GCA_019247515.1 Chloroflexota bacterium | reverse complement strand
ATCGCCGAGGCCACGGTGCGGCAATACGTGCGCGAGCGGAAGCGCGCGATGGGGCTGCGGACCAGCCCCGAGGTGTACATCCCCCAGCAGTACGCCTGGGGTGAGGAGGGTCAGGTTGATTGGTACGAGGCGGAAGCGGACCTGGATGGCGAACGCCAAAAGGTGCAGGTCTTTGCAATGCGCGCGATGGCCAGCGGCGCGCCGTTTCATCGGGCCTATCCGCGAGCGACGCAGCAGGCGTTTCTGGAAGCGCACGAGCTCGGGTTCCAGTACCTGCCTGGGAGGCGTATTTCAGCGTCTGCGCTACGACAATCTCAGCGCAGCGGTCAGAAAGATCCTGCGCGGCCATCGACGCGAAGAGACGGCGCGTTTCGTCGCATTCCGTTCGCATTGGAAGTTTCAAGCCGAGTTCTGTACGCCGGGCGAGGGCCACGAAAAAGGCGGTGTTGAAGGTGAAGCCGGCTTCTTCCGCCGCAATCACCTGGTCCCGGTGCCCGCAGCGCGTGACCTGGATGAGCTCAATGCCATGCTCCTGGCGGCGTGCGACGAAGAGCTCGGGCGGACCATCGATGGGCGCCAGCAGACGATCGGCGATGCATTGACGATCGAACGCCAGCATTTGCTGCCGATGCCTGGCGAAGGCTTCGATCTCGTCGAGGCCAGCTTCGGGCATCTGGACGACAAGCGCCGCGTCAAAGCCAAGACGAACGCGTACTCGGCGGCGTTGCCGCCGGGCACCACCGTCCACGTCAAACTGGCACCGACCACCATCGAGATCTGGCACCAGGGTCACTGCGTCGCACGCCATGTGCGCTCGTACGAGCGCCATCAGGACATCCTCGACCTGGAGCATTACCTGGACGTGCTCGAGCACAAACCTGGCGCATTCGCCGGCAGCAAACCACTGGAGCAGTGGCGCCGCGACGGACGCTGGCCGGTCAGCTACGACCAGTATTGGCAGGCACTGATGGAGCGCCACGGTCGCCAGCACGGCACCAGAGCAATGATCGAGTTACTCCAGCTCGGCAGCCGTCACGGCTACGATCGACTGCGGTCAGCGATCGAGTTGGCGCTCCAGTTGGGTTGTATTGATGCGGCCGCCGTCCGCCATTTGATGGTCACCGACCAACTGGCTCATCAACGACCGGTCCTGCTCCAGGATATGGCGAGCTGACGCGCTACGAGCGTCCGCTGCCACACATCAACGCCTACGACGATCTGCTGGTGGCCGGGGGTGCCCGATGAGCCCGCGCACGGAGGATCCAACCAGCGTGCGCCAGAGCGTGATCAAGCAGCAGTGCATCGTGCTTCGCCTGCCGACCATCGCCAGCCAGTGCAACGCGCTGGCCGAGCAGGCCGAACGTGAGCGTCAACCGTATCTCAGTTACCTGGAAGCATTGCTGGCCGCCGAACTGGAGGATCGCGAGCGCCGCTCTATCGACCGACGGATCAAAGAAGCGCATGTGCCACGCGTCAAGACGTTGGACGAGTTCGACTTCCGCCAGGCGCCGACCGTCTCACCGACGCAGCTGAGCGAACTCGTGCAGGGCGGCTATCTGGAGCGCGCAGAGCCGGTCGTGTTCATCGGCGACTCGGGCACGGGCAAAACACATCTCCTCGAGGTCCTGATAGCAACGGAACAAAATTATGTGGAATGGAAAGTCAAGACTTTTGCACCGAGTTTTGACCAGATGGGGCTGTGGATAAGGGGGCTGTGAGCTGGGTCAACGGAATGAAGTTGGCTGAAGCTGTGAGTTCGCGCGGCGTGGGGCCGGCAGGTGTGGGGGTATCGCGGAGTCGATCGAGCAGGCGCTCGACCGCGTTGGTGCCATCTTCGACCGCTGCCTGCTCGTCCTCCGTCAATGGAATCTGCGCCAACATCCGTTGCAAGTTGTTTCGCGCCTCGAGCAGTTGGCCTTTGGTGGAATCCTTCGGCAGATAGAAGTCGCAGCGGGCGCACGCCATCCGGTGCGGGCATTGCTCGAAGAAGCTGTAGGTGCAGTGGCCATGACCGAGATCGAAGTACTGCCACGGCACACCGCTGGCGGCAGCGCCACGCTGGACGCTCTCGCGATCGATCAGAACTTCAATCGTGCGTACGTTGCGGGCGAAGTAGCCCGCATCGGCGTAGGCTCTGGTTAGCGTCGTCGGCAAGATCTTGGCGTAGTACTGGGTCGAAAGGGGTGAGCGGTGGCCAAGCCAAGCCTGCAACTCGAACAGGGTCATCGGCTCCTTGGCGTTGTAGAGCTGCGTGGCGATGGTCGTGCGAGCCCGGTGGCTGGTGATGCGTCCACGCGCGTCCTCTCGTGGCACACCGGCTTTGTTACAGAGCGCCGGAATCAACGTCGTGTTCAGATAGCGTGGTGGTACCGGACGTCCGCGGAAGCAGAACAGAAGCGCAACGGACTCGGCGGTCTTGGCGTCGACGTGGAGGGGTTGCGCCGGACGCTTTGCCTCCCAGGCTGCGATCGCGTCACCGACCAGGCGATCCACGGGCTTGGTGTAGCTCGCACCAGTCTTGTGCGTCGGCACGTCCAGCAAGCAGGCAGCGTCGTCGCCTGGTGAATGGCGCTGGGCAGCGGCTGGAGAGCCATTCGGTTGTTGCCAGCGGATGCAGCCGACGCGAAGCCGTACAAGCTCGTCGCTACGGAGTCCGGCGAACAACCAGGTGACGACCAGCGCCCGTATCAAGGTCAACGGATACCAGCCGGTCGATGGGAGATCCTGAGCGTTGAGGTGGATACCTGCCCAGAGGAGCTTGGCCCAAACGTCATCGGCGATGAGTCGTGGCTGTGGCCCAATCTGAGCTTTGATGGAGCGCGAGATGGCGAAGACGCGATACGGATCAAGCCGCCGAGTGCACCAGCCCCATTCCTGTGCATCGCGGAGGACCGCGCGGATGGCTCCGATCAGACGGGCCTTGTAGTTCGCCGAGATCGGCTTGCCGCGCGGCCGTAGGTGCCAACTGCTGGTGCGCTCAGTTCGCCGATCGTCAGGTTGTTGACGGCGACCACATACGCAAGCCCCACGTCACGAGTCCAACGATCCGGCGACCGAACATCGGGATAGTTCTCCGCCAACCATCGGCCGGCTTTGAGTGCGCCGTAGTAGATGCTGCGCCGAGTGCGCGCTGCGAGCGTCGAGGTGGCAAGCCAGCGCTCGCACCAGGCTGCCCACTCGCGATCGACGCCAGATGCCGCGTCGTGCTGATATGGTCGATGCAAAATGGCTCGGGGGAGCAGACCCATGCCGTGCAGTGAACGGGCCAGGCGAAACGTCGCCTTGCGCCGCGAGCTCGCACGTGGCGCCGCGCTATGCACCGCTTCGAGCAACTCGACGCTGATCTCCTCCAGCCGTGGTGAGCCAACGGTGACGAACAGGTCCGTGAGCAAGGTGTAGAGGCCGAGCGCCCCACTACCCTCTTGTGCGTAGCCAACGGAGCGCTGGTAGTTGCGCACACGCTCAAGTTCCCGACGCACCGTTTCAGGGCAAACCGATTCGGTCTGCAAGCTGGCTGCAGCGGCGGCCAATGCCGTGGTAGTCATGGCCGAGTACCAGGAGCGTTGGCAAGCTGAGCGACGCGCCAGGCGTGGATCTGGGCCATGCCGTTCGCCAACTTGGTGGACAGATCACGTCCAGACAGGTGGATGTACTGCAGCGTCGTGGCTGGATTGCGGTGGCCTGCGAACGTGGCGATGGCGTGCAGTTCCCAGCCCGCACGTGCCAGGTCAGTCATGCAGAGATGGCGGAGCGTGTGCGTACTGAATCGCGGTACGTCGGCTCTCAAGGCGATCCGACGGACGATCTTCGACCAACTCCAGAGGGTGATCGGCGCCGCGCGATTGCGGTCAGACAATGACAGAAACAGCACACCGCGCGCATGGCTCAGTGCGCGTCGCTCGAGCAAATACGTCTGCAGCAGTGCACCGGTGGTCGCTGAGTACGGGACGACGCGTTCACGACGGCTTTTGGTCGTCTCCGCCCGGACCCGTAACGTGCGACGTGACGGATCGAGATCGTCGGTACGCACTGAGCAGAGCTCTTCGCGGCGCAAGCCGGCGTCGTACGCCAACGCCAGCATGAGCCGGTTGCGGAGCGGCTCCGGACGAGTTGCATCCAGAAGTTGGTGCCACTGCTCGTCGGACGGAATCCACGGAAGTTTTGTGAACCGTGGAATCAGCCCACGCTCACGCTGACCTGCGAAACCCCGGCCGGGTGTGTAGCGGCCACGACCGACAGGGTTGGTCTCGAGCAGACGCTCCTCGACGAGGTAATCGTAGAAGAGGCGGACGGCGACCAGCCGCAGTTGCATGGTCGCGTTCGCCAAGCCCACCCCAGAATCGATGGCGACAACGTTGGCTCCGCGCCGCCCTGGCCGAGAGGCAAGGTCGTGCACATAGCGTGCGATCTCACCACGATCTGCGCTAACCGGATCGATGTTGCCCCGTTCGCAAAACCTCAGGTAATCGGCCAGCCCGCGACCATAAGCATCGATGGTTCGCGGAGCCAGGCCAAGCTGAACCTGGAGATTCAGCCATCTCGCAGCGAGCGGATGCCGACGAAATGCTGGCCAACGCTCGGTGGCGTCGGAGTTTTCCACGTACCCGACGTTATCCACCGAATCCACAGAGAGGGTTCCCTCCCCCGAACCCCCTCCTTCCCAGAGACCACTACTACTGCGGCTGCCCCATCCCCGTCGTTCCACTCCTCATAACTTAGAACTCACGCTAAGCATTCTGGTCAAGTGCGTCGGCGTCAAACGGAGAGACGTCTTGCCGGCGTTTGAAGCCGCTGATCAACGGCGGCGTAGGCTCCGGCGCCGATGCCGACCGAATTCCTCACTGACGCCCAGGAACAGGCATACGGTCACTTCGTTGGTCCGCCATCGCATCAGCAACTTGCTGCCTATTTCCACCTTGACGATGCCGACCGTGAGCTGGTCAACATGCGGCGAGGAGTCCACAACAGGCTGGGCTTCGCTCTTCAGCTGACCACCGCGCGCCAATTTGACGTACAGCCGGGCATTGGCACGCTCGCGAATGCGTGCGACCAGCCTCACCAGCACCGACACACCCGGCAGTAGCGCCTGGCGTTGGACCAGCCACGCAGTCGCCAGATCGAACAGCACGCTCGGCTGTTCGGCGCTCAGCCAGGCGCGCGTGTACAACCAGCGCACCAGCGGGAACCAGACAGAGGGATTGCTGAATTCGCGGTACCCGTACACCCGCCGAATTTCCGCGGCATGCTCCCAAGCCGTGTTGGATCGCGCGCCGCATTTGGCCAGGCAGGTCACGTCGTGGATGCCGAGTTGGGCCGCCACATACGCGATAACGGTTGGCGGCACGGCCGTTGGCTCGATCGAGAAGGTGCTCAAGAAGCGCGCGCTGCCATCATCGGAGCAGCGCGAGCGTCTCACAGCGCTGCTGGTGGTGCCGGCTGGCAGCCGGCGTTCGTTGCTGGATCGATTGCGGCGCGGACCAACTCAGCCGAACGCGGTCGGACTCATTGATGCGCTGCGACGCCTCGGTGAAGCGCGCGAACTCAGTATTGACGATCTCGACTTGTCGAACATCCCCGCAGGGCGGCTGAAACTGCTGGCGCGGTATGCAAGTACCGTCCGCGCACAGACAATCCAGCGCATGCCACCTGAGCGCAGCATTGCGACGTTGCTTGCGTTCGCCTGCAGCTTGCAAGCTGGCGCACAAGACGACGTCCCCGATGTCCTGGACCGGCTGCTCACGGATCTGTTGGCACGCGTGGATAAGCAGGAGCGGCAACGGCGATTACGGACGATTGGTGTCTGGACGCTGCGGCTCTGCTGCTGCGCGACATTGGGTTGGTCGTGCTCGATCGCACCAAGTCGGATGGCAGAGTCCGGAGTGAAATTTTCGGGCGCTGGCCCGTTGAGCGGATCGAGCAGGCGGTTGCCACCATCGGTGCACTCGCTCGGCCGCCTGAGGATAGTCAGGCACCTGAAGCATTGCTGAGTCGCTATAGCACAATCCGGCAGTTTGTGCCGTTGCTGTTGCACACGATCACCCCGCACGCCACGAGTGGCGGCAGGGCCGTGCTCGCGGCTTGGGAATTCCTGCACCGCCTCGAGCGCATGACACCACCACCGATGCACGAAGCTCCGATGCCAATCGTCACGCCAGCGTGGTGCCGGCTCGTTGTCCGTGCGGATAAGACCATCGACCGACCCGTACACATTCTGCGCATTGCAGGCACTGCATGCGTTCAAACGGCGTGATCTGTACGTCGAACCGAGCCAGAGCTGGGGTGATCCGCGCACACAGCTGCTGACTTTCGAACAATGGCAGCCGCAACGGACCGCAGTCTGCCGCATGCTCAGCCTGGACGAGCGACCCGAGCCCGTGCTGGACCGCTTGGCACACGAACTGGACGCGGCGTATCGGCGGACGGCCGACAACCCACCAGTCAATGAAGCGGTACGCATCGAGCGCACCCACCGCCGATACGAACTGGT
>JAFAOS010000128.1 GCA_019247515.1 Chloroflexota bacterium | reverse complement strand
GCACCCGCCACGGCGGACGCGGCTGGCACCGCCTCGCGCTCCGCGTCCGCCGGAGCAGAGGAATCGGGTTCACCTTCGGGGACGTTCACATCGGGCTGAGCATCCATTGTAGTTGCCTCCGTTCGATGGTGGTGCGTATAGCGTGAGACTGACCGCCGAGCAGGCCAGGGTGGACCAGCACGCGAATAAGCTGCCTACCAGCATATGCCTTCGCGCACCAGTTCGGCATGTTGACTTCTCCATGTTTAAGGGCTCAGACGACTCGCCCGCGGCGGGCCGCAACTCGAACTTCGACTCGAGCAGTCCGCGCTGGGCGCCGTGTCACGGCAGCTGCGAGCGTGAATGTAGCGAAGACCACATCTTTCGGTTGCCACGCGGGGATTTGCTCGTTGGCTGGTACCGACCATGCTCAGGTCTGGTGCAGACAAGGAATAGAGGCAAACACAAATGAAGCTGGTGTTCGACACAAGAACGTTTACGGGGCGATCTCCGCATCGCGCGACCTCCCGGCCGTTGAGCCTTCGAGTAACTGGAGCGGGGCAATGGCGTTCGCAGAGAGGTCCAAACATCCGGGCGTGAGTACCAGCGATGTATCGACAAGACGCGTCGTGCTGATTGTCGAAGACGATGCGTGGATACAGGGCATCCTCGGCGAGTTGCTCGAGGATGAAGGCTTTGAGATTGTCAGTACCAGCGATGGAAAGTCTGGACTGAAAACAGCCGAACGACTGCGACCTGACCTGATTTTGTTGGATGTCGGTCTGCCGCGCATGGGTGGCGAGGAGTTCCTCGAGCATTTACGCGCTCGACGGTTGTTGCCACGAATACCCGTGGTTGTGATCAGCGGCAGTGCCGACATGCTTTCGCAGAAGATCCGCGAGCTGGCTGATTGTGTTCTACGCAAACCCTTCGACGTGGCGCTGCTGCTGGATGTGGCGCATGCCCACACCCGCCCAGCTTCAGGGGCCTCTTCGTTTACGCCCCGCGCCGGCATTCATCCAGCGGTAGGCGCACCGTGAATCGGGCACCGACGGCTGGGCGTGAATCTACTTCCACTGACCCGCCATGTGCCTCGGTGATGCCATGCGCGAGATACAGTCCCAGGCCGAGACCAATCGAGCCAGGTCCGGCGCCGAAACGCTCGAAGAGGTGCGGCATGACGTCAGGCGAGACGCCCGGTCCAGAATCGATAACGGCCACCATTGCCCAGGAGTCGTTCATGGTCAGTTCGATCCGTACTGGCTCGTTCTCTGGCTGGACCTTCAAGGCGTTGGAGAGGAGATTTTCAAAAACCTGACGCAGTCGCCCGGCGTCTGCCGATACAACCAGCTCATCCATCGGCCCACGTAGCTCAACGATACCCGGCATCGGCGCGAGGTCAGCCGCGGTCACCTTCAGGAGCTCCACGAGGTCGACTGGCTCGCGCGTCAATTCGAATACACCTTGTTTCAGTCGGGCGGTGTCAAGCAGGTCGCGAACGAGGCGATCGAGCCGGTCGACGCTGCCGATCAACTCGTCCGTGTCCTGCAGGTAGCGATGCTGGCCGTCCCGCCGCGCACGCCGCGCCATGACGTCGAGTCGAGCGCGCAGAGGTGTGAGCAAGTTGCGGAAATCGTGCGCCAGAATAGTGATCAACTCCTCGGCGGCAGCCCGTCTACCGTGCGCCGCGGCTTCGGCCCTGGACCTCTCGACGAGCTCGGCTCGATGCGCGACCATACCCACCCAGCGACTGACTGTTGCCAGGAACTGCAGGTCGCCCTCGGTAAAAAACTCGGGCGCGCTCGAAACTGCCGACAGCACGCCCCGCCGCTCGCCCGCGACCACGAGCGGCAGACTGATATCCGAGCGGATAGCCAGTGCCTGTCGTACGCCGCGCAGCTCCTGCGTGTCCCGGTCCACGCGTCCGGCGCGACGTGGGTTGCCAGTTTGAAAGACCTCAACCATGCGCCCACCATTGGCGATTGGCAGGCGGTGCAGACCGAGCGCGTGCTGCTTGCGGCCGAGCGGCGTCGGGCTCGTTCCGCGAGCCACGAGCGTCGAGGTGGCCGGCTCGTACAGAAACGCGTCAACCTTCTCACAGCCGAGCGCGTCGGCAAGAGTCAGTGTCGCCGCATCAAGCGCCGAATCCAGGTCCTGCGGCACGAGCTCCATCAGACGCTCGAGCGTCGCCAGGAGACGGTTTTGCACCGCGGCGAGGCCGCGTTGATTGGCCCACGTGGCAAGCTCCGAGCGCGAGCTCAAACCCAATCGGCGGAGTATGTGCTGAACATGATTGCCAGCCGTGCCCGCGGTGATAACCATCTCAGCCGCAATCTGCTGATTCGTCAAACCTCGGGCCACCAGCGCCGCGATCTCACGTTGTCGTACCGTCAACGCGTCTCGGCCGGGCTCGCACTCATCAAGCGTCACGCTGGGCTCTCACACACACACGATTGGATTCGAGAGTAAACACTGCAAGCGGGCTAAAATGCGAACTCAACACCACGCCGGTGCCCGAACGTACAGGCGAGACGTCTCTGCTATCAGTCGATCAATGCGTTTCGGCCAACTCTTACGAGGTTGGCGACGTCGGGCCGCCTGAATCCGCTTTCGCCCGATCCCCGAGGAGTCCGCTCAGATCGTCAGCGTGCTGCTCTTCTTCGCCAAGAATGCGCTCGAGTAGTCGTCTTGTGGTCGGATCGCGATCACCCAGCCAGCGGATGATCTCCTGGTAGCTCTGGATAACGATACGCTCCGCGACGAGGTTCTCCTCGAGCATACCGACCAGGTCGGTACCTTCGAACGTGCGATACTCGGTGTGCGAGCGTTCGGCGAGATGCTCCGGCGACATGTCCGGTGAGCCGCCAAGTTGAGTGATGCGCTGTGCGGCGGCAACCGCATGCTCCAACTCGGATTGGGCGTGCTCTGCAAATTCGGCGGCGACAGGTTTGTGGTTGACGCCCTTGGCGGAGAAGGCGTGCTGTTGATAGCGCATCCAACAGACGATCTCGGTGGCCACGACGTCCTGGAGGACACGTATCACCTCGTTGGGGTCTGTCTTGTTGTCGGGTGTGACGGGACCTTCTTCCATGTGCTGGCGCGCTCGTTGTCGGATGCTGGATACGTCAAGTGCGAACTGGTTAGCCATTGAGCGAGACCACTGCAGAAACCAGACCATCGACGCGAACGTGCTTGTCGCCCAGCAAGTGCGACCTATCCGTCTGCAGCGCCACTCAAACGGTTGAATCAGCGTTCTGGAGGCGCGGCGACTGCCGGCGACCCGGCTGTGCTTCGTGATCCGCCATGCGGCTCGTCACGGTACGACGCTGATCGTGCCCTTCATGCCCAGCGTGTCGTGCAAGCCGCAGATGTAGCTGTAGGTGCCCGGCGCCGTGAAGGTGGCGCTGAACGTTGTCCCGAGCGGTTGCCCGACCCCGATCACGCCCGAATTCGCTGCTTGCCCGGGCGCGTTGAGCGTCGCGTGGCCGGTACGGTCGACGGCGCCCGACGGGGCCACCAGACCCAACAGGCCGCCGGGGGGCTCGGGTCCGAAGGTCACCGTGTGCGGCACCGCTGGATCGCGGTCCGTCCACGTGACGGTCTGCCCCACCTTCACCGCTCGGCGATCGGGCTCGAAGCGGGCTACGAACACATTGCCAGTGCCCGGGAGCTGCCGGCCGGTGCCAGCGGTCACCTGGCTCGGGCCACCGAGCAGCGCCTGGATCAGCCCGTCGACCTCGAGGCCGAGCCCCTGTCCGGGCAGGCTTCCCCGCTCGGCCGCGGCCGTGGCATGGTACTCGGCCTGCCGCCTGGGGTAGGGTGTGCCCTGGGGCGCGACGTGGATGGTGCCGACCATGAGATGGTGGATCAAGCACACGTACGCGAAGTCGCCGGGCTGGCTGAATTGCAGCGTGTAGCTCTGGCCCCGACAGGAACGTGACGGTATGCGGCTCGGCGGTGGCCACGGTCCACGTGATCGTGTCGCCGACGTCGACGGATATATCTTGAGCGAATAAGGCGTCGGCCTGGACCGCCGCATCGTGCGTCTGGGCGCCAGCCGCGACGCGCCAGTGCACAGGGCCGGCCGCTGCGACCGGCTCGGGTAACAAGCTCGCCGCGGCAACCAGCACCGCCGCCAGCAAGACAGCTCAGACTTGCCCCCATCCGCACGAGCAGCGGGCAAGATAAAAAAACGGCTCCGGCGGACCTTTCGCTGGCTGGATGGTGATCTTGTGGTCACACAGGTTGCAACCATTGCCAGCGTAGAAGTCCAGATGCGCCTGTGCCGACTTTCCGGCCTCAGCGAGCCAACTGCTGCCCAAAGACACGACAGGTTCCTGTGTAGTGGACATGCGCGAGTCCTCGACTCGGTCCGCTTCGGCCGCTGACAGCCGATCGCGGATGACCTGGTACGGCTCGAGGGTCCAGTACAGGCCACGCCCCTCGAACTTGTCGCACAGGATCACTCGCGCGCAGTCCGGCAGATGCGCCCTCTCGATGGCCCTGATCTGACCGACATGGAACGCCATCAGCTCCCCGTCCTGCTCCGTGAAGTGGACCATGGCGTTCACGGCTGCACCCGACCGCACGACCACCGCGCAAGGTTGCCCGCGCATGGCGTGCTCTCGCGGCGCAGATTCGTCGAGTGGTCGCCCGCCGGACCTCCACCGCTTGCCTGCGCGTGTGCGGCGGATCGCTGGCGCAATTGGAGACTCTGGCGGGGGAACTCTCGCTTGAATATCGAACGAAGCTGCATCGCGAAGCCCACCTTCCGTCGTGCCGCGCCCCGACTGTGCAACCGGAGCCAGGGCCATCTCGCGCGGACTATAGAAGGACGACGGCGAGAAATGGTGCAGTCCGGGTCGAGCAACGGTGCAGAAGTTCCGAACTCCGGTTCTATCGACCGTGCCCAGGCGGCCCGTCTATGGGCGCGCTTCGAACACGCGATAGAGCCAGTTCCGTCGCAAGCCGCTCGCGGTCGACGGTGGCGAGCTGGCGGTCACGGCCCACCAGGGCCGGACTCACGGTCGGCGGCGCCACGAGCGCTTCGGCCAGAGCATGGTCAGCCTGCACGCTCCACGCCCTCCAGTGTTGTCTACCTGCGCCGCCGATCCTGGATCTGGTGTTGCCTGGCCGCGCTGGACTGTCGTGATGCGGCCGAGACCTCTGCCATGCGGCGTTCCAGGTACGCGCGCTCGTCTCGATTTTCAGCCAACTCGAGCGCGCGAGCGTACGCACCGGAGGCCTCAGCCTGGCGACCCAGGCGCCGCAGCATGTCTGCGCGCGCGGCGTGATACCAGCGATAGTTCTGCAATGCACCAGCCAGGTCTGGTCGCTCCATCAGCTGCAGGCCTCGCTCGGGACCCTGAGCCATGGCGATCGCAACGGCGTGGTTGAGCTCGACGACTGGCGACGGATCGCAGCTGACGTAAAGCTCATAGAGCGCGGCGATCTGCTGCCAGTCCGTCGCGTCGGCCGTGGGCGCCTCGGCGTGGATCGCGGCTATCGCCGCCTGGAGCTGATAGGGACCAACTCTTCCAATTCGGAGCGTGCGCTCAATGAGCGCGGAGCCTTCGGCTATTTCGGCCTGGTCCCAGAGGAATCGGTCCTGCTCTTCGAGACTGGCCGGTCCACCGGCGCTACCCGCGATGCGCGCCAGGCGGCGTGAGTCCTGTAGCAGCATGAGCGCCAGCAATCCGCACACCTCGGGCTCGTCTGGCATCACCTCGCGCAGAGCGCGGCCGAGACGGATGGCCTCCGAGCACAGCTCACGACGAATAAGCGCCTCGCCGGCGGTGGCGGAATAACCTTCGTTGAAAATCAGATACACCACCTTGAGGACTCCGCTCAGCCGCTCCGGAAGGAGATGATCCGGCGGCACCTGGTACGGGATGCCGGCGTCGCGGATCTTGCGTTTGGCCCTGAACAGACGCTGACCTAAGGTTGGCTCGGGAACCAGCAAGGCGCGCGCGATCTCGGCCGTCGTCAGACCGCCGAGCGTGCGCAGCGTGAGCGAGACGCGCGCTTCGAGGCTGAGCGCCGGATGGCAACAGGTGAAGATCAGCCGCAGCCGCTCGTCGGCGACCGCGCCATCATAAGCATCGAGTTCGTCCACATCAGGGTCCGCAGTCCAGCCGGGCTGGTTGAGCGCCGCGTACTTCGCCTGGCGTTGGCGCTCGCGCCGCCAGCCATCGATCGCCTTACGCCTGGCGGTGGTCACCAGCCACGCGGCGGGACTCGGAGGGATCCCGTCGCGTGGCCACCGCTCGAGGGCGACCGCCAGCGCCTCCTGGAGCGCGTCCTCGGCTACATCGAAATCGCCCAGTGTGCCGATCAGTGAAGCAATGACCTTGCCGTGCTCGGCGTGAAAGACGCTGTCGATGGTCGAGTGAGCATCGCTCGACTGCTGTGCCACGGTCGCCTCCAGACACTCGTCAGTTCATGTCCCAGACGGGCCGAATCTCGACGGCGCCGCCGTCCTGCAGGTGGGGCATCTTGCTGGCGAGGTCAACCGCTTCGTCGAGGTTGTTGGCTTCCACAACGAAGAAGCCGCCAACCTGCTCTTTGGTTTCGGTGAACGGTCCGTCGGAGAGCAGTCGCTCGCTGCCGGTCAGCCGCAGCGTTGTTGCCGTTGCCGCCGGCCGCAACCGCTCGCCACCGCGAATCTTGCCAGCAGACGCAAGTTCATTGCTGTACTCGGCCCAGGCGGGCATGCGTTGCTCATCGTTCAAACGGTCCTCGCTCCCGCAGATCAACATCAGGTACTTCACGGTGCTCGACACCTCCGTCTCTGGATAGGCCAAAACGGGCTGGCCGCTGACTCTACGAATGAGCGCCCGTCATTTCGACACGACTCCCGCTGTTCGCCTCGCTGCGTCGAAATAGCCTATACCAGGCAACCGTTTTGACCGCCTGATGGAGCTCCTTCTGGGGGGCGTGCTGGCGCGATGCCAGATAGAACGACGACGGTTCCCCTACAGAAAGTCAACTCTTCGCAGACGGTGGGTTGCTACCGTCGGCGCCTGTGAGGCACATCTGGGAGCGAGTAGCCGCCGTCGCGCTGCTGCTGAGCACACTGGGCGGTTTTGCACCGGCGGCGGCTGCCCAGTCGGCGTCATTGCCAGCCACGGTCATCAACGTCGTTGACGGAGACACGCTCGACGTCCAACTCGACGACGGGAGAACTGAGCGAATCCGACAGATCGGCATTGACACTCCCGAAACAGTTGATCCACGGACGCCCGTTCAGTGCTTCGGCCGCGAGGCCTCGGCCCACGCGCACGAGCTGCTGGATGGCCAGAGCGTCGCGATCGAACTCGATCCGAGCCAGGCTGAGCGCGACATCTACGGCCGCATGCTCGCCTACGTGTGGCTTTCAAATGGGAGCGACTTCGGCGAGGCGATGATCGCCGACGGATTCGCCCACGAGTACACCTACAACCTGCCCTACGCGCACATCGACGCCTACAAAGCCGCCCAGGCCCAGGCGATTGCAAGTCAGGCTGGACTCTGGTCACCAGCCACGTGTGCAGGCGATACCTCACGGCCCGCGGACGGGCCAGTTGCCGCAGACCTACCAGGTGCGACGCCTACGCCAGTCGTAGTTAACCAGCGAGCTGCGACACCCACCGCCAATCTCTGCGACGCTCCGGTGAATCCGTGGAACTACACGTATTGTGGTGGCCAGCAGATCAGGAACCCAGCGTCAAATCTGTGCAATATGTTCGCGTGTATTCCTTCGTTCTGGAATCAGACACGCGGCTACGTCATGCAGTGCCGTGACGGACTTCTGAGCCATTCTGGTGGCATACGCGGTTCGTGCTCCGACCATGGTGGGAATTGGCGACCACTCTATGCGACCTGAACAGGCGCCCCTCCTTCGGCGGAGCGTCGGGCGCCGTGACCAGAGCGGTCAGGGCGGCGATAGGCGAACGCCACCTCGCCGACAACCGGCGGGGGGCGCCCGGCGCCAGGGCGCAGCCCTTGCATCAGTCCCGCGAGGCTGGCGGCGGCGCTTGGGGTGGCTACTCCGTCAGGGTGTTTGCGCCGGCGGCGGTGTGGTTGTCGTCGATTGGAATGGCGGCACAACCTGCAACGCAATCACGTGGCCGTCTGCGCTGAGGAAGTACTGCACGCCCGCGTAGCCAGGCGTAACGAGGATGCCCTGCGTCATCTTTGGAAGTTGGCTGGATCGCGCCATTTCCTGGCCGGTGTCGGCATTTCGCCACACCACCTGCTCGGTCGTGTACGACGACAGCCCCTGAAGTGTTTTGACCGGAATATCGGTGCCGACCAGCACACGCTGGCCCTTCGGGCCCACGAGTGTGGTGAAGCTCAGCGTGATCTGATCCTGTGTCCACGCCACCGTCAGATTCCCGTTCTGGACGTCCACACCGGCGAGCTTGCCAGCACCCGCGTCCATGACATAGACGCGGTTGTTCTCGGGATCGACCGACACCATTGACGGAATGAAGCTCTGCTTCGCGTCGCTGCTGGCGAACGGCTGGATATTCGAAACCTTCGACGAGTCCGCCTGCGAGACAGCGATGACGCTCATCGGCGTCGAGGTCGGTGCCCCACCGTTGGTCATGGCGACCACGTAGTCGCCGACAACTGCCATCGCGGATGCCGCGGTCTGCCCGCCGGCCAGATACGCCACCGGGCCCCACGTAGAATCCGGCGTAAACTGCCCATTCGCATACGTGTACCGGTACAGATTGGTCGCGCCGGGCAGATAGACCTCGTTCGTGCCGTTGTAGCGGGTGGTCGTAACACGTCCACCGATCATTTCCGGCAGCGTGACTTGTGAGACCACCTGGAGTGTGGATGGATCGATCGCAACCATGACCGAGGGCGGAGTGGCGGTCGGGTTCGGGCAGTCGAGGAAGGCGCTGAAGCCTTGCTCTTCGCAACCAGGCTGGCGATTCACACTCTTGGCGACGATGGTGCCATCGGCCAGCGCGTCGTACCCGTTAAAGGAGGTGTCACGCGGGGCTGACGCGCCCGTCGGCAACGTTGTCCGCGCGAGCACGTTGCCAGTCGTGGGGTCGAGCTTGGCGATGTGGTAGCCGTAGATCACGACGAGGCTGCCATCTGAGAGCACGTTGGCGACACCTGGGTAGTTCCACTCGTTGGTGACGTTCGTGTTGATGAGTACACGTCGCCAAACTTGATTGAAGGTCCCGGGCTCGACGCGAGCTACGAAGGAGCCGGAGGCCGCGGGGTGGTCACCATAGCCGCCGCCATACACGAACAGCTCGTTCGGACCGTGATCCACGATGTTGTAGGGCGTGATGTACGTCTGCTGCGAACTGTATGCGAAGACCTGGTTGCCGCCCGACAAAGCGCCCTCGAAATCGGCACAGTCATACAGATGCGTCCGATTCGAGTCGTGGACTTCGAAGGCTGCGATGGTGGGAAACCAGGGCGCGTTCAGCTCATCACTGACACACGTTTGCTCGCCGCTTATCAAAGCGGGGTCACCGACGAGCGGGCCGTTGGCGGCCGTCTCGTTGGCTGGAACCGAGTCGTCGGACTGAGAACCCGCCTGGGCGCGGTGTGCGCCCAGAAGTACCGACGCGCCGAGGAGCGACACGACGAGTGCCGCAGAGGCGAGAAAGAATTTGCGATGATTGCGATGCATCAACGGCTCCCTGTAATCCAATGAATCGCTGGCTCGGCAGTCAGCTGTTGGCTTCAGTAGAAAATCCACGAGGCTTACCCAGAGTCGGGCCTCACGTGGGCGCTGGCATCAATCGTTCGGTGGAAATGCACCGGTGGAAATCGAGCGGCCGGGTTGCCGTGCCCAGACCAGCCCGCCCGTCGACACGCACCGCGGTCGCGCTCCACTCCGTCCGGTAAAGGTTGACCTCGGCGCTCGAGCTTTATTGGAGTTGGTTGTTACACTGGCGGCGTATGAACCCGGCCCGCGATCGGCCAGCCACCGCCGCGGAGCCCGCCGGGCGATGGTCGCCCCCCGCCAACTTGTCGCTCGAGGCTGTCCGGGGTCTTCTCGAGGCAGCTGGCGAACGCGACCGCCTGCTGCTGAGGACGCTGTGGGCGAGCGGGGCACGCCTCAGCGAGGTTCTGGTGCTGCGCCCCCGAGATGTTCGCCGGGGATTGGTGCTGCCCGACCCGATGCATCCCGGTCGCACGGGCAATCTGGTCCAGCTCACGGCGGCGCACGCGGACCTGCCGGATGCACTGCTACGCTGGGCGCGCGCGCACGGGCTGAACGACGACGAGCCATTGTTTTTCTCCCGCGAGCGTGGCGCTGACGGACGGCGTAAGGCGATCGACCGCGTGCGTGCCTGGCAAATCGTCACCGCCTTCATGCGTCGCACGGCGGGCGGTGTGCCGCCGGCCTCCGCGCAACGGACCGCCCGCGTCTCAGCAACTGCCCGCCGGTCCAGTCGCGCCATGGCGCATCGCGAATCGGCCTCGAGGTCGCCGCCCGCGCAAGATCAGCCCACCAGCGTGGACGACGTTCGACGGATGAGCGTCGGCCCACCGCCAGTACGGAGCCGACTGGTGCCACGTCCGCGGCTAGTGGAAAGGCTCAATCGCGTGCTGGCGCACAGAGTGGTCCTGGTTTCGGCGCCGGCCGGGTTCGGCAAGACGACGACCCTGGTGACGTGGCAAGCCCAGGTCCGAGACCAGCTGCGGGTCGCCTGGCTGTCTCTTGGCATCGGCGACAACGATCCGGTGCGCTTCTGGCGTGGAGTCCTGGCCGCCCTCCACGAGCAGGACTCTGCGGTCGGCGCCCGTGCTCTGTCACGATTGCAGGCCGGCGCGCCGATCGGGCTGGTGGTGGACGACCTGATCGGCAGTCTGACCAGGCTGGCGCGCCCGCTGGCGCTCGTGCTCGACGATTATCACGTGGTCGAGGCACGCGAGGTCCACGCCGGTCTGGCGGCGCTGCTCGTTCAGTGCCCGCCCGCTTTCCACCTGATCATCAGCACACGCTCCGACCCGCCACTGCCGCTGGCGCGCCTGCGCTCCAACGGTCAGCTCCTGGAGCTGCGCGCCGGTGATCTGCAATTCTCGGAGCATGAAGCGGCCGGTCTGCTGGGTGACGCTCTGGGCGTGGACCTGTCGAGAGAGCAGGTCGCGGCACTCGGGGCGAGGACGGAGGGCTGGGCAGCTGGCCTGCACCTGGCGGCCATTTCACTCCAAAGCCAGTCGGACCTGCAGGCCGCGGCGTCGGAATTCGCGGGCAGCGACCGCACGGTAGTGGATTTCTTTATCGAGGAGGTGCTCGAGCGTCTCCCCGAGCGGACGCGGGTCTTCCTGGAAC
The DNA here is from genome assembly GCA_019247515.1 of Chloroflexota bacterium. GTDB lineage: Bacteria > Chloroflexota > UBA6077 > UBA6077 > CF-72 > CF-72. The sequence continues at coordinate 19,235 of JAFAOS010000128.1, read as the reverse complement.
GGACCTCGATCCTCGATCGCTTGAATCCGGGGCTGTGCGACGCGGTGGTCGGCGAGCCCGGGAGCCTGGCGCTGCTCGAAGCATTGGAGCGCGCTAACGCCTTTATCACTCCGGTGGACGCCGGACGCCGGTGGTATCGGTACCACCAGCTGTTTGCCGACGCCCTGCATTACTACCTGCAGCGTGAACAGGCGACACTCGTTCCGGAGCTCCACCGGCGGGCCAGCACCTGGTACATGGCCAACGCGCTGCTCGAACCGGCGCTCGAACATGCCCTCGTCGCGGGTGAGTGGGATCGCGCCGCGGACCTGCTTCAGCGGCTATTTGGGTCGCTCATCCGACGTGGCGAGGAGATGACCGTCCGCCGCTGGCTGCAAATCGTGCCAGAGGAGGTGTGCCAGCAACACCGGGTGCTGGCGCGTGTGAATGCGACCACGTTGATGATGAGCGGCGAGTCCGCGCGCCTGGCAACGTTCCTCGCGGCAGCCGAACCCAGGCTCGAGCTCGCTGGAGACCACCAGGCTTTCGGGACGCTGCTGAGCATCCATGCCCAGCTAGCGGCCACCTGCGACGACCCGGACGGGGCGATCGTGCGCGCCGAAGCAGCCCTGGCCACGTTGCCAGAGCCTCCTTCACCATATCGAGCGCTGGCGCTCGGGGCGACCGTCCTGTCGCACCTTCTCCGCGGCGACCCTCGCTCGGCGGGTCAGATTCTCGAGCAGATGCGTGCCGTCGTGAGCCTGGACATGGCGCTGGTGTACTGGTCGTACCTGATCTATACAGCCGACCGGAGTCGACAGTTCGGCGATCTGCGAGCCGCCGCGGCGGGGTACCGCGCGGTGGTCGAACAGATTGGCGAGCGGACCGTATTCGTCCGCCACCAGGCCCTGCTCCACTGGTCGTCGATTGCGCTCGAGTGGAATCAACTGGACCAGGCGACCGACTGCTTGGAGCGTATCGCGCTGGTCCAGCGCCTGTCGGGGCGGACCCATCGAACCATCCAGCCAGCGACTTTGCTCCAGCAGGCACGTGTCTCACGCGCGCGCGGCGACATGCTAGCTGCTGGGCGCATGCTGGACGCCGCCGAGGAGGCAGCACGCGAGGTCGCCAGCTCGCGCTGGGAACGGCTGGTCCGCGCCGAACGCGCCTGGCTTGCACTCCTGGATGGACGCCTACCAGAAGCCGAGTGGTGGGCAGACGCGCTCGATCCGAAAGGCCTCGAGGCGTATCTGCGCGAGCCCGAAGCGCTGATACTCGTCCGTGTCCGCCGCGCGCGGGGAGCGACGCCGTCGGTGGTGGCGCTGCTGCAACGCTTGCTGGCACCGGCCGAGCGGCTGGGCCGCACCGACAGTATGATCGCGCTCCGTGTGCAGCTTGCGCTGGTACGCGCGCAGGCCGGCGAAGCGCAAAGCGCGCTGGCGGCGCTTGGACACGCGGTGACCCTGGCGGAGCCGGCGGGGTATGTGCGCGTGTTCGTCGACGAGGGCGAGCCCATGCAGGCATTGCTGCGTCCGTTGCTCAGACGTGGTGTGTGTGCCACCTACACGGCTCGCCTGCTCCAGGCGTTCGACTCCGGCGCACAGCGGGCAATGCCCACCGCAGCGCTACTGACGCCACGCGAGCGCGAGGTCTTGCGCTTGCTGGCGCTGGGCCTCTCGAACCGTGCTATTGCCGAGCGGCTGGTGACCAGCGAGGCCACCGTCAAGTCGCACGTCCATCATCTGATCGACAAGCTGGGCGTGGCCAGTCGCACGGAGGTGCTGGTTCGCGCCCGTGAGCTGGGAGAGCTCGAAGCCGTCACTCCTCCAGGCGGCGCACGCTGAGCAGCTCCAGACTGAGGTCGTGAATGCGCGCCAGCACACCGTGGAGCGCGGCCTGGTCAACAACCGGGCCGCGAAGGACCGTTTCCCCGCTCGGCGTCGGGCAGACCGCGAGGTCGCTGAACCACGTGGACCACGACGGGTCGAGTCGACCGCGCAGGCGGATCTCGTATTGTGGCATGGCTCAGGAATACGTCGGCGCCGGCGGCTCGTCGTCAATCAAAAGGTGGAAATATCGAGCGCTACATGACTCCGGCCATTTGCACAGCGCTCACGCTCGCTGACGGAACCCTCGCGGACTATCCAGCCGCGGTGGAGAACATCAGTTGGAGGGCCCGAGCGGCGTCTATCGTCCGGCGGCGGGGTCCGGAATCGTCCCAGCTAAAGGGCCGCAACTTGAGGGTAAGGAAGCTTGGCCCGTCGGCGGACAGGAGAGCGGGCAGGTCACGTTCGAGCGCGGCAACGTCACGGAAGGTCTCAGCCCGGACGAAGCCAGCGGCCAGGGCGATGCCGGCAAAGTCCACTCGCTCGGCATTTGGAATGGGCTGACCGCCGGTGATCTCGTACACCTCGTTCTGGCAGACGGCGTGGACGAAATTCTTGGGCCGCATACCCGCGATCGTGACCACCGACCCCAGGTTCATGAGCAGGCTGCCATCACCGTCCAGCACAATGATCTGCCGGTCTGGCTGGGCCAGAGCCAGGCCAAGCGCCACCGAGGAGGCCTTGCCCATCGCGCCAGATACAGGCAAGTCGAGTTCCGGCCGCGTCGATACGGTTGCCCAGCCGCGGGCGCCGGACATAGTTGGCACCACGACGGCTTCGCCGCGCTGCATCGCCAGAATACGCAGCGCTGCCATGGCCTCCATGCTCATCAGTGGTACTCCCGGCCGATCAGGACGGCGACCGGCTGGCGCCGCTCAGCCGCCAGCTCGAAAGCCTGGCTGATGTTGGGCACGTCTTCGTCCGTCTCGACCAGCCGATAAGGAAGCGTCCAGGCCTTGAGGGTTGGCTCCAGGTAGGTTGCCGCCGAATCGGTGATGGGCTGATTGCGATGGAAGCCGCGATAGCCGACCAGCAGCACCAGCGGCAACTGCAAGTCCAGACCGAGGCCGCGGATAGAATCGCCCGACTCGAGAAAACCGGTATTCTGGATGATTACCACCGGCTTCTTGCCGCCAATCCAGAGGCCCATCGCAACCGCCAGTCCCTCGGCCTCGCGGCAAATCGGCACAATGGTGAGATCGGAATCGGCAGTCAGGGCATCGTGCATGAAGCGCGATTCGGTGTCCACCAGCCAAACCACGTGTGTCACGCCCGCGCGGTGCAGTTCCTCAATCACCCGCCGTGCAGTGAGTGCGCGATCTGAGACAGCCATGGGCTCACCTCCGTGCGCCGCATCATACGCCATCTGGCGACGGTGATCACGCTGACACACGTGGGTCAGCACACGTGCCTCCGCCTGGGCTTCTGGCGGCACACCGACAGCGCGAGCGTGCCTGGCACGTGGTGTCGGAGCATTTGGCCGCGCGGTACCATGAGCTGAGATCACCAACAGGAGCAACAGGAGTTGACGCGCCATGTTGAGCAAGGAAGACAACGAGATTCTCACGCGAGTTGGCCCCGGCACCCTCATGGGCAACCTGCTGCGCCGTTACTGGACGCCAGCCTGCCTGTCTTCGGAGCTGCCGGGGTCCGACAGCGATCCCATGCGGGTGCGGCTGCTGGGCGAGAATCTCATCGCCTTCCGCGATAGCAAGGGCAAGGTGGGCTTGATCCAGAATCACTGCCCGCACCGCGGCGCGTCGCTGTTCTTCGGGCGCAACGAGGAGAGCGGTCTGCGCTGCGTCTACCATGGCTGGAAGTTCGATATCACCGGCCAGTGTGTGGACATGCCCAACGAGCCGGCTGAGTCGGATTTTCGCAACAAGGTCAAGGCCACGGCATATCCGACCCACGAGTCGGGCGGGATCGTGTGGACTTACATGGGACCGCCTGAGAGCACGACTCCATTCCGAGACTTCGGCTCGGATTCGCTGCCGCAAGACCAGTGGCGAGTCGGCAAGCAGCTGTCCACCTGCAACTGGGTTCAGGCGATGGAGGGCAATCTCGATTCGGCCCACATCTCCTATCTGCACCAGTACTTTGCTATCGAGGACATCCCGGATGACGGGACGGACAGGCCGGGCTACCCCTCGAACCTGATGTCGATGAAGTTCTGGCGGCACGACCGCGCGCCCCGTTTCGAGCTGGTGGACGAGTGGTACGGCTACCGCTACGCGGCCGTTCGCACCACGCCCCACGGGCACAAGCACATCCGGGTGAACGCCTTCGTCGTTCCCTGGGGTACCTGTGTCGCCTCGATCCCCTTTGGCGGCGGTCAGGGCCTGTTCGTGCCAATCGACGACGAAAATTGCTTTCGCTACTTCATCGCCATGCAGCCGGTGGCCAACCCACGCGGGCTTGGCGGCCAGGGCTACGCGTCCGACCCCAATTGGCCGTACGGCGTGTTCGGTGGAGGTGGGCGCGGCACGATCGCTCGCACGTTCACCGCCGAAAACGACTACCTGATCGACCGCGAGAAGCAGAAAAAGGTCAGTTACAGCGGCATCGACGATTTCGTGAGCCAGGACATGATGGTCACGGAGTCGATGGGCGCCATCTTCGATCGGACCAACGAGCGCCTCGGCACCACGGACGTGCCAATCATCCGTATGCGCCGCATCCTCATCGACGCGGCGAAGGGATTAGCTCAGGGTCAGGAGCCTCCGGCTCTCGCGGGTGTGGAAGGTCACGACCTCCGCAACATCCGAGCCGTCGAGAAGATTCTGGAGCCTGGCGAGAACTGGCAGGCACTGGGCACTTGGGACGACCCGACGGTTCAGGAGTCCATGGCCGCTTTGGAGGCCCGCTAGCCTGCGGCGAGCGCATTTCGAAGCATGTACGGTGAACCACCTCCACCGCTGCCGCCGTTTCCTGAAAGCTCCCAGTGGTAATTTGAGCGCCAGCGTGCGTAGTAGCGTACGCCCATGACCAGTTTCGGCGGAGTCCGCGGGCTCGGAGTCTCGCATGGGCTCGACCTGACCGATCTCGATCACACGACATCTCAAGAAATCGATGCGCATTTGATGGACGCGTGGTCAGCGCGCCAGCCGCTCTACACCATGTACGCCACCAGCCTCATGACGGACTACGCGCCAAAGTTCGCCAAATTGAGTCGCTGGGGCTCTGATCTTTTTGCCTCTGATGCCGAGAACGTCCTCATGCTGGCTGTCCAGAACATGCATAGCTACATGATGCAGGGGTGGGAAACGGGTATTCGCAATACGTTCCATACACTCCACCGCAATGGGCTGAACACGGCGCAGATGATGGAGATCGTGATGTTCTCGCAGTTGTATGCGGGCATGCGCGGCCTGGGGCACGTCTACCACGCCGGTGGCGACCTTCTCCCGGTGATGGGTCCGCCCAGGCGCTCTCCCGCTTTTCCCGAGGGCTGGGCGCCCGATCCCGCGGCGTTCCAAGCCGGACTCGACATGTCGACACGCGAGATGACCCGCCAGGACGTCGACAATCTGACCGCCTGGTATCAGCGCACGCTCGGCTTCCTGCCCAACTCGATCGCGTACGGGCTGAAGCTCAACCCACAGTTCGTCAAGATCAACCGCGCCAAGTGGGAGTCCGCCATCGTGACCCTCCCGAAACAAGTGGCGCCATACCTGCTGCTCCGACACCACACCAGCGTGGGATCCGTCGAGGGCCTGCGTGAGGCCGTGCTGCTGGCCCGAGCCTGGGGAATGAGCAACGAGTGGATCATGCGCGGGATCGTCGGCACGGTTATGTACTTCACGGGGACCGAGGGCCTGTACACCGTGTACAACGCGCTGCATGATCTGCCGGATTTCTTCTAAATGAGGGCGGCGGTCGCACTTTGAAAGGGGACGCAGTGGTGCCAGGAGTCGGACGCAGATCAGCGCTGATGTTGCTCGCTTCGAGTATGACCATGAGCTTGCTGGTGGCGTGTGGGGTGGCTATCCCGGCGTCACCGAGCGTGGCCGGAGGGCCGACCGCCCAGGCAACGTCCGCTGGGGCGACTGTTGCGACAAGCGGCGCCACGACGAGCGCTGGCAGTCCTCCGCAGGCCGCTCTTCCGACCACACCCGCCCAGGCGCCGGTCGCCCAGCCGCCACGCCGTGGTGGGACCTTGCGCCAGGCCATCCTCGGCGACCTGCCCAGCCTCGACGTGCAGTTCGTCGGGCCCAACGAGTACGAGAACCTGTGGCTGGTGTTCGATCGCTTGATTGCTTATGACGACACACTGAACCCGCAGCCACAACTCGCCGAGTCGTGGGACGTCGGCGGTGACTTCAAACACATCAAGTTGAATCTACGCAAAGGTGTGCAGTGGCATTCCGGTCGCGACTTCACCAGCGACGACGTGAAGTACAACCTGCTGCGCGTTCGCGACCCAAAGGTGGGGTCGGGCACGTTCGTCAACCAGAGCAACTGGTTCAGCAGCATTGACACACCTGATAAGTACACGGTGATCCTCACCTCGGACGAGCCGCGGCCGCTCGTCTTCGATTTTTTCCAGTTCTTCAACGTCGTGGATCAGATGACCGCGGAAGGCCCGAACGCCAGGTCCCAGGCGGTGGGAACGGGGCCGTTTTCGTTCGTCGAATGGGTGCAGGGGGACCACCTGTCCCTCGTCAAGAACCAGAACTACTGGCAGTCGGGGCGGCCGTACCTGGACGGTATCAACGTCGCCGTCATCCGCGATCAGCAAACGATGGTCGCCCAGCTGGAGGCGGCAGCGCTCGACGCGATCAAGTCGCCCCCTGTCAACGACTTCGTGCGACTGAAGACCGACCCGAAGTACCAGGCCCTCGTGCATCCAAATGGCGGACTGTTCTATCTGATCGGGGTGAACGTGCTGAACCCACCCCTGGATAACAAGACCGTGCGCCAGGGCCTGAGTTTCGCGGTGGACCGCAAGCGCTTTGCAGACTCCGTGCTGCAGGGTATCGGGCAGCCGCAGTCGCTGCCCTGGCCACCGTCCTCGCCCGCGTACGACGCGGCCAGGGACGCCTTCTTCACGTTCGATCTGGACAGGGCGGGGGCGATGTTGGCCGGTGCCGGTGTTACCAATCTCAGCATGGATATCCTCCTCAATAACAGTCAGGATGGCCTCAGCCTCGCACAGATTTACCAGGCAGACCTGGCCAGGATCGGCGTCACGTAGAACATCAAACCGATGGAATCCGCCACGTGGCTCGATCAGGTCAATAACCGCAAATACAACGGCCTGTACTGGTCGACGGCGGCACGTACCAACTTGCTACCCGGAACGATGTTAAGCTCGAGTCGCGGCACCGATCCGCTCAACAACAACTCTGGCTTCAGGAGCGATGCGTACACGCAGCTCGTCAGCGCGGCCACCAGCGAGACAGACCCCGCCAGGCGGAAGCAGATCTACAGCCAGATCAACGATCTGTTGCTCGACGAAGTGTTCTTTATGGCCATGTCGCCGGCTCCGCCGACGTTGCTGGCGCGCAGCGTCGTGCACGGCATCACGGCATCTTCACTGGGTGGCTTTGGCTTCACCGACGCCTGGTTGGAGGGTTAGCCGTGGAAATCGTTGATGCGCAAGTCCACCTGAATCGTATCGGGACAAATTGGGAGACGGCTGAGCCGCGGGAGGTCATCGAGCGGGCGGTCGTGGCCATGGATGCGGTTGGCGTCGATGCCGTGCTCATCGGCGAATACCCGCGCGGGGCGGGAAGCTGGCGCGTGCTCCCCAACGGCGCTCGCCGCCGCGATTATCCGTTTTCGGAACTCGCGGTGCAGATGTACCCGGATCGATTCGCGTACCACGTCGGCGTGGACCGGCGCGATCCAGAGATCGACCAACAGATGGCCGCGGTCCGCGCCAGGCCGAACTCATTGTGCATCCGGGTGGTGCCCTTGCCGGCGACGGGTGAAATCGAACAGTTCGCCCAGGGCGCGTACGAGCCGATCTGGGCCGCCGCCGAGAAATACGACGTGCCGCTGTTCGTCGGGGTACCTGGCAATCTCGACAAGCTCGTGCCGTATCTGGAGAAATTCCCCCGGGCACAGGTGATCATGGACCACACCGCGACGCTGTACGCCGGCGAGACTCCGCCGGTCAACGACGTCGCCACCCGATTCGCAGAATTTGATCACGTCATCTCGCTCGCGCGATATCCCAATCTTGCACTCAAGTGGTGCCATGCCCCGGATCGCATCTCGGCAGAGCCCTATCCGTTCCGTGATCTGGCGCCATACGCGCGTCGCCTGGTCGACGCATTCGGGGCTGAGCGCGTGATGTGGGCAAGCGACTACACGCAGGTCCAGCATCATCACTCATGGGCGCAAGCCCTGCACCACATGCTGGACTGGCACATCCTGTCAGACAATGAGGCAGAGTGGATCTTTGGCAAGACAATCAGAACGGTGCTCCGCTGGCCGCGAAATCAATCGTCGAACTGATTTGAGATGTGCGATATCCGGTGGTTCACCAAGGGCGGGTTCACGAGTCCATCCACGCGCTCGTGAACGACACGGCACCGCCGTGCAGCCAATACTCGATGCCATGCACCTTCTGGCTCAGCGTAATTGTTATCGGATTGGTAGTAATCGGTACGGTGAATGACTGGTCGAGCATATAGTCATTGACCTGGCTATACAGCTGCTTTCGCCTGTCGGTGTCCGTTTCCGCGAGGACAGCATTCACCAGGCTGGTCCACTCATCGGACTGGAACGCGGAGTGGTTGTTGACCGTCCGCCAGCCAGGTGAGCCCGAGAACAGATAGCCGGGCGACAGGTTACCGGGGCCATCGTTCGACCCCCAGAAGCCGGTGTACTCGGGCTTCTTATTGATAACCACGTCTAGCCACACCGACTGCTCGAGATTCTTGATGTTGAGTTTGATCCCGAGTTGGGTCAGACTGGCCTGAAAGATCTGGCCGAAGTCGACTAACTGTGGCATGGCGACTCCAATGACCAGGATGTCGGTTTCGAAGCCGTCGACGCCCGCCTGCTCGAGCAGCCCTCTGGCCTTGTCCAGATCGTACGGATACGTGGCATTCTTGTTGGCGTCGTAGGCCGGCGAGCTTGGGCTCCAGGGGAGTTCCAATGGCGTACCGATGCCATTCAACGAGGTTTGCGCAAAACGCGACCGATCGATGGCATAGTTCATTGCCTGCCGTACCCGCTTATCGTCCAGTGGCGGGTGGCCGGTATTCATGCCAATCTCGAAAAAGGTGCCTGAACTGGGGTGCGGGAGGGCTTGAAAGCCGGGCTCGTTCTTCAGTCGGACGAAATCGTTGAGAGCGAGGTTCTTGGCCGAGTCCAGTCCGCCCGACTCGAGCTGGACGGCCATGGTCTGCTGGTTGCGAATATTGATGAGGATTCCATCCAGATATGGCTTTCCCGATTGCCAGTAGTTACCGTTTCTGGCGACGGCGAAATGATCGCCGTTGGCCCACTCCACCATCTGAAACGGACCGGTCCCGACAATCTTGCTCTTGCCCTCTGGACCCTCGAGACTGACCTTATCCACAATATTGAAGTTTTCGAGCCCGTCAAAGAACCCCGGCTGCGGCGCCTCGGACGTCAGTGTGACCGTGTATTTGTCTGTAGCGTCGATGGTGCTGAACCACTTGCTGATCCCCGCTAGCAAACCCGCACCTACCGCTGGATCTCGGGGTCTCAGCAGGCTGTACTTGACGTCGTCGGCCGTCATTTCGCGCCCGTTGTGATACTGGACGCCTTTCCGTAAGTTCAGCTTGAAGGCCCTGAAGTCGCTGCTGATATCCCAGCTTTCGGCTAGCATGGGCTGCGGCTTCATATTCAGGTCGTACGCGGTCAAACGATCGAAGACGAGGAAGGTTGTCTCCGCGGATGCCGTTGTGGTCAGGTGAGGGTCCAGACTGGCGACGTCCGCGGTCTGCGCATGCCGCAGCGTGCCGCCGCGCCTGGGCTCGGCCGGGGGGCTTGGGGTGTTGGCCGGCGCCGGTGCGCTGACGATCGTAGAGGTGGCGCCGACTGGGCTGGTGGGCGCCGCCGACTCGGTAGGCGCACCCGAAGGCCGAGCGGCGGAGGTACACGCGTCGAGAAGTGCCAGGCCAGCGCCGAACACGACCAACCGCATTGCAGCGCGTCGATCAAGACTGCCCATAGCTACTGAACCTCCTCTGGGAGGCGTGAGGAACGCGGTGGCGCGGCCTTAGAGTCCGTAGAAGGTCCGCGGGTTGTCGTACGTCAGCTTGCGTACGAACGTGGCCGAGAGCTCTCCGCGGTCGACCCGCTGCTGCAGGGCGCCGACGAAGTCGAGCTCGGTCGCGTGGTCGTGGTGGACGAAGTCGGACCCCATCAGCAGGTTGTCTTCGCCGGTCTGCTCGATGATCCGCGGCAGGTCTTCGTCGACGAAGCAGGACACGTACATCCGGTTCCTGCTCAGGACGTCCCGCGGCACCTGATAGGTGGTCGAGCCAGCAACCGACGACGCGACCCCGGGCGTGGTAACCGATTTGGTGAGGATGCGGCGCATGTAGTACAGGGCGTACGGCACCCACGAGGCGGTCACTTCGATAAAGCCCCACCGCAAGTTCGGAAACTTGTCTGGAATCTGGAAGGTGATGAGCGAACAGAAGGCGCTGACGTGCGAGAGGTGGAACTTGTGTTGGGTCATGTGAGCCAGTCGCTCCAGTGGCATCATGCCCGTGTAGCCGCTGCCAACGTGGAAGCACATTGGCAGGTCGAGCCGCTCGGCTTCTTCGTACACCGGGAAAAAGTACGGTTCCGCCGGCCAGTAGCCGGCCTCTTCGTCTCCCTTCTTGAGGACTCCGACGGCGCCATGCTCCTTCGCGAACCGCATCTCTTCAATGGTGCTCTGAATGCTCTGTAGCGCCGGAACGGCAACCCAGCGCAGGCGACCGCCCGACTTGCCGCAGCGATCGGCCATCCAGCGGTTGTAGCTGCGTGCCAGGGCGGCCTCGCCCATGGACGAGCCGACGGCTTTGTTGAAGAAGGTGGGGTAGATCACTTGAGTGTCGACACCCATGTCGTCCATGGCGCGCAGTCGGGCGTCCACATCCAGCAGCTCGCCCATCGTTTTCCAGACGTCACCGTCGCGCTGGATTCGTCTGGACATTTGCTGGCCGCCCACCAGCCAGTAACCGCGTGGTGAGCCGCCATTGCGGGCTGGTACTTCGCCCTTGATCGGCGCGAATTGCAATTCGGAGTCCCGTAGATAGGCAAAGGCGTCGTCGCCCTCGGTTACGTGCGTGTCGGCATCAATGACTGGCATCCGCCACCCCCGTGGTCCTGGCTACGCCGTTTTGGTAGCACCAGCGCAGGGCCGTGTCAAACGTCACCTGGAGCGTGTCGCTTTCGATCGCAACCAGGGCGCTGAGAAGGGCCGGCCACGCGTGGTAGCATCGGCCACGGAGAGCGGGGGCCGAGGGCACGCCAGCAAAGGAGGGCGTTATGTATTTGACCATACGGCGGTATGACGGGGTCGACGTCGCGGCGATCCGAGGCACGGCGGAGAGTCGGAATGCGGACGAGGGTCTCGCGCCACTGATCAGCGAAATCCCCGGCTTCCATGCGTATTACCTAGCCGATGTTGGCAACGGCAGCATGGTTGCCGTCAGCGTTTACCTGGGCGAAGCCGAAGCGAACGTCTCGACCGACCTTGCGCTCAAGTGGGTCCGAGAGAATTTGGCGTCGGTGATCCCGAATCCTCCGGAGACGATCGCCGGGGACGTGATCGTGCATCGGGCCGGGTAGGGGTAAGCAACGCGGAGGTGGCCGCCACAAACGGGAGCTAGCGCCTTCTGAGGAGCGCAGGTTCAGTGATTCCACCTACGGTGGAGGCCCTGGAGAGGGGTTTTCATCGACCTGTTACGAGGTGAAAGTGAGAAAGGGGAGATAAATTGCCATGTCCAGTGCTCCATGGAAGATGCCTCCGGCGAGGACACCGTCGGTCGCTCGCATCAGGTAGCCGGCGAAAAGCCCGAGCGGAAAGACGAGCAGCACGATGAAGACAAAAGCGCTCGGGGTGTACGTTACGCCGGCGTGTGCGCTGGCAAAGACGATCGCCTGAAGGACATTCGCGACGCGTGGGCCGAAGAACACGTCGTATTTCTGGAGGAAGAGCCCGCGCGTGACGAATTCCTCTTCAAAGCCGTTTGCCAGTGAAATCACCACCAGTGCTGGGGTGAACATGAGGAGGCGGTCGAAAGTGACGAAGCCGTTTGTTGGCAGCAATCGTTGCGCAGGACTATCCGGACGCAGCGGCAGGCTGGCGAGAAACGCGTAGAACGCGACAAAGAAGACGATCGAGAAGACGAGCCAAACCCCCAGCTTGCCTGGACGTGCATACACCGACCCCAGGCCCCGCCGCGTGACCAGTGTGGATGCGAGCACGAGTGCAATACCGAAGCATGTTCCAAGTAGCTGAACGACAACCGTTCCAGAGACCGTCGAGGCGAGGGGATTCCCGTCATCGGGTGGGGAGTGCAAGATAGAGGTCCCGACATAACCCGGGATGGAATTGTTGAGTACGAGAATGACGGCCAACACGAAGAAGGCGAATGACAGTTCCCAGAACTGTTGGAGAGAGCGCGATCTTCGCGCGAACAGCGTGCAACCGAGGTAGACCGCCGCGAGGACCACCCCGCAGATGATCCTGGTCACATCATCCGCGATCCAGTGAGTCGCGAACACGGCTATTCCGGCGAACAAGCACACGATGGCGAGGAGCCACTTCTCGCGGGTGTTCAAGCGAGAACGTTGCTCTTCGAGCACGTGTGGACCAATGGCGGAGGTCTGCACAGGCCGGTGTCCTGGCGTATGCCTTACGGGATGATGTACGGTACTGGCGATGGGTGCCGCCGTCAAGCCCCGGCGTCGTCGCCGGCCACGCGGCTCCTTGACGCGCCAGCGCGTGGTCGAGGCGGCACTCGAGTTGGCTGACCGTGACGGCCTCGACGCGTTGACGATGCCGACCCTCGCCACACGGCTCGAGTGTGGCGTCATGACGCTCTACGGCTATATCGACAACAAGGAAGACCTGCTCGATGCCGTTGCCCTCCGCGGCCTCGCCGATCTGCGGCTGCCGCGGCCGCTGCCCAGCGAGCCAAGTGAGGTGCTCCTCGCGTGGGGCCGAGCGTTGCGCGCGACGTTGCTCGCGCATCCGAGCATGCCGCTGATCTTTCTCTCGCGGGCCGTCATCGGGCCAGGCATTTTCCAGGGCATCGAAGCGCTCCTTGGCGTGCTCGGCCGCTGCGGGGTGCACTCAACTGCCGGCCTGCATGCGATCTACGCAGTGCTGATTTACGCGACGGGCTTTGTGGCGTGGGAGCTGCCACGTACCCGGAAGCAGCCGGAGGCTGCGTACGCTGCTCAGTGGCGCCGCGAGTTCGCCAGCTTGCCGCCGGGGGACTTCCCCATTACCGCTGGCATTCAGGACGAGCTCCCGCGGATAGTCGGCGCCGAGCAGTTCGAGCTCGGGCTCCAGGCACTCGTCGCCGGACTGGGCATCCGCCACAGCGTGTCGTAAGTTGTAGGGTCACCTTACCCGAGCGGCGGCTCCTCCGACTCCGAGCCCGCGCATATACGTCGCAAAGTGCTCCAGGGCGGACTCGCTGGACGCCAGGTGATGCCCGAACCTCGAGGATTTCTCCCACTTCAGCGAGACGTAGTCGTCGAAGCCCACGCGCTCGAGCGCGGCTAGCAGGTCGCGGGCCGGTATGGCGCCGTCACCTATCCAGCACGACTCATAGCGGATGTAGTAGTAGCGTCCGTCGAATCTCGCCAGATCCTCCTGCACGAGTTTGCGATCCGCCCAGCAAACATGGTGGATCCACGGTCCATATCGCTCAACAAGCTCCAGGACGTTTTCCTGCATGACCACGACGTGATCCGGCGAAAACTCGATGCCGATGCGCTGGTCCTGCATCTTCTCCGCGGTTGCGAGTAGCTGTCCCGCGTTGGCACGATCGGGATGATTCTCTACGACCGCGTTGATGCCCGGTGTCTCATCCAGCACTCGTCCGACGGATCGCCAGATATCGACCAGATAGTCCTCCCACTCCGCACCTGGCGGTGGTCCGGCGCTGATCTGGAAGCGAATTCGACGCGTGCCGACCCTGCGTGCGAGTTCCGCGTGTCGCCGGATCTCGTCTTCAAACGCGTCGTATGCGGCCGCATCTCCGGCGGCTGGACTGGAATTGTAGCAATTGAGACTCGAGATTTCGACGCCGGTCCGTGCAAATGCCTGCCTGGTCTGCTCGACGTCCGCATCGCTGGAGTCCAGGCTCAGATTCTCGCCGATTCCAGTCTGTCTGCCAGGCGCGGTGACCCGCAGATCGACGCCCTGGTAGCCGAGGGCCGCGGCGCGCCGCGCGATCTCTTCGTTTGACCAGTCGACGTCGTACAGCGTCCAGAAACCTAGCTTCATGTCACCTCCGGCGCGGGTTGACGGTTTCGTATAGGAGATCATATTCTATGTCCCCGGGAACACCGCATTGGAGCGTCGCGAGCCAGGTTCGTCGTCGCCATGGCGGCTGGCCGTGCATGGCGTCATGCTTCGCGGCATGCCGTCCGACGACGCGCTCGAGTTGATCACGCGGGCAGGCTACTCCGGCGTGCATTGCGAACTTCCCGCCACTGAGGACGTCCGCGACCTGCCTCACCTCCGCGACGAGGTCACCGTTACCTGCGTTGGCTTCGCACCGGACGATCGCAACCCGGTCGCGCCGGAGCACGCGGCGGAAGTCGCCGAATCGCTCCACGCGAGCAACGTCCGCGTGTGTGGGGCGTCGCTGGCCGGGCAGTCGTACCAAGCCGCGTTCGAAGCCACCTTGCGCACCTGCGAAGCGTTCAGTCGTGCTGCCAGCAAGCGCGGATTGCGCACGTTGCTCCACCAGCGCTGGGGTACCGTCACCGCCAGTGCCTCGCAGATGTACCGCGTGCTGGAGCGGTTCGATCCACGTGAGGTTGGCTGCATCTACGACCCCGGCAGCATGACGATTGAGGGCTACGAGGAATACCGCATCGGGCTCGAGATCCTGGGCAGGTACGTTGCTGACGTGCACGTCGCCAACACGCGGCACTTTCCCTCCGCCCACGGCACGGTGTGGCAGTGGGAGTGGTCGCCGCTGAGCGACGGGCTGATGGACCTGCAGCGCCTGGCTCGTGCGCTGCGACGCGCCAACTACCGGGGCTGGATCACGCTCGCGGATCGGTGTCCTGGTCCGTCGGCGGCGGCGTTGCTCCAGGCCGACCGACGCATGCTGGCGCAGGCCTTCGACGACCTGGAGGGCATCGGGTCGCACAACCCCTCGCGACCGCTGGACGACCACGTCGATCTGGCTGAACGGGCCATCCGTGACATCCACGCCGCAACGGCCGACGACACGGCTGAAAACGCAATCGAGGTCTCCGCGGGCGGGCTCGGCCGATGAGCACCCGCTGGCCTCTGTCGGCGTATACCATCTCGATTCCGCACATGACGCCCGAGCAGGGTGTCGAGGCGGTGCATGCCGCCGGCTACTCGGGCATCGAGTGGAGTGTACATTTCCATGCACCCGAGATCAGCCGCCAGCCAACCCGACTCCACCGCAATGACCTGTGCTTCGTCGAGCCCACTCACGACGCCGTCAAGCACGCGCGACGGCTGTCCCAGGCGGCCGGGTTGCGGATTTCTGGGCTCGGCCTCGGCGGTCAATTCAATCGACCGGAGGGCGCGAAAGGCGCGTTCGAGCTTGGCGAGATCGCCGGCGCGCCGTTCATCCGCATTCAGGCGGGCAGCACGCTGGAAGGCGCCTCGTTCGGCTCGGCGTTCGAGGCAGCGGTGCGCGTGTGCGACGCCTACGTTCGCGAGGCCGAGCAGCACCCCGACGTGAAAGTCGTCCTGCACCAGCACTGGGGCACCGCGACGGCCAGCGCCAGTGCTCTGTATCGGTTGCTCTCGGGCTACGATCCGCGCTACATCGGCTGCATTTACGATCCAGGCAACATGTGCGTCGAGGGATTCGAGGACTATCGCGTCGGACTGGGCATCCTGGGCCACTACGTGGCGCACGTACATCTCAAGAATGTGCGCTATGGCCACGGACTGATGGTGGATGCCTGGCATCGCGAATGGGCGCCGCTGGACGACGGACTCGTGGATCTTCGCCACCTGTTTGGCGCGCTGGATGAAGTTGGTTATCAGGGTTGGATTGTCATGTCGGATGTTGGCGAGAGTCGCGAGGAAACGGCGATGCTGCGGTACAACCACACGTTTCTGTCGCGCGAAATGGAGGTGGCGCTGCATGGGTAGACAGCTGAGTCGGCGCGCGCTTCTCGGACTGGTAGTCGGCAGCGCGGCGGCAGGGCTGCTGGGTGCATGCGGTCCGACACCCGTCGCGACAAACCCAACCACCGCGGCTCCGAATCAGGCAACCGCTGGAGCAGTGGCAGCGCCCACTTCCGCGCCCGCCCAGGCTGCCACGGCCGCCGTAGTGACGACGCCGAATCCGGTCGCGCCACCGACCAGCGCCACCAGCACCACCACCGCCGCGCCGGGTGCGCCGACACCGCCGCCGAAGTCCGGCGGGACCCTGCACTACGGGCTCGCGTCGCCGCTCACCAGCATCTGGCCCACCTTCTCCGGCACCGAGGGCACCCAGGACATGTACGACCGGCTGCTGACCTACGACGGCAACCTCCAGCCGGTGCCGGCGCTCGTCGAAAGCTGGGACGTGGCCAGCAACTACAAACAGATCAAGCTCAATTTGCGCAAGGGCGTCCAGTACCACAACGGTAGGGAGTTCACCAGCGACGACGTCAGCTATACGCTCGAGCGCGCCATGGATCCGACCAGAACCTCGCCGCTGAGCCTCGTCGGACTGGCCAAGGGCTGGGCAGCGGAAGCGCCCGACAAGTACACCGCGATCATCAAGTCGGAGCAGGTGCGTTTGAGCGTCTTCGATCTGCTCACGCAGATGCGCGTCGGCGACAAGGACACGCTGGACGGTCCGGACAGCAAGAGCAAAGCCAACGGCACGGGTCCGTTCGCGATGGTGGACTGGACGCCCGGCGAAAGCGTGACACTCACCAAGAACAAAAACTACTGGCAGTCCGGACTACCCTATCTCGACGGCTACAACGTGCTCTTCTCACGTGACGGACAGGCAATGATCGCTTCGCTGGAGGCGGGCGCCTCGGATTTCGTGAACTACCCACTCGCCAGTGAAGCGATCCGACTGAGCAAAGACCCGAAGTACCAGATGCAGGCCATCTACGACGTGGGATCGCACTATGCGATCTGGATGAACGTCGCTGTGCGACCCCTCGACAACAAACTGGTACGGCAGGCGCTCAACTACGCTATCGACCGCCAGCGGTTCATTGACACCGCGCTCGGTAGCCTGGTGGGTCCACCGATGAACCTGCCCTGGCCGACCTATTCACCGGCTTACGAAGCCACCAAGAACAGCACGTATCCGTTCGATCTCGACAGGGCGCGGTCCTTGCTCGCCTCCGCTGGAGCGCCGAGTTTCGACACGGTTATTACGTACGCAACCGTTGGTGAGGTCGCCGAGTTTTCGACAATGGCGCAGATCTATCAGGCTGACCTCGCCAAGATCGGAGTCAACGCCACCCTGCAGCCGCTGGACAATGCGACGTGGACCGACGCTGCCGTGCACGCGTCGTACCAGGGTCTGGCGGTTGGACATCCGGGGGGATTCGGAGCGCAGGACGCGACGTCCGGCCTGCAGACCGGCGCCTTCGGCATCGCCAACACGTTCACCAATTTCAATGACCCCGACTACACCCAGACCGTGCAGGCGGCCGCCGCGGAGACGGATGCGACAAGACGGAAGCAGTTGTATTCGAAAATCAACGACATCATTCTCGACAACTGCTTCACGATGCCCTTGTGCTCGCTACTCCAGGTGTCGCTGTCCAACAACAAAGTGCACGGCATCATGCGCGATCGTTCCGGGGGTGGCCTGACTCTGACCAGCACGTGGATGGAGTAACCTCCCGGCTTGCGATTCAGACAACTCGGCGCCTCCGGCCTCACGGTTTCGGTCATTGGCCTTGGCGGTAACAACTTTGGCACCCGCTGCACTCAGGCGCAGACCACCGCGGTGGTGCGCGGCGCGCTCGATGCCGGCATCACGTTCATCGACACCGCCCCGGCGTACGGCGGTCCCGACGGTTCCGAGCTGATGCTGGGCCAGGCGCTGAAGGGTCAGCGTCAGCGCGTGGTACTGGCCACCAAGTTCGGGTTCCGGATTCACAATCCTGATATTGCGCCAGGATCTCGGCGCAACATCCGGCGCGAGGTCGAAGACAGCTTGCGGCGGCTCGGGACCGACTACATCGACCTGTACTACCTGCACCACGTGGATCCGTTGACCCCGATTGAGGAAACGCTGCTGGCGCTTCATGAGCTGGTGCACGAAGGGAAAGTCCTGTACGTCGGCGCCTGTAACATGGCCGCCTGGCAGCTCGTCGAGGCGGAGTGGACGGCACGCTCGCTGCGCCTCTCCCGTTTTGTCGCCGCGCAGAACCTGTACAACTTGCTCGATCGCTCGGTCGAGCGGGATCTTGTGCCCGTCTGTCAGCAATACGACGTTGGCCTGGTGCCGTATTCGCCGCTGGCGAACGGACTGTTGACGGGCAAATACCGACGTGGAATCCCCCCGCCCGAAGGTGCGCGCCTGGCGGGGCGACCAGAGGTGTTGAGCAAGGCCAACTTTGACAGCATCGAGCGATTCGAGTCTTTTGCCGCCGAACGGGGCCTGTCACCCGTCCAGGTGGGCCTGGCCGGATTGCTGGCTCAACCGGCGGTGGCGTCGGTGCTGGTTGGTGCGACCTCAGTAGAACAGGTGGCGGCCAACGCCGCGGCGGCGGAGGTCGACCTGTCGCTGGACGATCTCGCGCAGCTCGATATTTAAATGAGGGTGTCGTCTGAGCACGTTTTACCGCGCGTGGCTGGGTCATCGAGCGGCTCGTCTGGCATCGTAAGGTAATGATGACGGGGTACATCTACGATAACGTTGGCAGGCAGCACGCCAACGCTTGGACGGACTCGAAGCGCTATGGGACGCTGGCACCATCCGCCATCTTGAGCGCCTCGGCGTGGACAGCGGCTGGGATTGCCTCGAACTGGGTGCCGGTCCGGGATCGATTGCCACGTGGCTAAACGCGTAGGCGCGCTCGGAACAGTGCTCGCCACCGATATCCACACCCGTTTTCTAGACACGTTGCAGGAGCCGAACCTCGAGGTACGTCACCAAGACATCGCGCGAGACGATCTGCCGGCGGACAGTTTGACCTGATCCACACTGGCTGGTGCTCTCGCACAGCTCGGGTCGAGCGACGTGCCCA
>JAFAOS010000124.1 GCA_019247515.1 Chloroflexota bacterium | reverse complement strand
GAGTTGGTGAAGCGCAGGCGCTCGAGACTTTCGACCCGCTCGACCAGCAGCTCGGCCAGACGAATCTCGCTCTCGGTCGGAAATGACATGGCCGTGCCCAGCGGTAACTGGCGTGTCACGGCGTCGAGGATGCGCGGGTGCGCGTGGCCGTGGATCAGCGAGGTGTAGTTGTTGACGAAGTCGAGCCGGCTCTGACCCTCGACGTCGGTGACGGTCGCCCCGTGTGCCGAGGCGATGTACGCCGGATACGGAGCGGCGAACACGGTCGTGCGCGAGTTGCCGCCGGGCATGACCACCCTGGCGCGCTGCCAGAGCTCGGCCGAGCGCGAGCCCGGCGCCAGGTACGCGTTGCCCAGTGTGTCAGGCGGGAGTGATTCGGCCACGAGCGGCAGTCTAATCGACTCACTCGATCGCGCCGTGCCCGACAGTCCACGGGCGATCCTCCGCTTGATCCAGAGTCAGAGCCGCTTGTAGACCAGCCTCCAGATCGTGTCGTGCTTCTCCCAGATGGGTGGACCTGACGACAGCGGCGCCCGATTGGAACGCCGCTCGTTGCGGTGTTCGGTGGCGGACGCGTCGGCTTCGTAAATGGCGCAGAAGCGTGGACTGCCCGGCTCCGGGTGGGCGAACGCGCGGTGCAGCTCGAAGCGGGTGCCGCGGCTGTAGCCGCCGTATTCGATCACCTCGGGCACATGCGTGTTCGTATAGAAGGTGTTGAACTCCGCCAGTCCGGCGGCGTCAGTGTCGGCTGGAACGTTCATGCCGACCATGAAGATGGAGTCCGGCAGCTGCCTGGCCGTGCCGCACGTGGCGAGGTGGCGCCACTGCAAGCGCCACACGGTGTTCAGGTATTTCCGACTCGCGGGCCATTCCGAATACTTCGGCCGATTGTCCGCGGGCGCCTCGTTGCGCTGAGCGTAGGTCGTGGCGGCCGCCTCGTCTTCGAGCTCGTAGACCGCCAGCCAGCGCGGACCGGCGTGCACCCCGCCGCGAGGGTCAGGGTCGAGCAGCTCGTAGCGTGATCCGCCCACGAAGCCAGGGTTGGCGGCGACGACCTCCGGCACGTGCACGCGAGAGTAGAACGTGCTGAGCTCGTCCTTTTCCGCGGCGGAAATGGCCGGGTCGAGGTCCATCCCGACCCAGTACATGAACGGTTGTGAAAACGGCGGTGCTTCCATACTTTCCTTTCTTAAGTAGCAGCCGCAAAGGCGTTCAGGTACTCCTTGCGGACCTGGTCGCCAGCGGCGGCGCGCCAGTCCTGGACGATCTGGTCGTAGTCCGACATCGGCCGACGGCCGACGACGATGTCCACCGCCGCTTGATGGAACGTCATGTCCGCCACCGTGCCCTTGCTGTACATAGTGGGTGAGTAGTAGCCGAGTGTCGGGTCTGTCACTCCAGCGTTGACCTGAATCTGCTCGGCGTCGAACGACGCCCTGGCATATCCGGGCAGGTCGGCCTGGTACTGCACGTAGGGATGCTGCGAGATGTAGCGCCACGGCACGTAGCCGGCGTTCGAGGTGCCGGCCCTGGTCGGCTGAGGCTGGTTGTTGGCGTCCAGGGTGTAGTCCTGGTCCTGAATGCCATACGACAGCAGCAGGTCCTCTTGCGTGCCGAAGGGCGCGGCCAACCAATCCGCGATGCGGAGCAGCTCCTTCACGCGGTCGGGCGACGCTTTTTTCATCACGTTGGTAGAGACGAAGCCGCCGGTGAGGAACGCGATGGGCGGGTCGCCGGCCTTCGCGCGGAACGGCGGAATGAAACCGAAGTGGCGCGGTGGATTGAGCTGCATGCCCTGGCGCCAGAAGTCGTTCCACGAATTGCCGAAGCCCTCGATATTGGTGACGAATTTGCCTGGCACGAAGCCATCGACACGCGAACTGCTGAGCTGCAGGCTGTCGGGGTACCACAGGCCCGCCGCCCACGTGTCGCGCATCCAGCCGATGGTCTGCTTGAACTCATCTGTCTCCATGTCGCGGGTCAGCGTGCCGGCCGCATCGAGGCGCCAGTTGTTGGGCGCGCCGAACATGGCCGAGTAACCGTACATGCCGAAGAAGCGCGGCGCGCCCGGCGCGGCGCCCATCGCCCACATGCTGCCCGCGGGATTGTTCAGAGCGTGCAGGATGCGGTTCCAATCATCGAGATCGCGCGGGACGTAGCCCGGTCCAATGACTTTGTCGTACACGTCGCTGTTCACGTAATTGCCGAGCAGCGGCAGGTAACGGTGGATCGGCCACTGGTACAGCTTGCCTTCGATGACGCACTGCGAGTTCGTCCAGGCGTAGGTCGGGATGGCGGCGAGATTGGGATAGTCTTTGGCGCCGTCGCCGGACAGATACGGTGTCAGGTCGGCGCACTGCGCCTTGAAGAATTCGGGCAGGTTCGGCGCGGCGCCGATGCCGTTGTAGATGTGCATGATGTCCGGCAGGTCGTTGCCGGCCATCACCGTGCCGATCTTGACGGCGTAGTCGGCGCCGGTGACCAGGCTCATCTGGACGCTGGCGTTGAGCTGCTTGTTGACCTCGTGCCAGGTCGGGTTCTGGTCGTACGGAGTGGGCTGCGGGTAGTAGGCGACCATGAACACGTTGACGTTGCTACCCGCACCGGGCGCGGGCCTGGTCCACGACTTCGGCGGGTTCTGGGGAAACGTGTCATACCCGTCCGTGATGCGCGGATCGGGGCTGTGATAGGCCGGCTGGGTCAGCTGCGTCGGCGGGACGTACGTGGGCAGCGCCGCCGATGCTTTGCTGCCGGTAGGCGTGCCGGACGGGCTGGCCGCACCACCACCCGGCGCGGGCCTGGGAATGGTGCACGCCTCCATGACGAACGGCAATGCCGCGCTACCAATCAAGATCCCCCCGCCGGCCATGCGAACGAAACTACGGCGACTGATCATTGCGCCACACCCCTTGCGCGTTGTGGCGTCGAGGCTATCACTGCCAGTGGCAGGACGCATGCCCCGCCATAAGGACGTGTTTCTGCACGCCGCTGCGCACTCGGTGTTAAGAGCGTGCTTCTGCACGCCGCTGCGCGGCGGAGGGGCTTGGCCGACAAGAGTCGACCACAGTTTTCAGCTTGCGAAGCGCTACGCTGGGGAGCTCCGCTCCCCAGTCCCCACGGGGCTTCGCCGTGGGTCACATCGTGACCTTCGGTCTCAGAGGTAGTTCTGTGTGGGCACCCTGAGACACCCTGTTAGTGAAGCTTCGAGGGTCGAACGTCGATACAGACTTGCTCCCGGAAGTCATGCAGCCCCGGGCCGTCGGCGTCGATCGATACGACGTCTGTATCGGTGATGCCGGGTCTGGCCAGACACTCGTACGTCCCGCGCGTGTCGCCAGCCTCGAACTCCCACACCTCAACCCAGTGGGGCGCCGGCTCGGCGGTGCGGCCCGCGCGCGAATCGGGCACGGCGTGGAGCGCCATGGTCGTTGCCACCGCCAGGGCGCTCGAAATCACCAGGGCGCCCACGAACGGCCGCAGCCATTTCGCAAGGGATGCAGCCGTCGAGACGGGCCCGCTCGCACGTGCGCGAGAGTGCATGCCGCCGAGCATGCGCCCGAATCCAGATTCGCGGTATGCCGCGGGGTACGCGACCGACCCAGAAACTGGTACACGGCCCCAGTGCCCGTCCGAGTAAGGTGAGCGTGTATGCAGTCGGACCAGGCCAACGTTCGTGCGCTCACCGAGGCGCAGCTCGAGCGCCTCGATTCGGATCTGCGCGTGCTGTCGCCGGTGGGCATCGAGCGCGCCGCCTGGGGCTGGGACCGCCACGAACGGCAGGGCATCGACGACTTCCACGCCGCCGAGCGCACGGCGCTCCACGCGATCGAGGTCGCGGGCGACGCCGACGGCTGGGAAGCGTGGCGGCGCCGGCTGTTCGAGCAGGTGGAGGAAGGTGGACCTCGACCCGCGTTGATCGCCTGGCGCAGCGAGCACCAGGCCCACTCCGCGCACGTCCACAAGGCCGAGCGGGCGGCGATGGGCGCCGCCCTGGGTCTGTTCGCTCAGTCGCGAATCTCGCACGCGCAGTACGGGAAGCTGGTCAGTGCGATGGCGGAGGCGCTGCCATGGCTGTTGCCCGAACAGCCGCCCTCGCCCGGGCGCCAGGAGTGACGCGCAAGACGTCGCTGCTGGCCGACTGGGCCGCTGCTCCGGCCGAGCCGCGCGGGTTAGCCGAGGTTTTGCTCCGCGCGTGTGAGCCACTGAGCGACGAGATGCTCGGCAACCTCGCCGCCACGCCCGACGACGCCGCGGCGGCCCTGAGGCGCGCGGCATTCGCCGACCGTGTCGACGGCAGCTACGTGCCCTACGACTGGTTGGAGTCGTTCTGCACCGCGCTACGCCTGCCAATCGCCGAGATCGACGGCGGCTGGGACATCTCCGACGGCGAGGATGTCTACTTCTGCCCGCGCGTTCTCCTGGCCGACGATCCCGATTCGCCGGATGACACGCGGCCGTTCGTGCGGATCGACCAGATCACGCGTTGGACCGAGCCCGAGACGGGCGCCTGAGCTCAAGACGCGCTCAGCGCTGGGAGAGCACCTCCTCGCGGCGCCACGTGCGGGCCGCCACGACGACCAGGAGCACGTCCGCCACCAGCACGCCGCCGACGGCCGCGATCAATCCCGCATTGCCCCACTCGTCCAGTCGGAAGGCCAGCGCGAACAGACCCGCCCAGACGGGGATCATCAGAATGCCAGCTACCTGCTGGGCCGCGTTGTACGTGCGCACGCGCGAGGAAACCAGCGTCCCGATGACGGCCGCCAGGCAGGTCACCGTCGGCACCAGCAGCAGCATCGCCGCCGACAGGCCGACGGGCAACATGCCCAGTCCGGCTGGACCGAGCACAAGCCTCAGGCCCACGAGGTAGATCGTGACGGCGATCGAGGAGTACGCCAGCGGCGGCAGGATCGAGCCGAGGACTTTGCCGCCGAAGATAGCCACGTTGCTCGCGGGCGAGGCGAGCATTGGCGTCAGCACACCCCGTTCGCGCTCCCCGGCGAACTGCCCGGCCGCGATGCCGACGGCTCCCACGGCGGGCATCATGCCGATGACCAGCAGGTAGAACGGCAACTGGTCGGCCAGCAAGCCGCTGGCGAGCGTCGACATCGGGCGGATCACCAGCCCGACGAGGGCAACGGGCGCGACGAGCGCGAACAGGACGTTCATCAGGCGGGTCAGGCGGTCGTTGAGCGACTCGACGGCGGCGCGGCGAGCGATCAGCCACAGCGCGGTCACATCGTTCGGCGCGGACAAAGCCGTGCTCGGGGTGGGCGGCTCGACGTGGTCCGCGTCCACCTGTCCGTTTGCACGCGCCAACGACAATGGAGAAAGCTCGCCAGTGACCGCCGTCGCGTAGACGTCCTCCAGCGTCCGCGTCGTGCACGTCACCGACACGACCCGCCCTCCCTCGGCGACCAGGTCGGCGACCACCGCGGGATTGGCCGCCGACGGTTCAGCAGTCACGAACTCCACCACGCCCCCCGGCGCCGAAGCCGGAAACGGCGGCGCCAGCGTGACCCGCACCCGCGTCTCGGGCGAGGCCAGCTCGCGCAGCGCACCAGGGGTGTCCAGCGCCAGGATGCGGCCGGACTGCATGATGGCCACCAGGTCGGCCAGGCGCTCGGCCTCGTCCAGATCGTGGGTACACAGCACAATGCTGCGCCGCGCGTGCTTCAGACTGAGGATCAGGTCGCGAACGGCTCGCGCGGCAAGCGGGTCCAATCCGGCGGTCGGCTCGTCGAGAAACACCACCTCGGGCTCGTGCAGCAGCGCGCGAGCGAGCGCAACCTTCTGCTGCATGCCGCGCGACAACGTGACGATACGATCGCGCCGCCGCGAGTCCAGGTCGAACATCTCGAGCAGCGAGTCGATCCGCGACGAGCGCGTCGCCAGGTCCAGGCCATACAGCCGACCGAAGAAGTCGAGGTACGCTCGCGGCGACATCTGCTCGTAGAGGCCGGGTACGTCGGTGACCAGGCCGATCCGCGCGCGCACGGCAGCGGGATCAGCCGTCACGTCGCAGCCGGCCACGCTCGCCGTCCCGGCGCTTGGCGAGAGCAAGCCGCTCAGCATGCGCACCGTCGTCGTCTTGCCCGCTCCGTTGGGCCCAAGCAGCGCCAGCAACGTGCCGTCGGCCACGTCCAGCGACACGTCGTCGACGGCGCACCGCGCTCCAAAGCGGCGCGCCAGGCCGCGCGCGCGAATCATAGTTACGTAGCTTGCCGCAAACGCTCCTCGTCGATTTTGATTTCCAGTTGCGCGCGCTCCTCCTGCAGCAACATGGCTACCCGTGAATCGCGATTACCCCAGCCGCGGTTCAGGGCCTCGGTAAGCTCGTCCAACGCCAGGTGAGCCATGCGCATCGGCACGTTGTGCTCGCGGCCGACCTGGGTTGCCAGGCTGACGTCTTTGTGCGCCAGTCGCAGCGCGAAGGCGGGTGGATCGAAGTTGCCCGACAGAAAGTGGTCCGGCAGCCGATCGAACGTGCGCTGACGGCCGACCGCTCCCTGTCGCACCGCTTCGAACAAGGCCAGTGGTTCGACGCCGGCCTTGATGCCCATCGTGAACGCTTCGGCCAGCGCGCACTGGATCATGTAGCCGGAGCAGTTGTGGACCAGCTTGGCCACCGACCCGGCGCCGATGGGCCCGACGTACATGACCTGGTCGCCGATCGCGCTCAGTACTGAAGCGTGCCGGTCGAAGACCTCCCGCTCGCCGCCGACCCAGATGGCGAGCTTGCCCGAGCGAGCGCCAGCCGGACCGCCGCTGACCGGCGCGTCGAGCAGGTGTACGCCGCGCTCCGCAAAGGCCGCGTGCAACTGGCGAATCAGCGTGGGTGAGTTGGTGCTCAGGTCGAAATACGCCTTGCCAGGCGCCATGCCGCGGAGCAGGCCCGCCTGTCCCAGGGCGACGGCCTCGACATCCGGCGGCGTTGGCAGCGACGTGAAGACGATGTCCGCGGCTTCGGCGACCTGCCTGGCCGAGTCGCCCCATGCAGCTCCGGCGGCGAGATGCGGCGAGGCCGCCTCCTCGCGGATGTCGTTGACGACCAGCTCGTAGCCGGCCTTCTGGAGATTGCTGGCCATCCCGGCGCCCATGGTTCCGAGACCAATGAATCCAACCTTCACGCCGCAGATGCTACGTCTGGGCTTCGAGGACGCGTGCGAAGGCGCGCAAGTAGCTCGGATCGCCGCCCTGATCGCGGAGCAGCCAGTACTCGGCGCCCCAGAACAGGTAGGCGTCCAGGTCAGGCGTCCAGCGCAGGCAGGTGTTGTAGGTGTGCAGCATCTGTTCGGGGCTACAGCTGTACATGACGCCGGCGCGCGGATCGGGCGGTTTGACGACGGTCTCCCAGGGTTCGGCCTGGCCCTCCGACACCATGACCTTGCGGCCGCGGGCTCGAGCGCGTGCCAGCAAGCGTGCGCGTAAACGCCGTTCGAACGGGCGCTGGCCACCATCGAGGTACACGGTCAGCGGTCCAAGGCTCACCAGCCCGTGGCGCGGGTAGACGTCGAGCCCAACGATGTCGGCATGGTCCAACGCGAACGCCAGCGAGTCTCCCTGGTCGCGGGTGCGCCACCATTGTTGGGCCGCGACCGGGATCGACATCGGCAAAAAACCGTTGAGCAGGATCGGACGGTCCGGGTCCGCGCGCTTGACCGCGGCGATTTCCGACTGAACGAAATCGGCCGCCAGTCGCCACGAGTGCTCGAGGCCGAGCGGGTCGACAGACTCGTGCTCGACCTGCCAACCCACGATGCAGGCTCGCTGGCGGTAGCGTGCCACCAGCCGAGTGAGGTGCTCGATGGCTGGCTCGAGCAGCCAGGCGTGGTCGTCGGCGTGTACCAGCACGCCTTCGCGGATGGGTCGCCGCAGGTGATGGGCCGGCACGAAGAATTCGGGATAGCCAAAGGTCTTCACCGCGCCAACGGCCAGGAATACCTGCTTGCCCGCGCGTTCGGCGGCATCGAGATGACGGTCGAGTTCGTCGGGGACCAATCGACCGCGCGCGGGCTCCAGGCGATTCCAGTAGGCGCCCAGGCGCAACAGCGGAAAGGGGTACGCGAGCAACCGCTCCAGTGCCGCCGCGGCGTCCAGGCCGAGCGCATCAGCCTGCGGCAGGCGGAAGCTCAGGCCGAGGCGGGTCCTGCCAGCGGGCTGAATGGGCAAGGTTTGCCAGTCCTGGGTGGGCGGTTGAACGGGTCGGGCGACGCGCAGCTCGGAGACCACCGGCAGGGTGAGCGCGGCCGCTCCGAGCGTGGCCGCCGCGATGCGTCCGCGGCTCACGCGCTGAGCAGCGGGCGCAGCCAGGCCAGCGGCGTCAACGTGACTTTGATGACCCCGGCGTGAATGTGCGGCACGCCGAGCTCGGGCTGGAAGTCGAGCGGGATCAAGGCCAGGTCGATCAACCGCGTCCACCATCGTCGATTGGTAATCGAGCGGTGGACGCTCGTTTCCAACAGCTCCTGCATGCGCAGCGCGGGGCGAACTTCGACCCGCACGTGGGCGACCGTCGGGCCAGGGTTGCCGAACCAGTGGTCCGCTCCCGGGGGGACGCGCATGGATGTGCCCGGCGTGGCCATGCGCGTTTCGCGACCGAGGCGAAAACGCAGGCGACCGCCGATGACCGTAAAGCGCTCCTCCTGGCGCGGGTGCGAGTGCGCGGCCGGCACGTGGGCGCCAGGCTGGAGGAACAGGTCGAAGGCCAGCAGGCGGCCGTCGGTGTCGGAACCGCTCTGAGAGATGACAATCCGCTCTCCGCTGCGCGGGTTGTCGATCACGTGCTCCATGTTCTAACGCGAGGTTAGACGCCGGAGGACCCGCGGGGGGTTGCGGAAGTTTTCATAGCGGATGACCTGGGTCCTGTCGAGGGGTAGGGGAACCCCCACGACCCCGATGAGGTTGGTGGATGTTGTTCTTCTGTCAGCGACGACACCCCGTGGCCCAAGGGGTCTCCTTGTCGTCTTCGACAGGACCCAAGCTGGGTCGGCACCCCGCGCCATGGGGGTCAAGGGGTCTCCCCTTGTCCTCGACACTGCCCAAGCTGGGTCAGCAGCCGTCGCTGGCCCGCGTATATACCCCCCAGTTGGCCGGCAACCGCGCCGCCACGCGCGCGTAGCAGCTTGCGATCAGCTGCTGCAGCGCCGGGTAGTCGCTCAGCTGCAGCCCTGGCTCGGCCGCCCGCGGGTCCACCACGATCACCGCCGGCGGTTTCTGGTGCAGGTCGTCCATCACCTCCTCGCGGCTCTGGGTCACCCATGGCGACGAGGTGTTGGTGAACTCCGCGATCACGAACCTCGAAGCAGGCTCTCGCCCCGAGAGCGCGTAGATCTGCGCCGCGTTGCCCCACACAAAGATCGGTCCAGGCGGCGCGGTGGAGCGCAAGTACGTGGCGACCACTTCCGGGTCGGCCGGCGCGCCGCTCGGCCCCCGCTCGTACATCGCCCGCCGCAGCTCGGTCAGCTGAAAGCTGGAGGTGAGCACGAAAATCGCGCCGAAAATGGTCAGCAGCGCGATGCGGCCGGCCAGCGGTCGGCCGAGGCCCAGCCCGTCGCGACCAGCCGCGTCCCACAGCCGTCCAACGCCGAGAGCGGCCAGCAGCGCCAGGACGGCGACCACCTGGGCAAACTCTCGAAAACCGGCGATCGCCACCAGGCTGAACAGGCCCCAGACCAGCAACAGGCGCTGGTGCCCGCGGGCCGGCCCGAAGCCCAGCGCCAGACCTCCAAGGACAGCGCCGACGAACAGCAGCCCGCCGGCGTCGCCCACGACGCGGTCGATCCGGGTCGCCGGCGACGTCAGGCCAGCCGGCGTCTGCCAGTAGCCGAGGACGAATCGCTCGACGTTGTAGCCCCAGGGCTGGTCGACGAATCCGCCCAGCGAGCCGATCGCCCCCATATACACCACCACCGGCGCCAGCACGCACACGCCACCGAGCGCCAGTCCGAACAGGACGCGGCGCGCTGCTGGCTCGCCGCGCAGCAGGCCAGGCAGCACATACGCCACCAGCGCGACCAGCGTTACCAGGGCTGGCTGCTTGGTCAGCGCGCCCAGCATCGCGGCGGCGCCCGCCAGGATCGCCCAGCCCAGGCGGCCCTCGGGCAGCGCGCGCAGGTAGGCGTAGACCGCCAGCGTGCACGGCACGAGCGTCAGCTTCGTCGGCGTGCTGCCCTCCATGCTGATCATCGACTCATTGGCGAACCAGACCACCAGCAGCGAGGCAAACACGCCAACCAGCGGCCGAAGCTCCAGCCGCCGCGCGATGGCGTACACCAGCCCGGCAGTGACGCAGGTCAGCGCCAGGTCAAAAATGTGCGCCAGCAGGCTGATGCACGGCTGCGGCACCAGTGTTCCCCACGTGCCGATGCACGTGCGCGACCAATCAGTGCCCGCCAGCAGCTCGACCAGCGTCCAGTAATAGTGTGTCAGCGGCGGGTGGATGTCGTAGAAGGCAACGTACGGGCGGCCGCCCTCGAGCATCGTCCGGGCGTAGGTGGCAAACATGCCCGTGTCGCTGCCGATGGGCAAAATCGCCTCCGGCAGCTTGGCGAACGCGCCGATGGCGACGATGGCCACGATGCTGAGGACGGTGGCAACCCGCCGGTCACGGATCAGCGCCAGGGCGCCGCCGTGAGCTCTGCCAGGGTGTACCACGGCGGGCGTAGCCGCGAGCGTTGCTCGCCATGCGTCGCCGGCACTCACCGATCGCCATCATCCGGGACGAGGCAATCCCAACGCAAGTTACCTGGCGATGGGATGAACAATGCAAAGCCTGCACGACGAGGCTTTGCATTGTTCGGCGGTTTTAGCTCTGGGTGACGGTGAAGCTGGAGCCGTCGGCGCCGAGGCTGGACGGCTGGGCCGTCTGGCGGCTGGCGCGAGCCACCATCGTGATGGGCTTGGCGCCCGCGTCGGCGATATCGACCGTCTGACCGTCCTTGACGGTCGAGCCCTGGCTGAAGTTGATGCTGCCGAAGTTGTCGAGCGGAATCTGGCGACCGCGCGCGGCGCTGGGCGCTTCCTCGATCCACTCGGCCGACGACATCGACGACTGGTAGTTCTCGGTGACCTGGTAGGTCTGCCCGGTGGTGTTGTTGGTGAACGACACCTGCCAGTGAGTCTGGTCCTGGGGCGCCTGGTCGATCGAGATGCTCACCGAGTCGCCGGGGTTGATCGTCAACGGCACGGGGTGCGAGGCCTGGGGCAGGGTTTCGACCCACGCCTGGTACTGCGTCGAGCCGTTGCCCGAGACGGTCTGCTGCGTGCCCGCCTGGATCAGATCACGGGTGTTGACACCGCCGATGCCGACCCAGGTCGCATCCGCGCCGGCGGGCGAATCGGGGGCGAACTGGGGGACGGTCCAGGTGCCGCTGACGGCGGTATAGGTGCCGCCGGTGGCAGCGTAGCCGGACCAGTTGGCCGAGACATCCTGGCTTGGGACGCGGGGCTGGGGGATGGCGCCGGGGCTGCCGCTGCCGGGATTGCCGGTGCCGCGACCGCCGGGGAAGCCACCCTGGCCTTGACCCTGGCCCTGACCTTGACCGCCCGGGACGCCGCCTTGACCTTGACCGCCAGGCACGCCGCCCTGACCGCGCCGACCGCCGGGAACGCCACCTTGACCCTGACCCTGACCTTGACCCTGGCCAACTCCTGGGGCGCCCTGCCCCTGACCGCCAGGCACGCCCTGACCGCCAGGTGCGCCCTGGCCGCCAGGACCAGTGCTGGCAATGTCGTCGTCCGGATGGTCGTCAGCCGAGATCACCCAGCTGCCGTTTTGCTGCACCAGCGTGTAGACGTTCCGATCGCGCGACTGCTCGGTCGTGCCGTCCGTATACGTGGTCGTCCACGTCTCGAAGGCGGTCGCCGTGGCGGTGTCGCCGTTGACGCTGATCGCGCCCCAATCGATACCGGCCAGCTTGATGTCGCTCACGCCGTTGGATTGCAGGTCCTGATTGGTCGAAACCTGCGACTGATAGAAGTCGCTGGTCGAGGTGTCCTGCATCACCGTCGGGTCGTTGCTCTCGAACGCCTGCGCCTGCTCGTTGTCGCCCTTCTGAATGACCTGCTGAATCGCTTGCTGCGTCGGGTCCGTGGGGGTCGGCGCGGCCGTGGGCGCCGCCTGAGCGGTGGTGCCCGCACCGTTGGGCGCCGCGACGGGACCCGTCCGCGGACCAACCGTCACCGTCGGCAGGTTGGCCGCCAACGGATTTTGTGGGAAGTTCGTGACGGCCCAGCGGTCGGCGCCCACACCGACCAGCACGCCAAAGAGCGCCACGCCGACCACGGTGGCCGCCATCGCTGCCCGATGCTGGCTGTGTCGCTGCGCTGGCTGAGGTGTCGGAGCCGACGACTCAGACCACTGAGACTGATTGTCTGGAAGCATGTATGCGGTGTACCTCGAGTTCTGGGGCACCCAACGCGGTCGGCGTGCCCGTACTTCTTTTAAGCAAATTGTCGCCCATGGGTGTTAACTCGACCGCAATGCCCCGTTAGGACCCTGCTAAGCCCACAGCACACCAGGCTCTAAATCAAGGGCGATGAGCGTGCTTTGGCACGCCGCTGCGCGGCGGAGGGGTTCCACCCCTCTACCCCGCTGGCCTGGCTGACAAGGATCCACCACAGTTGTCTGCCGCGTGTTCGACAAGAGGGGGAGCTCCGCTCCCCCTGGAAACCCCCACGGGGCTTCGCCGATGGGTCCCATCGTGACCTTCGGTCTCAGATCTTTTCCCAGGAGCCCCCAGGAGCCCTCGTCGGTGATTGGTAAGTCAGCGAACCTGTGTTCGTGAGCGACCGACCGTCAGGATGTTTACGGCCGCCGAAGGCCGTGGGACTGGGGAGCGGAGCTCCCCAGCGTAGCGCGCCCTCGCTGAAAACTGTGGTCGATCCTTGTCGGCCACGCCAGCGGGGTAGAGGGGCAGCGCCCCTCCGCCGCGTAGCGGCGTGCCAAAGCACGCTCATACGCTGATGTGCAGCGTGGACTATGCAGTTGGCGACAGGAAGCTTTACATTTCACTGATCAACTCTTGTTGAACCGGGAGAGACACACATTCCTCGTCCACCATTCATCGCCCGACCACCGACACCCACTGGTCCGCGGACCAATCACCAGATCCGAGCCCCGCAGGTTCGCGTGCTCGACGCCGACGGTCAGCAGATCGGCGTCATGACCCTCGAAGATGCCATTAAGCGAGCCGAAGATGACGGGCTCGACCTGATCGAGGTGGCCGCGGCGGCCGATCCGCCGGTCTGCCGCATCGCCGACCTCGGCAAATTCAAGTTCGAACAGGACAAGCGCGCGCGGGACTCCAAGAAGAACCAGCACGTGTCAGAGGTCAAGGAGGTGCGCCTGCGGCCAAGGACGGATGACCACGACCTGCAGGTCCGCGTCCGCGCCGCGCGGCGGTTCCTCGAAGACGGACACAAAGTCAAAGTGGAGGTGCGCTTCCGCGGGAGGGAAGCGACACACCCCGAGGTCGCCCGCGAGCAGATCTCACGCATCGCCGCCGGCGTCGCAGACATCGCCATCGTCGAACGCGCGCCGTCGCTGGAGGGGCGGTCGATGTTCGCGATTCTGGCGCGGGGGCGCTCCAAAGCCGACGAAGCGGCTTCGGGCGGGGGACGGTCCGCGGCTGCCGCGCAAGGCGCGACCGCGACGGCACCTGCACCGAGCGCCGCGAGGCCAGCCGCCGCGCCGCCAACACCCGCCTCAGCGCCATCGGGCAACGGCGCGACGCCACCATCATCAGCGGCATCTGGCAACGGCGCGACGCCGCCAGCCGCCTCAGGCTAGTTGCTTCGCCGAGTGGGAGAGCTCCCCCTCGGCGGAGTCGCGACTTGAGGAGAGCTTAACCGAGGACCTACCGGCGACCACCGGTGGGCCCGAGTTGGCTCTGCGAAGCGACAGTCCAAAGGATCCCCGCTCCCGCGAAAAATATGGGTCGGCACTCGTAGTGACGACCCCAAAGGGAGGGAACGGTTTCATCGCCGCTGGCGCGCGTGGCATGGAGTCCTCTAGAGTCGCCCGTGAACCAGGCGCGTTCCTTCGCCGATGGGTCCCCTCTGGGGAAAACCCGCGTCGACTCAGCCCATCGGTCCCCCTGAGGTAACCCCCTCGACTTACCCGATGGGTCCCGGCTGGGGTACTACGTTTTGTTACTTCTTGCCGTTCGACGACGACCCCGAGCCCTCGGTCGCGGCTTCCTGCACCTGGGCTTCGGCACGGTCGGCGGCGGCGGTCGCTTCCGTCTGGCCGACGATCATGTCGATCACGCCGTAGTGCATCGCCTCTGAGGCGCTCATCCAGTAGTCGCGGTTGATGTCGGCGGCGATGCGCTCCACGGATTGGCCCGTGTCCGCGGCCATCATCTCCTGCAGGCGCGCGTTCATTCGAATGATCTCGCGCGCCTGAACTTCGATGTCCGCGGCTGTGCCCTGAAAGCCGGCCGAGGTCTGGTGGATCAGGATGCGCGAGTTCGGCAGCGCCGAGCGTTTGCCCTTGGCGCCGCCACCCAGCAGCACGGCGCCCATACTCGCGGCCATGCCGATGCACGTGGTGGCCACCTGTGGCTGGATGAGGTGCATGGTGTCATAGATCGCCAGGCCGGCGTCGACCTGGCCGCCAGGGCTGTTGATGTACATCTGGATCTCACGATCCGGGTCTTCCTGCGCCAGATACAGGAGCTGGGCGACGATCAGATTGGCGACCACGTCGTCAATGGGCGTGCCGAGGAACACGATGCGGTTCTTGAGCAGCAGCGAGAAGATGTCGTAGCCGCGTTCACCGCGACTGGTCTGCTCGACAACCATCGGCACGGAGTAGTTTGTGAGGCGCATGGCAATCGTCCTTTTCAGAACATTCCCTTGATTGCGGGTACCAGGAGGATAAGGGCGATGCCACTGAACAGGATCAGGATTAACAGGATTGGCACTCACCCGCCAGAGTACCAGCCAGCGGCCCGCGCCGCTGCCCGGTTGATACCCTGCCCGCGTTGGACATCCTCCCGTCGCCGGCTGCGCAGAACGCCTTGCTCGGCAAGCTTCGCACGCGTCTCGAGCCGATCCTGGTCCGTGAGTCGCTGTCAGCTAACTTTGTGCTGCAACCCGGCCCACGGCTGCGTCGCGCATACGGTCGCTGCACCTATCGGCCGGCGCCCGCGATTCCGTCAATCGCGATCCGCTGTACCGCCGACGGCGACCGGACCCGCTGGCGACGCGAGGGCGCCATCATGGGCACCCTGCTGCACGAGGTGGCGCATCTGCGCTACCGATCGCACGGACCGCGCTTCTGGGCGCTGCACCGCCGACTCGTCGACCGCGCGGTCGCCGCCGGTGTCTACGACCCGACCGACCGCGACCCCGCCGAGCGCGGGCGAGGTGACGAGAAGCTGGCCGCCAGCGCCGCCTGGCCGATCGCCATGGCCGCGCGGGCGCGGCGGCTCGAACGGCGCAGGGAGCAGACCGCCGCGCTGAGCGTGTCTAGCGCCCGTTCAGGCGTTCGATGATCGGTCCGACCACCTCGAAGTCGGAATTGTAGATTTCCAGGAAGGCAAATCCCCAGCGCTCA
>JAFAOS010000119.1 GCA_019247515.1 Chloroflexota bacterium | reverse complement strand
ATCCTTCAGGCGGCGCAGAAGCTCGGCCTGGAGAACCGCGTGAAGCTGTGGGGCTGCTCGACGCCGTGCGACACCGACTTCCTGGCCACAGCACTTGGACCGAAGTGGAACCACAAGTTTTTCGTGAATGCCGAGCTGACCCCGCCGGACGACCCGCCGAGCCAGAACCAGCAGACGATGGCGCTGTACAAGGCCATCCTGAAGCAATACGGCAGTAACGTCTCGGGCGGGATCGGCAGCTTCAGTCAGATGGGCTTCACGATGGGTGAGCTCGCCGTCCACGCGCTGGGGTCAATCAAGGGTCCCTACACGGTGCAGAGCGTCAACCAGGCGTTCGTCAACGTCAAGGACTTCGAGACGGGCATGTTGTGCCAGCCGTGGACGTTCGGACACTACCCACTGCACATTCCCAACAACACCGACTACACCGTGACGCCGGAGAATGGCAAGATGGTCATCGCCCAGGGCTGCACGGCGATCTCCTCGGTGGATCCGCAAATCGCGGCCTATCACAAGGTCGCCGGCTAGAAGGGACGGATCTCATGGAAGCTGATCGACGAGAGCGGGACGAAGCACTGGCTGGCCTTTCGCGGCCGGCGCCTGTCAGCCGAGGGCTCACGGATCAAATTTCAAGGAGGAGAGCTTGGTGAGGGAGTACGTTCTCGCGTCCCGGCTGCGGGTCGGGTACGCACTCGCAGCGCTGATCGTCGTCGCGCTGGTGGCGGCGTGCGGCAGCAGCAGCAGTAGCAGCTCGAGTGGCGCCTCGGCCGCGCCGGCAAGCTCGAGCAGTGGCTCGAGTGGCAGCTCGGGCTCGTCGGGGAGCTCGGTGAGCACCTCCTCGTGCGGCTCGAGCCCCGGCAAGCAGGCCACTGGCACGCCGATCAATATCGGCACGATCGACACCAAGCAACCGGGCACCGACTTCAGTGACGGGCCGAACACGATCACGGCGTACTTCGCCTGCGTCAACGCGAACGGCGGCGTCAACGGCCACCCGCTGAAGCTGTACGTCCAGTACGACCAAACCCAGCCGGCGCAGATCGCCGCCGCGGCGAAGCAGCTGATCCAGACCGACCACGTCGTGGCGATCGTCGGCGTCTTCGACCTGCTCGAATGCACGATCGATCAGAGCTACTGGAAGCAGCTGGGGATCTACGAGATGGGCGCCGGCATCGCCCCCGAGTGCTGGTCCACTCCGAACAGCGCGGCGGTCAACATGGGCCCGAGGTACAGCTCGGACGGGGCGGTCCAGTACGGCCTCAGCCAGCACCCGTCGAAGGTCGTGTTCGTCCAGTCGAACGTCCCCGGCACCGGTTACATCGCCGCCGGACCGGCGGCGCTGGCCAAGGCCGCGGGCGTGCCGATCACCGAGCTGACCGAGAACGTGCCGATCAACGATGCCAACTCGGTGGCGCTGAACCTCGTCGACGCCGCGGGCCCGAACGGATGGGTGGTGCTCAACTTCACCCCGCCGGAGGCGCTGGTGATCCTGCAGGCCGCGCAGAAGCTCGGGCTCGAGGACCGGGTCAAGGGATGGGGCTGCTCGACGCCGTGCAACACCGACTTCCTGGCCAAGGCGCTCGGACCGAAGTGGAACCGCAAGCTGTTCGTCAACGCCGAGCTGACCTCTCCCGATGACCACAACGGCCCTCAGATGCAGCTCTACAAGGCGATCCTCGCCAAGTACGGGTCGAGCGTGGCCGGCGGGATCGGCTCGTTCAGCCAGATGGGCTTCCTGCTGGCGAAGTTCTCGGCCGACGCGATGCAAACGGTCAAGGGTCCGTACACGATTCAGAGCGTCAACGCTGCACTCAAGAACATCAAGGACGAGAAGAATGAGATGCAGTGCCAGCCCTGGGTGTACGGCCCGTATCCGCTGCACATCCCCAACAATGCGGACTTCACCACGACGCCGGACAATGGCAAGATGGTGACCGCCGAGGGATGCTTCAACGTCTCCTCGGCGGATCCGCAGATCGCGGCGTATCGTAAGGTGGCGGGCACGGCCCCGGCGACGGAGCCTCCCACGGGCTAGGAGGTCGGCAAACGTATAAGCGATCAGGGCACCTGAAGACCAATGCCGAGCCTGACTGACGTCGAGCAGTTCCTGGTCACGGGGCTGTCCCTCGGCGGGGTGTATGCCCTCTCGGGCGTCGGCATGGTCGTCCTCTACCGGGCCACCGGCGTGCTCAACCTGGCCTTCGGCGCGGTCGGGGCTTTCGGCGCCCTGATCGCCTGGCAGCTGATCAACCATTCCGGCTTCGGGTTCTGGCCGGCCTTCCTGATCTCCGTGCTGGTCGGCGGCGTGGTGACGCTGGCCTACGGAATGGTGTTCGGCCCTGCGCTCGCCGGCCGCGACCCGCTGGTCAAGGCGACGGCGACGCTCGGCCTCACCCTGATCCTGCTCGGGGTGATGGACCTGCTCTGGCCGTCGAGCGGCGGGGCGTCTCGTTCCCTGACCCTCCCGACCGACAGCAACACCTTCCAGGTCGGTCAGATCTCGATCACCTACACGAACGTGATCGCGCTGGCCTTGGGACTCGTGATCACGGTTGTCACCGGCGCGTTCCTGCGCTTCACGAAGCTCGGGACGGCGATGCGGGCGATGGCCGACGACCGCGAGATCACGGCGACCCTGGGCGTTCCGGTGCGGCGCGTGACGGCAGCGGCCTGGTTCGGCTGCGGAGTGCTGTCGGGCATCGCCGGGGTGCTGCTCGCGGACCTCGTCGCCCTGGACGCCACCAGCCTGACCTTCCTGGTCATTTCCAGTCTGGCCGCCACGCTGATCGCGCGCCTGCGCTCGATCCCGATCACTTTTGTCGCCGCGCTGGTGATCGGCGTGATCAGCGCTGAGCTCACACCGATCAGCGCGGTCAGCAACTACCGTGACGCGACGCCGTTCGTGCTCGCAGCGATCGCGCTGCTGGTGTTGAACCGCAGGCGAGTGATCTCGATCGGGCGCCAGGGGGTCTAGGCATGGAATCGGGTGGCCTGAGGACCGCGGACGAGAGCACCGCCGCCGCGTCCGGCGCCGCCGCCCCGGATCTCGCCGGGCGGCATCCGCGCGCGCGCCCCCGCCTCGTCCCCGCAGACTTCGTGCGCCCGGCGGTAATCGCCGCCCTGCTGCTGCTCGTGCTGCTGCTGTTCCCGTCGATCTTCAGCCTCTACTACGTCGACGCGTGGACTCAGGTGGCGATCTACTCGATCGTCACACTCGGGTTGGGGCTGCTGGTCGGGCGGGTCGGCATGGTGTCGCTGGGGCAGGGGGCGGTGCTGGCCATGGGGGCGTGGGTCGCCGCGCGTCTGCTGTTCGCGACCTCGCTTCCGTTCCCGATCGTGCTGCTCGCGGCAGGGCTGATCACGATGGTGCTGGGAACGCTGGTGGGGCTGCCGGCCCTGCGGATGAGCGGACTGTACCTGGCGCTGATCACGCTGATGCTCGCGGGCGCGATCACCGTCGCGCTGGCCACGATCAACTTCCCCAACGGCGGCCATGGCTTCACCGGATACAACGGCGGCAGCGTGCACATCCCGCCGATCCGGCGCCCGAGCATCGCCTCCACCGATCCCGCGTTCTTCCGCTACTCGGTGATCGTGGCGATCCTGATGTTTCTGCTCGTGCTCGGCCACATCCGCGGGCGCCCGGGACGCGCGTGGGCGGCGATCCGCCAGAGCGAGTCGGCTGCGCTGGCGGCGGGGATCAACACCACGCTCTACAAACTGTGGGCGTTCGCGCTCGCCTCCTTCATCACCGGCGTCGCCGGAGGCCTGGTGGCCGGCAGCTTCCGCTACCTGAACTCGCTCACGTTCTCGACCGCGGATTCGATCACGCTGCTGGCGGTGGTGCTGATGGGTGGCGCCTACAGCACGTGGGGCGCGATCGTCGCCGCCTTCCTGCTGAAGTTCCTGCAGGCGTTGCTCAACGACTGGGGCGTTTCCCCCGACTGGCTGACGATTCTGTTCGGGATCGGGGTGCTGCAGGTGCTGACCACCGCGCCACGCGGCCTCGTCGAGCAGGTGCCGAAGGACCTCGCGCGCCTGGGACGGTTCGTGCGCGGCCTGTTCGGCCGAACGGCGTCGGCGGGGGGCCAGGCCGAGTGATCGACGTATCCGGGTTGACGGTCCGCTTCGGCGGGGTCACCCCGCTGGACGGGATGAGCGTGCGCTTCGAGCAGGGCACGTGCGGCCTGATCGGCCCCAACGGAGCCGGCAAGACCACCTTCTTCA
>JAFAOS010000118.1 GCA_019247515.1 Chloroflexota bacterium | reverse complement strand
AATTGCGGGAATCACTGGATGTCCGAATGCGTTCCGCCGACGATTTTGAAGACCGGCCACACAACGAGATCATCGTTGACACTTGTGGGCCCGAAGAGCAGGCGATCAGCTGGTACTACTACCTCGATGAGCAGATGCTCATCGAGTCTGCGGTTCCCGTTCAGGGCGCGATGTGTGGCTGTGCGCCCAGCTACGCCGCTGAACGTCGGCGAGCCGGCGCAGGTTCGGAGGGGAGCCGCTCTCCACGCTGGTCCCATAGCCGAACGGCTACCTCGAGGGTAGCGGAGTGATTGAAACGTTTCTCGAGCCACCTCCAACGCGGAACCGAGGCTCTGGTCGGATCCTCTATTGACGCAAGACGTGCGTTTGCGGCGCACATTTCGGGAATAGCGCAGGACTGATCACAGCAGCGAACGATGTCGCACAAGCTCGTAGCTGGGGATGGTCTGAGCCGGGCCAGCCAGTCAACTGCCGCAAGGCGATGTTCAACACAATGTGGGGCTGCCAGGCGGCGATGATCTGGGTGCAACAGCACGACGCGGCGCTTGCGATCTAAGCTGCGGGCTCAGTCGTCGAACCAAACCAGCGGACATGAGCGAGGTGGCACCGAGCCGCAGCCGCGGTGGCCACGCCGGCCATTTCCCCTACCGTGTTCGACGAGGACTCGGCGGCCGGCTACGTCATCGTATACGTCGTGCCTGGCTCAACCTCAGTCATC
Organism: Chloroflexota bacterium; assembly: GCA_019247515.1. Classification (GTDB taxonomy): domain Bacteria; phylum Chloroflexota; class UBA6077; order UBA6077; family CF-72; genus CF-72. Next base: position 7,180 of record JAFAOS010000118.1, on the reverse strand, counting down.
TGACGCACGCGTAGCCGACCTTGTGATGCGGAGAATCGCCATGTAGCGCGCCCAACTCACGCTGATAGGAGACGCACATGAGCGAATCCCGCAACATCCCCACGGTCATCCTGGTCCACGGCGGTTTCGCAGACGCCTCGTTCTGGGCGCCGGTGATCAAGGACCTGCAAGCGCACAACGTGCCGGTACTGTCGCCACCGAACCCGCTCCGCGGCCTGGCGCATGACGTGAGGCACTTAGCAGCTTGCTCTGCTCTGGTTGGTTGCGCCTCGACTGGAGAACTGCCGGTCCGGACCGCTGCTGACCATTGACCCGCGTGCCGAGTCAGCATCCCAGCCAAACCGTGGTAAAGGTGCGGAACCTCAACTTTTTCCGTCGAAAGAGTCGCCTTTAGCATTGTATTTACCACGGTATTGTGCAGATCGGTGAAGACGGTCATAGACAAACCGGACTGCCCTGCCGATTGGACGGACGCCCATAGACGACGCTAGATTGCGCGCTCAGATTTCCCAAAGTTGAGTGTCGGGGGTTCGAGCCCCGTTCCCTGCTCCAATCTCTCCCCCATCGCAGCGTTGCGGTCGGGGGTCGCGTCTCTGAGACACTGTCTCGGACGGTATTTATCCCGCGACCGCAACTTTTGTTGATTTCGTCGGCGAGCGACGAGCTGCTCCGCCAGGAGATCGTGTACGCAAGCCGCAACCTACTGGAGGAGGTGCACGACCGTGGTCTCGGTGTCCGCGGGATCCGGCGTGGGATCTCCGTAGATCTCCCAAACGTCCCCGGCGGACTCTCTCCCGTTCGCCCTCAACCATTGATCGATCGCGTTGTATGCCTCGTTCAGGCGATTGTACGGTCCGCGGTGGACGGCGACGGCAGCTTCGCCCTCTGGCGTTTGCGTCGCGTACACCTCGCCGACAGTGGCAAATGTGCGCGTGACCTCGACCCCAAAGTCGCACACTAATGGCTCGCCCGGCTGCTTTGGGTTGTGGTAGATGAAGATGTTGTGGCCGTCGGTCCGAAGCCCCGGCTGGCTACGAATGAATTCCCAGACCTTGCCTATCGCAGGCCCCCACGCTGACGCGACATCGCTCGGCGCGGCGACCTCACGCCGCACTGCGGCCAGAATGCGCGGATGAACGGTCTGTAGCGTGACCGAGGCTGGCATTGCTCGATCGTAACGAAGGTACCAGGGCGCGCGCGACTGACCGAACTCGAGTGTGCGGCAAATGCCGGGAGCCACCGAAATGGACCGACATCAAAGTGGCTCCAGCGTCGGTGGCCGCGGCGATGAGCGCCGCAATCGCCGCGTTGTTGACGCGCGTGGCAGACCCAGACTGACCTCGTGTAACCGAGCGATAGCGTCGTCTGCGAACAGCGCGTGGGTGCGTCCCATGAGCGCCAGGTGGTGGCGGAGGTACTGGGCGTCAGCAGGTCCATCGGCGCGAGTTGGTAAGGGGTGGCGATGCGCTGATCACGTGCGGCGAAGCCGCCTATCCGCAATTGCCGAGCAAGCGTGCTGGCCGACGAGCAGCCGTGCGAACGGGCTCTGTGAATCCATCTCGGCGTTGTTCAAGATCAACCTGGAGTAATCGTCAAGGGAGCACGAACGGGTACGAACGCCGAGCAGATCGTCGTCTCAGAGCTGCCTTTTTCGCGCGCTGTGCAATTTGCTGCATGCTCTGGCACAGGGTTCACGAACAATGCCTATGGGTTGGAGGCGGCCAGCGCACTGGTCAACTCGGCGCGAATTGCGTCGCCGGCACTCTTGCGCCAGTCGGCCAGTAGCTGATCGAAGTTGCTCATTGGATCACGCCCGCTCACGATCGCTGTCAAGCCGTCGCGCATGGCCTGGCGCGCGGCTGGGCCAAGCTTGCCATCGCTCGGCGCGTACAACGTGAGTGTTGGATCGGTCACACCCACTGAGAGCATCTGCTGCTCCGCGGCGTGTGTTACCTGCGCGTATTCCACTGTCTGGACTGGGCTGTACTGCGCGTGTGGCGGCTGTGCCATCCACCGCCAGGGCACATACGCGTTGTTGAAGCCGCCCGGCGTCGGGACGGGATTGCCGTGGTCGTCCCATGTGTAATCCTGCCCCTCGAGACCATACGCGAGGAACAACGCTTCCTCTGTCCCGAACGGCGACGCCAGGTAGTTGTAAATCGCCAGGATTTCCTGTATTCGCGCGGGATCGGCCTTTTTGAGGACCGACGTGCCGAAGTTCGCTGATGCCAGGTAGTAGATTGGCTGGCTTGTCCCGCCCGCGCTGAAGGGCGCAGCCACGCCGACGCGTGCACTCGGGTTGAGCACGATGGATCCTCGCCAGACCGTGTCGAAGTTCCAGGAAAAATTGATGAAGACGAATTTGCCCGAAACGAAGTCGTTGGTCAGGTCTCGACCCTGGTAGCCCAGGCTGTTGGGGTGGAAAAGACCGGACGCAAACAGGTCACGCGCGTAGGCGAGCGCGGCCTTGAACTCTTCTGTCTCGAAGTCCTTGATTAGTGCCCCGGAGCTGTCCAGTTTCCAGTTGTTTGGCGCGCCGAAGATTTGTGGGAACAAGTCGCCGCTATCCATTCCCAAAGCCGCCGCTGGTGAGCTGCCGAAACCGAACACGCCTGCCTGCGGACTCGTGAGGTCCTTCAGCAGTTGTTTGAAGTCGTCGGCGCTTTTCGGCAACTGACGGCTGACAGGATCCGCGAGCTGCCTCTGAAACATCAAAGCGTTCCCCACGGGACTGCGACAGACCGGGACGCCGTAGATCTTGTTGTTGTACGCGACGCCAGCGCTTTGCCACAGGAACGGTGGGTAGTTCGCCAGCGCGGGGTAGTTCTTGACAGCGTCACCCGCCAGAAAGGGCGTCAAGTCAGCGCAGCGAGCAGCGAGGAAATCCGGGAAGCCCGAAATGCCAGTCGGACCCGGCGGAACGTAGATCGCGTCAGGAAGATCGTTGGCGGCAATGATGGTTGGCAGTTTGGTCGCGGCGTCGGTAATGGTCGAGATGTTCAGCTGCAGATTGATGTTCGCCCGCTTGTTGAACTCCTGCCAGGGCGGGGTTCTGTTCTAGGGGCTTAGGCGGCGCGACGGACGTGGTCACAAATGCCGACAGGCTCCCACCGTTGCCGGGAGCCGACAAATTCAGCGACGTACGTTGGCTTGGATATGCGGTGTAGGCGTCTTCCACACCCTCTGGCGAACCGGGCAGATCGGGTTTCGGCACATTCGTGAATGGCACATATGTCGGGTACACCAGTTTTGCGGACGCTGCGACTGACCCGCTGGTGGCTGCGCTTGATCCAGGTGGAACCGAGGAGCACGCCTCCGTCAGGAGCGATAGACCCAGAGGCAAGGCAAGAATGCCACCCCCGGTCAAGCGCACGAAACGGCGCCGTGTCAGCTGGCCAGGGCTGGAAACGTCGATGACATCACGCACTCGCTGATGCTCCGAGCGGTCGTTTGAGGCTGCTAATGAACGGCGCGACAGCGGCCATGTAGTCGGACAGGTTATCCAGATGAATACTGTGGCCAGCGCGCGGGATCTCGACGGCGCGCGCTGTTGGAATGCTGGCCAGGAGCGCGGCGACCGCCTCGGGTGACACCACGTCCGATTGCGCAGCCCGCAGGATCAGCGTTGGGCAGCGAACCTGAGCGACCTGCGACCACAGCCCCTGCTCGGCGTGTTCGCCGCGGCGCGCCTGCATTGCGCGGCGGATTCCTTCGAGGTCGTACCTCCAGGTGACGCGGCCATCGTCTAGCGGCTTGAGCGTGGCGCGCAAGTACGCTTCCAATCCGGCGCCCGAGAGTGTGGGCCGTCGGCCGCGCGCATATTCCGCGGCTTCGTCCCAGGTATTGAAAGAGGTTGGGGTGCTGTTCACCTCGTTCGGGATGCGCGATTGACCTGCGACCTGGCCGTCCGCGCGTGGCAGAAAGATAGCCGGGTCCTCCAGTACCAGCCCAGTCACGAGGTCGGGTCGCACGGCGGCGAAGGCGACCGCGTTGGCACCCCCCATCGACGCGCCGATGAGAGCAAAGCGATCCAGTTTCAGTGCCGCGCTGAGTCCCTCCAGGTCACGCACATAGGCAGCCCGACTGTAGTCGCCATCCCGTAGCCCAGTCACTAAATCCGCGGCCACGCTGATCGAGCGCGAGGACACGGAGGCCCTGGTCGGCGAGTGGCTCGGCGACCGTCGCCCAGATGCTGGCCTCGCCGCGCAGCCCGTGCAGCATGACGATGGTGTCCTGGCCGCCGTCGGGATTCCAGACGAGGTAATGCAACCGCAGACCGCTGACGTTGACGAAGCCTTCACCCGGCACAGGGCTAGCTCCCAGATTGCGCATGCGTCCTACACTACCACACTTCATTGTAGAATAGAATCATTGTCAATAACCATGATTGCGTTATGCACGGAGCGGTCACCTTCGAGTATGCTTGCCAGCGTGCGGCGCGCGGCCTCGAACGGCAAGGTCCCGGCTTGGACCACCGATGGCCGTACATCCGACGACAATCCCACGGCTCGGCTCGGCTCGGACATGGGCTACTTGCTCTGGCGAGCCGGCAAACTCGCCGCCAGCGCCGCGCGAGTGGCGCTGCAGAGTCTCGAGGTTCGGCCACGCCAGTTCGTGGTGCTGGCCTTCTGTGATGAACAGGGCCCAGTTTCTCAAAAGGCGATTTGCGACGCGCTGGGCCTGGACCCGAGCGCCGGGGTGGCCGTGCTGGACAGCCTGGAACAGGCGGGTTATGTCGAGCGCCACCCCGATCCGCACGACCGTCGCGTGCGACTCATCTTTGTCACCGAGCTTGGGCGCACCTTTCGTGCAAGCTGCCAGCGCGAGGTGGACCGAGCGATTGAGCGGATGTTGACCGATCTGCGAGCGACAGAACGGCGCCAGCTGCAATCGCTCGTGACGCGGGTGGTTCTGACAAATGCGCCAGACGCGATACCCGGACAACCCGTTCCCGATATGGTTGGCACGCCTGACCGTCCCGATTAGAGCCGGACGATCGTTCAGATGGGCTAAACAGGAAATGCCGGTTGCGGGCGCTCGGGTTCGCCTTCAGCCGAGAGCATGGCTTCGCGGGCCCGCGCCAGCAGATGGATCAGCAACGATTTCTCGTCTGAGGACAGCTCAGCCAGCAGTCGGCTCAGATGCGCCACGTGGTGCGGCACGGCAGCCTCCAGGCGCTGCCGGCCAGCGGGGGTGATGTGGACCAGAATCGTGCGGCGATCATGTTCGCTGGCGGACCTCGCCACGAGTCCATCGCGTTCCAGACCATCCACCAGGCGCGTGACGTGTGCTCTGGTTACGCCTAACCAGTTGCCGATATCCGTCATGCGCACGTCATTGCCGGCGCGATTCAGAAACGCCAGCACGTGCAAGCGCGGACGTGAGAGACCGAAAGCAGCGAGTTGCTCGTCGATCAAGGCGTTGAGCGCGCCGAACGCGCGGATGAGCGTCAGGCATGCCTCCTGCGCAAGTGTGTCCGCGCTTGGGAACCGCGCCCGGTCGACCGTCGCAATGCTGTGCGCCAGCCGGTCATGGCGCGGTTCCTCGACACGCAGCTGTAGCGGAGCGCTCAGGCCGAAACTCCTGCAGGCTCAGCGGCTGCGCCAGGACCGGCAGAGCGATCCTCCAGCCCGTAGAGCGCAATGGGATTATCCCGCAGGATCTTGCGGCGTTGCTCAGGCGTAATGTTCGCCATCTGTTCGGCGACAATACGCTGCGAATCGGGAAACGTGCTGTCGGGGTGAGGGTAGTCGGATGCCCAGAGAATGTGGTCTTCGTTGCAGAAGTCCAGCAGCGCCAGGCCGACCGGATCATCCTGGAAGGTCACCCAGAAATTGCGTTTCCACACCGCACTCGGCGGCTCGCTCAAAACGATACCACCTCGCGAGGCCCAGTACGCTTGATTGTCCACCAGGCGCTGATAGCGATAGTCCATCTCGTGGACCACCCAGGGCAGCCAGCCGAGTCCAACCTCCGCCAGCATCACCGTAAGGTTCCGATGGCGCTCGAACACGCCGTGACCGATCAGTCCGACGAACGGGTCAAGGAACTGGTTGATGAAACCTCTGGTCGGATTGAACACCGTCCAGGGTTTTTCATCGGCCGGATTGGCGGGTCGCGCACCTGGCGCAAAGCCCGCGCCACCTCCGACGTGGAACGAGACGATCAAGCCGGTGTCCGCCGCGGCGTCCCAGAAGGGTTCCCACGGCTCATCGTAGATCGCGGTAGCGCTCCGAATCAGAAAGTTGACCTGCTGAGTGCCACCCTGACGCGCAAGGCGGTACACCTCGGCAACTGCGACTTCCGGATCCTCGCCGGGTAGCGCAGCGATGCCGTGCAGTCGATGTGCATCGTGCGCGCAGAACTCCTGCAGCCAGTCGTTGTAGGCCTGGTAAATGGCCGTGCGCAGCTCCGGATCCTCAGCGGCAAAGGCGGTGATCGGCCCGAACATGAACGTCGCCTCAATGCCGTCGCGAGTCATGTCCTGCAGGCGAAGCTCGGCGATCGTCGGCCGCAGCACGCCCGGCTCATACACACCACCCCGCTCGAGCGCGTTCTGGTAGGACCGTTGCGGACCCTGTTTCGTGCCGCCGGCCCAGTTTCCCCAGCGTTTGCCATCGCACACCCACACATAACCGGTGTCGGTCTCTTCGACGTGCGGCCCTCGCTCGCGCAGCGTTTCGGGCAGTCGTGAGGTCCACAGGTCCCTCGGCAAATACTGCAGGTCGACGTGATCGTCCACGGAGATCATCTGGTAGTCCACTCTTGCGCCCTCGCCTTCCTATGCATGTGCTTGCTGTAGGGCCTGCTCGTACTCGGCCCGAATCTGATCACCACGGTTGGTGCGCCAGCTCTGGGCCAGGTCATCCAGGCTGCTCACCGAGTCTCGGCCGTACAGGATCTGGTTGATGCCGTCGTTGAAGGGTCGGTTGAGGCTCGAGCCTTTCTGGGCGTATGTGTTGGAGTACAGTCCGACGGTCGGGCTTTTGATGCCGATTGCCAGCGCCGCGGTTTCATCGGCGGCCATCATGTACGAAGGGGATCAGCGCCTGCATATCGAAATTCCGGTCCTGCGCCGAAGTGCCATCCCAGGCGCCGGTGTACGACAGAAACAGGTTTGGCCAGAACGTGTAGCGTCCGGCATAGAAGTTCTGGGCCAGCGTGTTGATGGTCGCGGCGG